>JBOGWU010000117.1:0-2451 GCA_050693935.1 Actinomycetota bacterium | reverse complement strand
CCACCAAGCGTGAGTGGTTCGAGTCCTTCTTCTCATCCGAGGATTCGACGCTCGACGGTCCGGTGGAGTGCGCCTCGATGACAACCGCCGAGCGCGGCGACTCCTCCGAAGAGGCCTTTGCTCGTGCGCTGTACCGGCTGGGCTTCTACGCCTACAAGTTCCGAGATGCCGCCGGACACGCGCCGTGAGACAGATTCGCATCTCGAAGCGGAGGCCGCGTCCGCGTTTGTGCTGCGGTCCGGCCGAGCCCGCCCCGCGCAGATTGGAAGCGAAATGACCACGATGACCGGAGCTCAGTCGCTGATCGCGTCGCTCGAGCGGGTTGGAACCGACGTCGTCTTCGGCATCCCGGGAGGCACGATCCTGCCGGCCTACGATCCCCTGCGCGACTCGTCGATTCGCCACATCCTCATGCGCCACGAGCAGGGCGCGGGGCATGCGGCCGAGGGCTACGCCCACGTCACCGGCAGGGTTGGGGTGTGCTTCGCGACCTCGGGCCCGGGAGCCACCAACCTCGTCACGCCGATAACCGACGCCTTCATGGACTCCGTGCCGCTGGTTGCGATCACCGGCCAGGTTCCCCGTGCCTCGATCGGCAACGACGCCTTCCAGGAAGCCGATATCACCGGGATCACCATGCCCGTGACCAAGCACTCCTACAAAGTCATGGATCCCGACGAGATCCCGACCGCGATCGCCGAGGCGTTTCACATCGCATCGACCGGGCGGCCCGGCCCCGTGGTGGTCGACCTCCCCAAGGACGTGCTTACCTCCCCGACCGCTTTCGACTTCCCCTCCACCGTCAATCTCCCCGGCTACAGACCGACGACGAAACCCAATCGCCGTCAGATTCGAGCGGCCGCCGACCTCGTTCGTGAGGCTCGCCGGCCGGTGCTCTACGTGGGTGGTGGTGTGTTCAAGGCTCGTGCGGCACACGAGCTGATCGCGCTCGCCGAGACCGTCGGCGCGCCGGTGGTCTCCACCCTCATGGCACGCGGGGCGTTCCCAGTAATTAAAAACCTATGTCTGGGGATGCCCGGCATGCACGGCAACTACGCGGCCGTGACCGCCATGCAGCGAGCCGACCTGCTGATAAACCTCGGTGCTCGTTTCGACGACCGTGTGACGGGACGGCTCGACGGGTTCGCGCCCGACGCAGAAGTGATTCACGCGGACATCGACCCCGCAGAGATCGGCAAGAACCGTCATGCCGACGTTCCGATCGTCGGTGACGCCAAGTCGGTGATAGTCGAGCTGAACAAGGCCGTGCTGGGTGACAACAGCGAGCGAGGCCGCGTCGATCTGCAGCAGTGGCACTCGGAGGTCGAGCGCTGGAGCCGCGACTATCCGTTTGTTTACGACCAACCCGGAGAGGGGCCGATCAAGCCCCAGTACGTGGTCGAGAGGTTCGCGGAAGCGACCAAGGGTGATGCCATCATCGCCACGGGTGTGGGCCAGCACCAGATGTGGGCGTCGCAGATGCTGCCACTCAACAAGCCCTACTCCTGGGTCACCTCGGGGGGCCTCGGCACCATGGGCTTCGCGGTCCCTGCGGCACTCGGGGCCAAGGTCGGGCGCCCGGCCGAGCGTGTCGTGGCCATCGACGGCGACGGATGCTTTCAAATGACCGCCCAGGAGCTGGCCACTGCAACGCTCGAGAGGATCCCTTTCACCGTGGCGATCCTCAACAACTCGCACCTGGGGATGGTTCGCCAGTGGCAGGAGCTCTTCTACGACGAGCGCTACTCGCAGGTACACCTGCCGCAGGTTCCCGACTACGTGATGCTCGCCGAGGCCTACGGAGCGGTCGGGCTCCGAGCCGAGTCGGTCTCCGACGTCGACGGCGTCATCGACAAGGCGATGTCGGTCGACGACCGTCCCTGCGTGATCGACTTTCGCGTCGATGCCGGCGAGATGTGCTTCCCTATGGTTCCCGCGGGAGCGTCCAACGACGAGATCATCGTGGGGCCAAACCAACGGCCCTACGACGGTGAACCTCAGGCCCCCAACGAGGCGTATACGCGACGTGAGGAGGCCGCCTCATGATCTCCTCTCACACGCTGTCGATCCTGGTCGAGAACCGCCCGGGCGTGCTGGCCAGAGTGTCGGGGCTGTTCGCTCGCCGTGGTTTCAACATCACATCACTGGCCGTCGGCGAAACCGAGCACCCCGATGTATCGCGCATGACCGTGGTGCTGTCGGCGGACGGCAAGCCCGTCGAACAGTGCATGAAGCAACTTCACAAACTGATCCACGTGCTGCGCGTGGAAGAGCTTCCTGGTGATGCCTCGGTCGATCGGGAGATCGCGCTTATCAAGGTCGGCGTGGGCGTCGGCAGGAGAGCCGAGGTCCTCGAGATCGTTGAGATCTTCAGGGCGAAGGTCAGCGATGTGGACTCCGACGCTCTCATCGTCGAGGTCACAGGCTCACCGGACAAGGTACGCGCGCTTA
>JBOGWU010000116.1:0-2248 GCA_050693935.1 Actinomycetota bacterium | reverse complement strand
CGCACGGCACGGTCGAGCTCGGTGAGACGCCTGATGAAGTCCTGGATCGTGAAGTAGGTGCCCTTGGCGCCGATGTCGATCTTGACCTCGGCGAGCGGAGCGCCCTCAGGCGGAGGCTTGGGGAGCTGCGGGGTGATCGACACGAAGTCGAGACCCGCCTTGTCCGCCTCCTGCTGAGTTTGGAACACGAAGTTGCTGACGTTGTCATCCTCGGGAACGAGCTCACGGATCTGGTCGAGCGCGGCCTGGAGCTGAGGAGCGTTCTTCTGCAGACCCTCGAGCCTGGTCAGCTCGGTCTGGAGCACGACGGTCTCGGTCTCGGCCGCCTTCACCGCCTCCTTCGCCTCTGCCAGCTCGCCCTTGCGGGGGTTGATGAGGAAGAAGAACATCAGCGCCATCACGAGCACGAGCCCGACGCTTCCCAGGATTACTTTCTTGTGCTCTTTCATGGCGTCTCCTCTGCAAGCGTGGTGCCTCCAGCGAGATTCTCGAGCTCACGCAGGAGCGAGGAGGCTTTGCTGTTCAGCTCGATCGTCGAGTCGAAGTCGATGAACTCCGGCGTGTTGTCGGTTGCCTCGGTCTTGGTGGCCGAGTTCAACCACACCGCCTGGAACTCCTTGACGCTCGAAAGGCGCATGAGCCACTTGCCGACTCCGGTCATCGAGGTCGACTTGCCGGTGAACTGCACCCGTCCGAAGGAGGCCTCGTCGCCGACGCGAATCTCGGCGGTCTCGGTGCCAACGGGAGCGGCGCCCTCGGTGACTCCTGCAGAGGTGGTGAGGCCCTCGAGCCACACCTCGCCGGGGGTGACCATGGCGACCTCGTTGAGCATCGACGGCCAGGCAACGTCGCCGGCGAACACCAGCAGCAGGTTGCCGGCCTTGTCCTTGACCTCGAGGGCGAGCTCGTCGAACTTCTGGAGCTTGGCGATCTCTTGGTTGAGCTGCGTGTTCTTTGCTTGTGCGACCTGAAGCTCTTCCTCGGTCGCGTTGATCTGACTGCCGAGCATGAACCACCAGGCGAGCATCCCGAGTGTCAGGCCTAGGCCGGCGATGGCCACGAGTCCGAGGTTGCGACGCTGAGCTGCCTGTTTGGCATACCTGGCGGGCAGCAGATCGAAGCGGTGCATCATCGGCCGGCCCTCCCTATAGCGAGGCCGACGGCGGCGGCGGCCACCGGCTCGACCTGGTTGATCTGGCCCTGATTGAGGCCGGACTTGCGAGCGTCGACCTGCTGTAGCGGGGCCGCGCTGTAGACGTTCATTTCAATAGCGGTCTCGAGAGCGTCGGCCAAACCGGGGGTCATCGAACCGCCGCCGGTCAGCAACACCGAGCGGATGGGCTCCGCCTCCTCGAGTCCGAGGTAGTAGTCGAGCGAGCCCTGGATCTCCGAGACCAACGCTCCGACGCTTCGTGCGACGATCTCTGCGCTCCCGGGGGTGCCAACGCCGTTGTGGAGGTCCAGCTTGACGGCCTCGGCCTCCTCGAAGGAGATCTCCAGGTCGTCGGCGAGGGCTTGGGTTGCTTCGTCTCCGCCGATCAGCAGGATGCGAACGAACTGAGCCTCGCCGGCGCGGTGGACGAGAACGTTGGTAACTCCGGCGCCCACGTCGACGATGGCCTCTGCCCCGTCGATCCCAACCTCGCCTCGGGCTGCGTCGCTGACTGCGCGAGCCACGGCAAAGGGAATGAGGTCGACGCCGGCCGGCCTGAGTCCCGCGGCGGCGACGGTGTCGACGAACTGCTCGACCATGTCGGTTGCCGCGGCGACCAGGAGGACCCGCATCATGTGGCCTTGGTCCTCGGTCTCGAAATCGGCGAGGATCTGATAGTCGATCTCGGCATCGTCGACCGACATCGGGATGTGGTCGGCGACCTGGAACTTCAGGGCGCTGCGGAAGTCTTTCTCCTCCATATAGGGGAGATCGACCTGGCGCACGACGACGCGCTGGTTGGCAACGCCGACGACAACCTTCTTGTTCGAGATCTTGCTGCGCTTGAACAGGGTGGCTATCGCCTGGGAGACGGCGCCTGCGTCCCGGATCTCACCGTCGACGACGGAGCCGGGGGGCAATGCGACCTGCCCGAACTTGCTCAGGCTGAGCCCGTTCTTCCCATTCGATACCTCTGCTGCGCGCACTGCGCTGGTGCCGATGTCCAGGCCGACGACCTGGGCCCCGCCCGCGATGGCCAAGGCTCTACTCCTCTACGAAGACGGCCCTCTCGTTGAGGTAGCGCTCTACGTCGGT
>JBOGWU010000115.1:0-4291 GCA_050693935.1 Actinomycetota bacterium | reverse complement strand
TCGCGGCGGACGTCATCGAGGCGCTCGAGCACTCCGGTCTCGATCCCGGCCATCTGGTGGTGGAGATCACCGAGAGCATGCTGATCGGCAATCCCGAAGCGGCAAGAGAGAGCCTGTCGCGACTGCGAGTCCTCGGTGTGCGGGTGGCCGTCGACGACTTCGGTACCGGTTACTCATCGTTGAGCCATCTCGATGCGTTTCCCATCGACACTCTCAAGATCGATCGCTCCTTCATCCTCAGCCTGGGTGAACAAGCCGGTCGAGAGAAGCTCACGAGCGCGATCATCGCCCTGTCGCAATCCCTTCGTCTCACCACCGTCGCGGAGGGTGTCGAGAATTCCGGGCAGCTCGAGAGGTTGCAGGCGATGGGCTGTGAGTCGGGACAGGGCTTCTATCTCGCCCGGCCGCTGCCCGTGCACGAGATGGAGCACCTCCTCGCGACCAGCGTCTCCACGCCCAACTCTTACGTCGAGAACGTCAACGCCCTGCGCTCTTCCTAGCGCGACTTCGCCGGCAACCAAGAGGTCCTCAAAAAAGAGAGCCCGGCTCGAAGGTGAGCCGGGCTCTCTACCCCCCATTCGGTGGTTTGTGGGTTAGCGCCAGACGGCGTTGGTGGAAAGCACGAAGTCTGCTTGGTTGTCCTCGCCGGCTTCGATGATCTCCTCGGTCCCGGCATCGTCGAGGATGCGCAAGTAGTCGCGACCCTTATCGGTGAGGTGGGGAACGTCCGAGCTGAAGTCGAGCAGCCCGGCCTGCTGCATCTCTTGGATCATCTTGGGGAATGCCATCAGTTCTCCCATCATCTCCCAACCAAGCGTTCTGCTCGCCTGGGACGCCCACGCTAGTCAATCGTTACTTGACCCGCTGGTCGGGTTCACAGGTTGCCGGAGATCCAAATGGTGTGTTGCAAAATCCCCGTTAGAGGGAAGCGCTGTAGCCAAATGGTGTGTCGCAAAGACTCTAAGAGGTGAATCGCAGGACATCCGAGGTGTGTCGCAAATCCCCTTAAAGTGGGAATAGGTTGTCACGCGTACATTTGCTAGCCTGTTCCTGCCATACGGTGGGGAATGGCGGGGGCCTAGAGGGGGTACCCAATGAGCAGAGCGCACAGGATGAGAGCGAAGCTCTTGGTTGTCGCAGGGGTGGCCACCGCGGTCGTTCCATTCGTACCGACAGGTCCGGCAAGCGCCCACGTTTTCAATGCCGACTCGTCGATCTCGATCCACCGCGATGGCGGTCGATTCTTCGGCGACGTCGATTCGAACAGGGATCGCTGCGAACGCAACCGGCACGTCATGCGCTCCGAGGATGGCCGCATCGGCCACCGGAATCGTTGGCGCGGAGTCGACCAGCAAGACATCGCAGGCGACCTCCAGATCGGTGATCAGCTCGCGCAGTCGGGGAGAGGTCATCAGCTCTGCCGGATTTGGCGGCACCGGCCCCGTCGGCAGGATCCGCAAATTGGCCACGCCCGGGTTAACGATTATCGGCTCCAGATGGCCCGTCTGTCCTGCGAGGAAGGTCGATAGGCCCTCGTTTGCACGGATGGCAAACATCTTCTCGATCGTGGGACGGCGCAGGTCGCCGGACACGATTATGGTGCGGCGGCCCGATTGGGCGAACGCCAGCGCCAGATTCGCCGTGGTGATCGATTTGCCCTCGCCCGCCGATGGGCTCGTTATGAGAAAGCTGTTGCGCCCCGTGGTCGAGGCGACGAACTCGAGATTGGTTCGCAGGCTGCGATAGGACTCGCTGGCGAGACCGGTTGGTTCGGTGCGAAGAATGAGCTTGGCGGTGTCCTCGTTGGGGCTCTTGATCGCAAAGCGGGGGATCGTGGCCAGTAACGGAGCTGCGAGCAACTGCTCGACATCGTCCCGTCCCTTGAAGCGATCTTCTAGCCGCTCCTTCAAGAACGCCAGGCCAATGCCGAGAGCAAGTCCGAGGAACGCGGCCAAAAGCGCGTTGCGCAGCAGGTTAGGCGACGAAGGCGAGGTCGGCCGAGTCGCGGGAGCGATGACCTGGCCGGCGCCGAGGCGCACTGTGTCGCCGGGGCTCAGGCTGTCGAAGCGTTCCTGCAGCACGCCGAGCCTGGCCAGCAGCGTTGTTTGGCGCGACTCCAACGCGACGCGCGACCCTGCTGCGTTCGGATCCGGAGCCGCCAGGGGGTCGGGGTTCTGAAGCTCCTCGAGCTGCTGGCCAACGTCGGTGAGCTGCTGGTTGACCCTGGTGATGCTTTGTTGGACGTCGTCCTGCGCGGCCGAGATTTCCGCGAGGGCCTGATTGCGCCGGTTGTCGATGTAGCCCTGAGCGAAGCCGTTGGCCGCCTGCTGCGAGAAGGCCGGGTCATCCGAGGTGTACCCGATGATCAGGACCTCGGTCTCGGTCACGACCTGCACGTCCAGGCCGTCCAGCAAAACGTCGACCGGCATCTCTAGGTCGAGTTCTTCTTTGACCAGCTCGGCCACCGTGACCGACTGCACCAACTCTCGTTCGGTCTCGAGGTTGACCACGGGGGCGAGCGTCTCGTCCTGGCTGCTCGGGAGCTGCTCGACCAGCAGTCGGGCCTCGGCCGTGTAAAGGCGGGTTTGCTGCAACGAGAAGGCCAGCGTGGCAACGATGACGACGCCTGCGGTGATGAGGATCGACCACTTGCGAGCGCGCAGGATCGCGATGTACTCGCGTAGGTCGATTGTCTCCTCGGTGTCCGGTGCTTGCATCCCTGGCGCCCTATCGTCGAGTGCGGGCCGGGATAACAGTCCGCTCAGTCGTGAGTTGCCCCCTCTTGCCTGGAGGGTCGCCTAAACCCGCGGCACCCAGCCAGGGCAAACCCTATCAAGGCCGTCACGCGACCCGGTTAATCCCCTGGAACAGCGCATCGTGCCCCTGGGCCCCGTGCTTGCGCCCGATGCAAGTGGTAGGTCGGCTCGCCCTCTAGGGTCTTTCCATGGATCGCAATTCACCCAGCTCGCCGAGCCTGATCGACTTCGTGCTGAGGGCCTTCGCGGTCGTCATCGGAGTCGCGGTAGCCGCGCTGTCGCTCGGCCCCCAGGCGGGCTCTGAGGGCGTGGTGTCCGACAAGCTCGTTCACTTCCTGTCCTATCTCAGCTTCACCTACTGCGCACTCCTGGGTTTCATCGGAAGGCCCGGACGAGCCCCTTCGGTGTTCCGGCTTGCTTACGCGCTCGTGGGAATGGTGGTGGCGGGCGGAGCCGCGATAGAGCTGCTCCAGATTCTGGTCGGGCGCGAGAGCAGCCTGCTGGACGGGCTGGCGAACGCGGCGGGTGCGTCGCTCGGCCTGGCCCTGTGGCTGCTGACGATGCGCCGCGGCCTCCAACAAGCCTGACCCTGTTCAAATCCGGTGCCCGACTGTGCGCGACGCCACAGCCGGCACCGCAATCGTTGGTGATGCTGTTCGCATGCGCGCACCACCATTCACTAACTCGCGCGCACACCGTTTGTGTCGCATCGGATCGTTAGCGTCCTGTTCATGAGGCGCTCACTCATCGTCCTGGGGTTGCTGAGCACCGCGATGTCGGCGTGCGGAGGGCACGAGGTCGATCTGTCGCGCCAGTCGCCGGCTCTGTTGAGCACCGAACCCGGCGGCTACGAGACCGCGCAGGTCGGCCGCGTCGTCGATGGCGACACCATCGAGGTCACGATTACGGATCGCAGCGAAGGCCCTGCCGCCGGCTTGGCCGAGCTCGGCGAGGTCTACAAGATTCGCCTCATCGGTATCGACACGCCCGAATCGGTCAAGCCCGGCTCCCCGGTCGAGTGTTTCGGCAAGGAGGCGAGCGCGGCCGCCGCCGCGCTGCTCGAAGGCGAGGAGGTCACGCTCGTCAAGGACGTCGAGGAGACCGACGCCTACGACCGCCTGCTGCGCTACGTCTACCTGGGCGAGGAGATGGTCAATGCTCGCCTGGTGCTAAACGGTTACGCGAGCGCCTACACCTATCCGCCGAACATCCGCCACAGCGAGTTGTTCGTCGACCTCCAGCGCCAGGCCAGAGAAGCCAGCGCAGGCCTGTGGGCCGACGAAGCGTGCAACGGTAAGGATTGAAATGGAAGTGACGAATGCCCGATTAATAAGCGGCGGCCCACCAGCTCGATGCCGAAGGTCCCGCAGGCGCTTAACTCTAAGCTGGGGAGCCGCCGCCTTTTCAGCGGATTACCACCGTCTTTTCAGAAGAAAGCAAAAGTGTCACACCCCATCGTCAGGATGAAGTAATGGAAACGGGCATCCTGGCGGCGATCGAAGGCTTGGAGAAGGAGAACGCGGGGCTTCAGCCCG
>JBOGWU010000114.1:0-5549 GCA_050693935.1 Actinomycetota bacterium | reverse complement strand
CACCTGGTCCACCTGGTCCACCTGGTCCACCTGGTCCACCTGGTCCACCTGGTCCACCTGGTCCACCTGGTCCACCTGGTCCACCTGGTCCACCTGGTCCACCTGGTCCACCTCTGACAGAAAATGGGGTCAGGAGAGAAACGAGGTTCAGGGCCTGCCCCCATTGCCGCTATAGACCCATCACCGCAGAGGGCCATCACGCGTCCCAGTGCTGATCCGAGGCGCCCGGAGGCCGCGACGGAGCGTGGACGTTTGGCATTCAACTCAAAACGGTTTCGCGGCATGCGATGGTCAGGGCTCGGGCGGCTTGAGCTTGCCGGCCTTGCGATCCCGTTCGGTCTTGGCCTGGTGGCAGCGATAGCAACGCGGCTTGAGGTTTCGGTGGGAGGTGGGGCCGAGAGCGACGCGCGGCTCGACGTGATCGAACTCGGGCCGTAAGCGGTTCCCGCAGTCGACGCACACCACGCCCTCGAAATCGGGCGGCTCACCCAACTCCAGGGCGGTGCGCACCTCGATTGTGGGATCGCGCGAGTAGCGCTTGAAGTTGCGCAGGTCCACCCCGTCGAAGAACACCCCGTTGAGGAACGCGTCCTGGGCGATCTCTCTGGCCACCTGCGGCGACACCGGCCCCACCCCTGGGATCTTGCAGAGCTCGCCCTCTTTGACGTCTGTCCAACCGCGCTTGGCCACCTCGTGGCTGACCAAGATCACCAGTTCGGGCCGCTTGGCGCGACCCTTGCCCGAGCCCGACAGCAGCGCGGCGTAAGCGTCGGCTAGATGTCGTTCGAAGGGCTCCTTGGTCCCGGCCGCCTTCGCCTTGCGGGCGAGTCTTTGCGCCTCGGCCTCGGCGCGCGCCACGATCGGTGAGCCGACGTGCGGCTCGAGCTCCATGTGGATGTGAACCATCCCCAGCTCGTCGCCGTTGCTACGGGCTTTGCGCGCAGCGTGTTGACGCTGCGCCAGACCCTTGTGCTGCTCGGCCTCGAGCTTGGTCTTGCGAGCCTTCTCGCGAAGCACGTGAAATGACTCTGCCTGGGCCACTGTCAGTAGCTCGGTGGCGGAACCGGGAGCCGACTCCTCGGCCTTGGCGATCTCGAGAGCTTGATCGAGGGAGATGTCGCCCTGCTGCATGGCGCCGGAAAGCTCTGCGGAGTCGGCCATGACCTTGCCGGTCGCCACCACGTTCCTGGCCTTGCCCATCGAGGAGCCGGTGAGTTGGGCCACCTCGGAGTCGGCGAGCTTGCGCGACAGCGCCGCCAGCCCGAAGGCGACCAGCTTCTCGGCGCGCGCGTAGTTGGCCATTAGCTCGCGGGCGTGCGCGGTCGTCAGGAGCTCGGGCTGGAGTCCCGCGTTCTCCTTCTCCAAGCCCTCGATCGCCGCCAGGATGCCCGTTTCCATGCCCTCATCATGAAGATGGGATGTGACACTTTTTCTTTCTTCTGAAAAGACGGTGGTAATCCGCTGAAAAGGCGGAGGGCCTCCCTAGCTTCTTCGGCCTATCCTTGCTCCAGCGTTCGTGGGGATCGCGAACCATCCACATCCACTGACGAGGGGGGCGGGCGATGCCTGATCAAGACCTTCTGTGGTTTCTGGACACACTCGTAAAGTTCCACGTGGGCCACGAGACCGGGACGGACAGGGTCTCGTTGATGGAACACCTCGCTCGACGCGGCGACTCACCACCCCTCCACATTCACCGTTCCCAAGACGAGGTATTCCACATCCTGGATGGTGAGGTCTTGATCCATCGGCCAGACGAAGGCGACGTGACGCTTGGTGCTGGTGACACGCTGCTGGCCCCCAAGGGGCAGCCACACACCTACCGGGTCGAATCGGAGACGGCGCGGTGGCTAATAGTCACGAACGGGACCGACTTCGAGAACTTCGCGCGGGCGGCGAGCCGTCCAGCCGAGGCACCCGAGCTTCCACCCGCCTCCCCTCCCCCCACCGAGGAGCAGGCTGCAGAGCTCGGCCGCTTGAGCGCAAAATTCGGCATCGATCTGGTGGGGCCACCGCTCCACTGATCGAGTTCGGCCCAGATCTCCGTGGATGCTTAGAGAATCTCCACGTCGCAGCGAATTCCGGCGGTGCGAGCGATTCGCCGGTCGCCGGTGACCAGTGTGCAACCAAGGCGCTCTGCGAGAGCAACGTACGAAGCATCGTAAGGGGTGAGGTTCGCTCGAAGTTCCCAGATTCGAGCGGCAAACGGCCAATGCGGATGCCGGGCCAGAGCCAGCTCGAGTAGATCCTCGAGTGCTTCGACGGCGCGGCGCTCCTGAATCTCGCCCGCATTGCGTAGCCGCCGAAGAACCGAGATCACCTCGAGATCAACAAGCTGAGGCGCGTGCAGGTCTGGATCATCAAGTAGCCGGGTCCTGGCTCTCGCACCGTCAACATCGTCGTCGGCAAGGGCCACGACAAGGACCGAGGCATCCAGGACGATCACCGTTTGTCGCGGTCCCTCCCGAGAGCAGCGACGGCCTGCTTCGTCGAAAGGCGCCCACCGGTTCGGCGTCCGGCGCGCCGCATGACCTCTTCGATCGTGGGACGTGCAGAAGCCTCGTTAACGAGGCCCAGCAGGTACTCCTGCAATGACATCCCTGCATCAGCCGCTCGACGCCGAAGGATGGCATGAGTCTTGTCGGGGACGTTCCTGATCTGTATGTTCTTCATTGCATGCATTTTACATGCACCCCTTGGTTCCAATTCAAGGCTTGCCGGACGTAGCGCGCGCCGACCGCGCCGTAATCACCGCTCCCACCAGTGCCGCGAACAAGGTCGTCGGCAAGGCTAGGTCGAGCGAGTACCCAATCCCGAAGCCACCGCCGACGACACCCGTTACAACCCCCGCGGTTCCAACTACCGTCAGCCGCCACCGGTCGAAGGAAGGACCCGTGGCGCCCGCGGGCTCCGAAGCACGACTCATCAGAAGCAGCGGGATGAGCAGGGCCGGCTTCAGAAGGTTCGCAGCGTTTTGGATCGAGTTCCCGGCAGCGAAATTGGCCAACTCGATGATGTCGATGACGTGAACAACAGTCGCGCCCACCCCCACCACGGCAACTGCTATCACGGTCGCCTCTCGGAAGCCATCCCTTCTCGCTGCGGAGACGAGTCCCAGAATCCCCAGCGCGAGATTGGCGAAACCCATCTCCTGCTGGAACGGACTCCCCTTCGCCCAGTCGATCGATTCCGCCACGGCATCGGGCGTGAAGACGTGACCGAAGAAACCGCTGAGCCCACTTGCGCCCACCCCGAGCATGAACATGTAGATCAGGTACACCTCGGTCTTCCGGAGGCGATCATTCGCGTCTTGGGAAAGGCGCACATGAAGGGCGGAGAGCAGCACGGGAAGAATCGAGAACGCGAACACTCGAACGGCGACGGTCATCTCTGGATCTCAGTAGTCATTTTTGAGCGACATAGTTAGGAGTCTCCGTTACAGGTGTCAGTAGACCAGAGCCCTCGATCGTTCTCCCGCGCTTCCCGCTGCAGCTGCACGAACAACTCGCTGTGGCGAACGTTCGGCGGATAGGTGTAGGCGCTCGCGTAACCGTTTAACACCAGGCGAGCATTGACCATCTCCTCGCCCAGGTAGACGTAGCGCAGCAGGCGCTCATAGGCGTCGGTCTCCTCGACGTCCTTGACGAGCGTGACCTCCTCGCCCTCGAGCAGCGCGGCGGCGGCCGCGCTCGCCTCCTTGCCGAAACACTCGACCGGGGAGCCGGGCTTGACCGATTCGGGCGTGTCGATACCGATGAGGCGGACCTTATAGACCTCGCCGACGCCGGCCTTGCCCGCGGCCGGTCCGTGACTGCGACCGGTGACGACGACCTCGATGGTGTCGCCGTCGACGACCCGAGTGACCTCGGCGATCTCGAACCCGCCGGGCTCATCACCGAGCAGCGCGGGCGATTGGCGCGACAGATCGACCCGGTGGCCCGCGCAGCCCGCCAACACGAGGCACAGCAACAGAACAACGCGTCTGGGAGCAGTGATGCGCGCGCCGCGCGCCGGGTTCCCCATGATCAAGCCGGGCCGAGATGATCGGTGCAGCCAGATCGATCGCCCTTGAGTGGTGAGGCGCGCATCCGAACAGCATCACCAACGATTGCGGTGCCGGCTGTGGCGTCGCGCACAGACGGGCAACGGATTCGAACAGGGTCAGGCTTGTTGGGGGCCCCGGCGCATCGTCAGCAGCCACAGGGCCAGGCCGAGCGACGCACCCGCCGCGTTCGCCAGCCCGTCCAGCAGGCTGCTCTCGCGCCCGACAAGAATCTGGAGCAGCTCTATCGCGGCTCCGCCCGCAACCACCATTCCCACGAGCGCGTAAGCAAGCCGGAACACCGAAGGGGCTCGTCCGGGCCTTCCGATGAAACCCAGTAGCGCGCAGTAGGTGAAGCTGAGATAGGACAGGAAGTGAACGAGCTTGTCGGACACCACGCCCTCTGAGCCCGCCTGGGGGCCGAGCGACAGCGCCGCTACTGCGACTCCGATGACGACGGCCAAGGCCCTCAGCACGAAGTCGATCAAGCTCGGCGAGCTGGGTGAATTGCGATCCATGGATAAGACCCTAGAGGGCGAGCCGACCTACCACTTTCATCGGGTGCAGGCACGAGGCCCAGGGCCCTTGGCCGTCATTTGCCGGGCTCAGCGCGGCTTTCGCCGCTCGAGTCGAAACCGGACCGGCGGGTCAAGTAACCGTTCGCTAGCGTGGGCGTCCGAACGAGCGGCTAAGCCTCGCTCGGACTGACGGGAGACCCGATGGCATTCCCCAAGATGATCCAAGAGATGCAGCAGGCCGGGCTGCTCGACTTCAGCTCGGACGTTCCCCACCTCACCGACAAGGGTCGCGATTACCTGCGCATCCTCGACGATGCCGGGACCGAGGAGATAATCGAAGCCGGCGAGGACAACCAGGCAGACTTCGTGCTTTCCACCAACGCCGTTTGGCGCTAACCCACAAACCACCGAATGGGGGGTAGAGAGCCCGGCTCACCTTCGAGCCGGGCTCTCTTTTTTACGGACCTCTTGGTTGCCGGCGAAGTCGCGCTACGAAGAGCGCAAGGCGTTGACGTTCTCGACGTAAGAGTTGGGCGTGGAAATGCTGGTCGCTAGTAGGTGCTCCATCTCGTGCACGGGCAGTGGCCGGGCAAGATAGAAGCCCTGTCCCGACTCACAGCCCATCGCCTGCAACCTCTCGAGTTGCCCGGAGTTCTCGACCCCCTCCGCGACGGTGGCGAGACGAAGCGATTGCGACAAGGCGATGATCGCGCTCATGAGCTTCTCTCGACCGGCTTGACCACCAAGGCTGAGGATGAAGGAGCGATCGATCTTGAGAGTGTCGATGGGAAACGCATCGAGATGGCTCAGCGATGAGTAACCGGTACCGAAGTCGTCGACGGCCACGCGCACACCGAGGACCCGCAGTCGCGACAGGCTCTCTCTTGCCGCTTCGGGATTGCCGATCAGCATGCTCTCGGTGATCTCCACCACCAGATGGCCGGGATCGAGACCGGAGTGCTCGAGCGCCTCGATGACGTCCGCCGCGA
>JBOGWU010000113.1:0-4022 GCA_050693935.1 Actinomycetota bacterium | reverse complement strand
GCCGAACGTCTGCAGGTGGAGGTGAACTTCATCGGAGCGGTCCACGAGGATCTCAAGGCCGGCATCTTCGGTTCCGTCGACGTCTACTGCTCGCCCGCGCTCGGCGGGGAGTCCTTCGGGATGGTGCTCATCGAGGCGATGGCCGCGGGAGCCCCGGTGGTCTGTTCCGACCTGCAGGGCTTCCGCGCTGTGGCAGGAAAAGCGGCCCTGCTCGTGCCCCCCGGCGACGCGGGTGCGCTGGCCGATTCGCTGCGCGCGGTGCTGACCTCACAGGAGCGGGCGAAGGCGATGAGCGAGGCGGGGAGGGCCGTTGCCGCGCAGTTCGACTGGAACCGCCTGGCCGAGCGGCTCGAGAAAATCTACGTCCGAGCCGTGGCTTCGAGCCGTCCGTGATGTCGGCGATGATGGCGGCCATGACCACTTCCGACTCGACCGCCTTGCCGGACTGGGGCCAAGCCGAGTTTCAGCTTCCCGGGCCCGGGGCGCGCAGCTGGCGGCTCGCCGTGTCGTTCGGGCTCGTGCCGGTGGCCCTTCTCTTTCTGATAACGGCGGGGGCTCCACCATTGGCGGTTGCCGCGGCACTCGCGCTCTACGTCTCGGGTGTGGTCTGGTGGGTGCGCTCGCAGGGCCGCCGCGCGCTCGCCTCGGTGGCCGCACGCCCCGCCCGCCCAGGCGAGCTCGACCGGATCGAGAACTTGGTGGCGGGGCTGGCATCGGACCTCGGGATCGAGCCTCCGGCCCTGCTGGTTTACGACGGAGGAGGCCCCAACGCGCTGGTGGTAAGCGCAGGGAGGGTCCACAGCATCGCCTTCGAGGCGACCCTGCTGAGCGAGTTCAGCCGTACCGAACTCGAGGCCGTGGCGGCCCATTGCCTCGTACGAGTCGCAGCCGGACAGATCGCCGCCGCTCAGACGGGCCTGGCCGTGGGCCCGCTGGGGGCCGGCCTCGGCGGGACAACCGGAGGGGTCGACGATGTGGCCGCGGCGGGCGTGACCCGCTACCCGCCTGCGCTCGCCGCGGCGGTTGAGAAGTGCGAGCCGGGCGGAGGACGGTGGGCGCCACTATGGTTCGTCGCCGACGCTCCCTCTCACGTGCCCGCCCCCGAGCGGGCCGCCGCCCTCCTCGACCTCTAAACACGCCGCCCAGAATCACCTCCGCTCCCGCCACGAAATGCCGCTTTTTGGGTTCGGCAGCGTGTTAGCTTGCACGAGCCGAGCGGCCCGAAGGGCCCGGACATCGGAGGTGCTGCGCGACGAGGCTCACGCCGAGTGGGTCGGGCGCAGTTACGGCGGGACACTCGCGGTAACTGCCGGCCGCGGCGAGAATCGAACACCGAATAAGGAGGACGCGCGCGTTGTCCACGAGAGTCAAAGCCATCGTCATTGGCGTAGTAGTCGTACTCGTCGCCGGCGGTGCCTATTTCGCCCTCGCGGGCAAGGATGCCCCTGGAATTCCATTCGTCGGCAGCGACCCGGCTACCTGCCCGCTCACGGGGAAGAAGCCGAAGAGCGATGAGGTACTGGACCGTCCGGCGGTCGCGGTCAAGGTCGAAAACGCTCCGGTCGCCTACCCCTTGTCCGGACTCGAGGACGCCGACATCGTCTACGAGGAACTGGTCGAGGGCGGAGTCACTCGTTTCATGGCCATCTACCACTGCACCGACACGCCCAAGGCAGGTCCGATTCGCAGCGCGCGTATGGTTGATCCCGCCATCATGTCTCCCACCACCAGGATCCTCGCCTTCTCGGGCGGCAACCAGACGGTCATCGACAACCTGTCCAAGAACGACATAGTTCAGATCGACGAAAGCAAGGCCGGAGATGCCATGCAGCGCGTCCCCCGAGAGGGCTTGACCACGGAGCACACCCTGTACGGGAACAGTGGGAGGCTGCGCAAGATCGGGGTAAAGGACTTCGGTGACGCCCCTCCGGGCGAGTTCGAGTTCGGAGCCTTGGGCGACAACGGGAAGACGAAGGCGGCACGCAACGTCACCATCAACTTCTCTTCCTCGACCACGGTGACTTACGAGTTCAACGGCGAGCGCTACGCGCGTTCTCAGGCGGGTGCACCGTTCGAGCTCGAGGGCCATGGTCAGATGGGCGTCGAGAACGTCATCGTCGAGGAGCACACGGTGAGGCTCAGTGAGGTGGTGGACGTGACCGGCACCCCCTCGGTTGACATCGCCGACGAGACCGGGTCCGGCAAGGCGACACTGTTTCGGGATGGTCGTGCGATCGTCGGTACCTGGGAGCGCGAGAACGCCGACGACCCCGTGATCTTCAAGACCCGCTCCGGCGACGAGATGGTGCTCGCCGAGGGCAAGACCTGGATCCATCTGGTCCCCAACCGCAAGAGCGAGGTAGAGGCTTCCTTTGATTTCACGAAGTAATCGTTCCCTGCTCGCAGTTATGCTTGCCGCCTTGCTCCTGCTCGGCGCCTGTACCGACGATCCGGAGGCCGGCGGCAACGAGGAAGAGCCCGAGACCGCCGCCGAGCCCGAGGCCCCGCCGTTCTGCCCCCTGACCGGCGAGGATCCCCCCAAGGACGTCAAGCTCACACGTCCCGCCCTCGCGCTGAAGATCGAGAACTCGCCCGAGGCCAGGCCGCAGAGTGGCCTCGACCAGGCGGACATCGTCTACGAGGAGATCGTCGAGGGTGGCGCCACGCGCTTCATGGCGATCTACCACTGCCACGACGCGGCCAAGGGAGGCCCGGTCCGCAGTGCTCGCTTCGACGACCCGAAGATAGCCAAGCCGTTCACCAGGATCCTGGCGTACTCCGGTGCGAACCTCATCGTCCAAAACGAAATCAGGAAGCAGAAGCTCATACCTCTGCACGAGCAGAATGCCAGCGGCGCGCTGTTCCGAGTGCCCGCGGGCAGCACCGACGTGCACAGTCTGTTCGGCGACTCTCGCAAGTTGCGCCAGCTCGGCGTCAAGAAACGCAAGCTCGAGCCGC
The DNA here is from genome assembly GCA_050693935.1 of Actinomycetota bacterium. Lineage (GTDB taxonomy): Bacteria > Actinomycetota > CADDZG01 > CADDZG01 > WHSQ01 > WHSV01. The sequence goes on along the minus strand of JBOGWU010000113.1, from coordinate 1,064 downwards.
CGGGGTCCGCCTACTTCAAGTTCGACGACGCGCCGAAAGGCGGCAGGGCGAAATCGGTGACGCTGACGTTCAATCCCAACGTCGAGATCGGCTGGCGCTGGAAGGGTGGCAAGTGGACGCGTTTCGAGGACGGCGTCCGGTTCCTGACGGCGGGGGGAAAACAGATCTCAACCACTAATCTGTTGGTGCAGGAGGTCGAGGTCAACAACTCGCAAACGATCGTCGACTCCGCCGGAAACCCGTCGCCGGACATCGCGCTCGACGGCAAGGGGCGCGCTTTCCTGTTCCGTGACGGCGAGGTCATCAGGGGATCATGGAAAGCCGGCAAGGACGGCGTGCCCAAATTCAAGACCAAGGACGGGGACCCATTCACCTTCGACGTCGGCTCGACCTGGATCGAGCTGGTTCCCTCGAAGAACGGGAGCGTGAAGGGCAGCATCGCCTTCTCCAAGAAGTAGTCGGCCGGCGTCGCTACTCGGCGGCGCGGCGCGCCGCGGCGATGGTCCGGTTGTTGATCACGGGCAGGATGGCCACGGCCAGGATCGCCATGACCGCCGCCGAGACGAAGTAAGCGGAGCGCAGCCCGAAGGCCTCGCCCAGAAATCCGCCCAGCGCCGCGCCGACCGGCATGGTGCCCCACGCCAGAAGGCGGTAGACGCTGTTGACCCGACCAAGGAGTTGGTCCGGCACTATCGACTGGCGCAGCGACACCGCGATCACGTTCCACAACATCACCCCGAGGCTGAGGCTGATCAGCCCGATGGCGACGACCACAATGTTCGAGGTGAGCCCAATGGCGAGGTTCTGGGCCACCGACAGGCCGATGACGACGTAGAAACTGGGACCATCGCCGAACAGCCGCGCCAGCCGCGGCGCCACCAGGCTGCCAATTACCCCGCCGATGGCCATCACCGCCAGGAGGACTCCGTAGCCCGCCTCGGTCAGATCCAGGATCTCGAGCGCGTACAGCACGAAGATCGAGAAGGTTGCGGAGGTGGTCAGGTTGGAGACCCCGGTCATTATGCCCAGCGTGCGCAGGACGCTGTGGTTCCAGAGCCAGCGCA
>JBOGWU010000112.1:0-7487 GCA_050693935.1 Actinomycetota bacterium | reverse complement strand
CGCCGAGTAGCCGAAGGTCCGGCTCCTGCCGACCAGCACGGATCCTCTGGCGGGGAGGACGCCGCCCAAGAACCGTGGGGGCCGGGCCTCCATGCGGTGCCTGAGGACTATCGGGAGCCCACCCGCCCTCCGGTTCTGGAAGAGGGCTTCGAGGACCCGGGCGAGTCGGACGAGATCCGGTGGGACAGAATCGTCAAGGGCTACGAGATCGAGCCGGGAAAGGTCGTGACCGTCGATGCCGACGAGCTCGAGTCTGTGGCCCCCGAGAAAAGCAGGATCCTCGAGGTCGAGCAGTTCGTCGACCTCGCGAGCATCGACCCAATCTTCTTCGAGAAGTCCTACTACGTCGTGCCCCAGCGGGGTGCCGTTACCGAGAGGCCCTACTGGTTGCTTCACCGGGCCATGCAGGCCGGAGGCAAGGTCGCCATCGGTCGCTTCGTGATGCGCACGAAGGAGTATCTCGTCGCGGTGCGAGCGGCGGAGCACGTCCTGGTTCTCGAGACTATGTTCTACGCCGACGAGGTCCGCGATCCAAGGGAAGCCTGGACTCCCTCGATTGAGGAGCCGTCTGAGCACGAGCTTCAACTCGCCGGCCAGTTCATCGATGCTCTGACGAGCGAATGGGAGCCGGCCCGCCACCGAGACGCGCATCGTGAACGACTCCTGGATCTCCTGCGCAGCAAAGCCGGTGAGGCAAGAGTCATGCCTGGCGCCGGGGAAGACCAACAGACCTTCCCGGCAACCGATCTGATGGAGGCCTTGCAAGCGAGCGTTGACGCAGTCCGGCGAGCGCGCGAAGCGGGGCAGAGCGAAACCGGATAGGGAGGACGAGCCTGAGTGAGCTCCCTCAGGGAACGAGCAACAACTTTCCAGTTGTCTGCCGGCTCTGCAGAGACCGATGGGCCGCGGGGGCCTCGGGCAGGGGATAACGCTCGTAGATATGGACCGTGAGATCGCCAGACGCAACGAGGTCGAGGATCTCTTGACCTCGCCACGACAATTCCTCGTCCGTCGACGTGTAATCGACGAGTGTCGGACGCGTCAGGAACAGAGATCCGCCCTGCTGGAGCCGGCGGATCTCGACGGGGTCGACCGGGCCACTGGATTGGCCGAACAACACCATGTAGCCGCGCTTGGATAGGCACTTGAAGCTCTGGTCGAAAGTCGTCTTACCGACCGACTCGAATACAGCTCGAACTCCTGCGCCATGCGTGAGCTCATGCACCGAGGCGGCGAAATCCTCCCGCGTGTAATCGATCACATGGTCGACTCCCGCTCCTCGAGCGCGGTCGGCCTTCTCCGCATTGGAGACGGTTCCGATCACCCGTAGGCCGCGTCGCTTCGCGAGTTGCGTGAACAGCAGTCCGACGCCTCCCGCCGCCGCGTGAACCAAGCACCAGTCCCCTTCATCTAAGGAACAGATCGAGTTCACCAGGTAGTGAGCGGTCATCCCCTGCAACATCACGGCGGCGGCCTGATCGGTTCCGACCGCGTCGGGCAACGGAACGAGCCTGGAAGCCTTCGCCGTGGCGTACTGGCTATAAGCGGCCGGGACGCCCGCATACCCCACCCGATCGCCGGGGGACACTTGGGATACGCCCGGGCCGACGGCCTCCACCACTCCCGCTGCTTCCGTCCCCGGCGTGAACGGCAGAGAGATGGGGTAGGCGCCCGACCGCTGATTGACGTCGATGAAGTTCACGCCGATCGCTTCGAGCTTTACCAATGCTTGGCCCTCCGCAGGAGCGGGGACCTCGACCTCCTCCACGACCATGACCTCGGGTTCCCCCGTTTCATGCACACGGATTTGTTTCGTCGGATCTCACTCCTTGGTGCGAGCCCCTCGATCTGGGGCGCGCCTGGTAGGTCCAACTGACGTCTCAGGAACACGAGTTATACACAATATTGTCTACGCCACTACCAGGAGTCCTCCGAGGGAATCGTCCGTTCGATCGCCGCAAGAAGGGCGGAGGCGACGAACGGCTTCGTGAGATAGGTCGCTCCCAGCGCGCGTCCCGCCTCGATCTCCTCGGGCTGCACCCTCGCACTGAGGAATATCACCGGCAGGTCGGCCAGGCCGGGACGCGCTCTCAGCTTCTCGAGGAGTTCCAGACCGGTCATGTTCGGCAGCCCGACATCCAGAATCGCGACATCGGGATCACCTCTCTCGTCGAGCACCTCCAGCGCCTCCTGCCCGGAGGCAACTCCGATTACCTGGTGACCTGCCCGGCGGCAGCGCGCCACCACGAGGTTGAGGATGTCCGTGTCGTCCTCGACGACCAGCGCCTTCGCCAACGACTTAGGTCCGCCCGCCCTCGATCGCCTTCAGCGCCCCCTCGAGGTCGCGGGCCTTGAAGGGTTTGACGAGATACCCCTCGATCCCTGGGGGCTCGCTATCCTCCGGCTCGTCGAGGATCGAAGCCACCAGCACCGGCATCTCCGCCGTGCGTGCGTCGTCGCGCAGCCTGCGGATGAGTTCCCAACCATCCATTCCCGGCAGGATGATGTCCACGACCGCCAGCTGTGGCGTGTCCTTTGCGGCCGCCTCCAGCGCGGCCTCGCCGCTGTCCACCGCCTGGGTGCGATAACCGAGCCGCTCGAGACGACGCACGAGCAGGTCCCTGACGTCCGCGTCGTCCTCGACGATCAGTACGAGCTCATCGGAGTGAGTCAAGTCGTCCCATCCTCTTCTCCGACCTCGAGTTGCGTCGGCAGCTTTACCGTGAGAGTCGTGCCCACGTCCGGCGTCGATTCCACCTTGATCGACCCTCCATGTTGCTCGACGATCGACTTGACTATGGCGAGGCCAAGGCCGGTGCCTTGAATGGCCCGTTGCTGCGCGCTCGACGATCTGAAGAAGCGAGTGAACAGCCTATCCTGCTCGTCCTCGGGGATCCCGATCCCCGTGTCGGCCACCGACAAGCTAATAGCTCCGTCGAACGCGCGCCCGACCAGGCTTATGCTGCCGCCGTCCGGAGTGAACTTGATCGCATTCGTCAGGAGATTTAGCAGAACGCGTTCCAGTTGACTGAAGTCCCCCACGACAGGACCGAGGTCGGCGGGCACATCTACGTCAAAGTCGAGCGAGCGGCCGCTCAAAAGCGGCAGGACGGCTTTCTCCACTCCGGAGATCAAGGTGACCGTATCGACTGGTTCTCGCGCCATCCCCAGGCGGCCGGATTCGATGCGAGACAGCGTCAACAGGTCCTCGATCAGCATGAGCAGCCGCTGGGAGTTGCGGTCGACGACCTCGAGCAGGTCAAGCTGATCCCTACTCAGAGGCCCCGCGTCGCCGTCGACGAGCATCTCGAGGTAACCGGTGATGCTGGTCAGCGGCGTGCGCAGCTCGTGGGAGACGGACGACACGAAGTCGGTCTTGGCCTGATCCAATTCCCGCAGCTTGCGAACCATCTCCTGCTCCTGCAGGTAGGACTGAGCTTGCAGGATTGCAGGCCCCACGTTGCGGGCGAGGGCCTCGGTGATGGCGGTATCCCGCGCGGTCCAGTTCCGCTCCTCGCCGATGACGTGCAACACGAGCCAGCCCACGAGCCGCGTTCCCATCCACATCGGAGCGCCGAGATATGCCCTGGCACCGAGTTTGTCGACGATGTCATTGGCCTCATCTGCAGTGAGACGAGCGTCGTTCATTGCATCGCGTATTGACAGGCTGCTGTCTTCGCGGATGCTCTGCTCGCCGAGCCGGGCCAGTGGCTCCGGCAGCGCAATCTCGGGATCGAGTGGCGCAATCCCCTCGCGCACCCACTGCTCGGTGACATCGCCGATATCTCCCCCCGATACCAGTCGGATGAGACACCGATCGGCCGATGTGGCCTCGCCTAGGGCAGTAACCGCGCGCCGCATGATGCTCGTGGGATCGAGATCCTGACGGACCTCGCCGATCATCTCGTTGATCAGGCTTCCCCGTTCGGCCCGGTCGCGGACCTCTGCCTCGGCCCGGCGCTGGTCGGTGACATCGGTAGCGATCCCGATGAATCCGCTCGGCACCTCTCCCGCGCCGCGAATGGCCGTGATGGTGAGGGCCACCCTCAGCCGTTCACCGTTCTTGCGGACGTAGGTCCAGTCGCTCGTCACCGACCGACCGCGGCGCGCCGCGGCAACGAAGACCTCGAACCCGACCGGGATGCCGAGTTCGTTCGCGCGCTGGACCACCTCGTCGGGATCGTGGATCAGCTCGGGCGTATGAAGCCCGACCATCTCCTCGGCGGAATATCCGAGCATCCGAGAGGCGCCCTCGTTGAAGACGGTTATCAGTCCATTGGGGTCGGTTCCGATGATCGAGTATTCGGTCGCGGCCTCCAGCACCCCTGCAAGCAAGTCACGCGACTCGCGGGCCCGAGCTTCCGCCTGCTTGACGCTGTCCGCCTGTCGGGAAACCTCATCGGCGCTCTCTCTCAGCCTCGACACCAGCCCGTGAACCACCAACCCTATGAAGGCCGCGATCGACACCGACAAGCCGGCACGCTGCAGTTCGGCGTGCGGATAATGCGGTGCCCCGAACAGGAAAACGGGAAGGGTTAGGGTCGCCGCCTGTGCGACGAGCGCCAGCCACACCTCGCCGCGGTGGCCGTACAGCGCGAGCCACAGGATAGGAAGGAACACCAGTGATGTGTAGGGAGTCCGTCCCCCTCCGGTGGCATCCCGCAGCAGCGCCACGACTACGAAATAGCCGAGGGGCACGGTCGCCTGGGTCCACCGGGGAAGGCGCTCCCACGGGGTGAGGAGGGCACCCGCAACGAGTAATCCGGAAAGAGCGCCGGCGGCGACGAGTTCCGCTCCATGACCCGGCGTGAAGCTGAAAGCGGCCGCGAGCGTCACCACGCCGGCGACCAGTGCGAAGGGAGCGACGCGACGGATCAGGCCCTCTTGAGCGAAGGGATCCGTCTCGCGTCTCATGTACGCCCATTATCCGTCAATAGGTGTCACGAATGTCACGACCCAACTATGCTTGGGATGATTTGAACGAAAAGGATGATCTCGCCCAGGTCTTGGAAAGGGCTCAGAGGAGAGGGGCGGCGACTAAATGCGACTGAAGGTGGCACAGCGATGAGCACCGTACTCGTGGTCGAGGACGATCCCGACGTCCGCGAACTCATCGCCCGCAAGCTCGCTCAGGCTGGCTTCGAGGTCCACACGCGCGAGGACGGACAGGCGGGGCTCGAGGCGACATCCGAAGTCGCTCCCGACATCGTGTTGCTGGACATCATGATGCCCCGGCTCGACGGCATCGAAGTCTGCCGGCGCATGCGGGCAGAGCCGAGTACGGCTTCAGTGCCGGTGATAATGCTTACCGCCAAGGCCCAGGAGGCAGACGTGGACAGGGGCTTTGGTGTGGGGGCCGACGATTACATCATCAAACCCTTCAGCCCCCGGGAGCTGCTCAACCGGGTGCGGGCCGTTCTCGCACGCGCGGGGTAGGCGATGATCGCCGGCTCGGTCCTTGCCATAGTGCTCGGCACGATGCTCGCCTTGCTCCTGGCGCTGGCCGCTGCAATCACCCTGGCCAAAGGGATTCGGGAGCTCAGGGCGCGACGCCGCCACCGGATCGAAACCGAACTGCGCCCTCGGCTGCTGGATCTGATCGGCGGGGAAGGAACCACCGCGTCCGACTTCGACGGGCTTAGTCGCTACGAGGGCCGGGTGCTGGAATCGCTCGCCGTCCAGTTCCTACCGAAAATCAGAGGCGAAGCAAGCGCTGCAGTGGTGGATTTGCTCGAAGCCAGGGGCGCGATCGAAGCTGCACGTCGAAGGACCCGCCGGATGGGAGCGGTGGGACGGGCGCGCGCCGCCGAGTTTCTCGGATCGGCGAGAAGCGCACGTGCTCTGCCGGAGGTGATCCGGCTGCTCGACGACCGGATCTTCGAGGTGCGCATCGTGGCGGCTCGGGCCCTGGGACAACTCGGTGACTCCACCGCAATACCCGACCTCCTGGCCGCCCTCGACGCTCCTCGTCCCCTGCCCGCAGGGCCGGTGGCCATGTCGCTGCTGCGACTCGGCCGGGCGGGGGGCGCCCAGCAGGTCTGTGCGGGTCTGAGGGGGCGCCTTCCGGCGACACGGGCAGTTGCAGCCGAGGTCGTGGGCAAATTAGGGGTCCTGGAGGCCGTGGACGACGTCATCAAGCTCCTCGATCGGGAGGAGGTTCCCGAGGTGCGCGTTGCCGCGGCGCGGGCACTGGGAGAGATCGGATCGGCCAGGGCGTGCGGTCCTCTGGTGTCGTGCTTGGAGGAGGACCTGACCACCGCCGTCCGGGCTGAGGCGGCGGAGGCGCTCGGACAAATCGGGGTCGAAGACGAGATTCGCGCACTCCGCGCCGCCTTGGGACGGCCCGACCATCGGGTGCAGGTGGCAGCCGCCAACGGGCTGGTCGCCATTGGGTCCCGGGGAACCGCAGCACTGGAGGCGGAGGCCGGCGGCGAGCGCGGCGCGGCCGCCTACGCGCACCGGGCGCTGGCGCTCGACGCGCTGGCGCGGGCAGACCGCTTTTCGCGGGCACGCTAAGTCGCGGCATGAGCGACTCCATCTCGGCCGTCCTCGTCACGTTCGACTGGATCATCATCGGGTACTTCCTCGTGCTCAACACGTCGTACCTGGTCCTGCTGATCGCGGCGACGGCCGACGTCTTGAGCCACCTGCGACGAGTGGAGTTCGCGGGACACGAGGACATCTTCGCAAACCCCCTGACGCCTCCCGTCTCGGTAATCGTGCCTGCGCACAACGAGGAAAAGGGGATCGTAGAAAGCGTTCGCTCGTTACTCGCCCTGCGTTATCCGCGCTTCGAGGTCGTTGTTGTGGACGACGGCTCGAGCGACCACACCTTCGACGTGCTCGCCCACACCTTCGACCTGGTCGAAATCCCCCCCGCCGGAACCGAGGAGGTACCCGCGATGGGTGATGTGCTCTCGACGCACGTGCCTCGTCACGGCCAGCCTCTGGTGGTGGTTCGCAAGGTTGGAGCCGGCACCAAAACGGATGCGCTCAACGTAGGTATCAACGCGGCACAGTTTCCTCTGGTGTGCATGATCGACGCGGACGCGCTGCTGGAGGAGAGCGCCCTGCTGAGAGTGGCGAAGCCGTTTGTGGATGACCCCGTCCGTGTAATCGCCACCGGAGGAGTGATCCGTGTCGCCAACGGCTCCACCGTCGAGCGAGGACGAGTCACGGGCATCAGGATGCCCAAGGCTTGGTTGGCGCGCATCCAGATAGTGGAGTACCTGCGCGCTTTCTTCTTGGGCCGGGCGGGCTGGTCCCGACTGAACGGGCTGGTCGTCATCTCAGGTGCCTTCGGGCTCTTCCGCCGCGACCTCATCGTTGAGCTCGGCGGACTCGACCCCGGGACCATCGGTGAGGATGCCGAACTCGTGTTTAGGGCCCATCGCCTCTGCCGGGAACAAGGGCGCGACTACAGGATCGTGTTTGTCCCCGACCCTGTTTGCTGGACGGAGGTGCCCAGCACCTGGGCCGTCCTCGGC
>JBOGWU010000111.1:0-1532 GCA_050693935.1 Actinomycetota bacterium | reverse complement strand
GGCAACAATCAATGCATCGGGCATCGGGGTCTCCTTGCTTGGGGGTGGCCGACATCGTAAACCTGTGAAAAAGTGCCGTTCGAGCCAAACCGACGGGCTCAGTCGTGCGGTAATGGGTCCCGACTCTTGCGTCTCGGCCACCCGAGCGCTCTCACAGGGGAGGATTGTCGATGTCCGTGCGATCAATGAATCCCAATTCCAACCTTGGCCGGAGGCCCCACACAAGGCTGCGCCTGCTGGTCGTCTTAGTTTTGGCAACGGCCGCGCTTGCGGCCTGCGGCGGAGACGATGAGGGGTCGGGCGACGGTGGCGGGGACACGGGCGGAGGTTCGGGGACCGAGTTGAGCGCGATGGACAATTCCTTCGAGCCGACCGAGATCACGGCTCCCGCGGGCGAAGAGGTAACCGTCACGTTCACCAACGACGGGAACAACCCCCACACCTTCTCCTCCGCCGACGCGGACATCGATTCCGGCACCGTTGACGCCGGGGAATCGACGGAGGTGACCTTCACCATGCCCGACGCCGAGACCCCGTTCCAGTGCGACATCCACGGCGCCGCCATGGGCGGCACGCTGGTCCCCGAAGGCTAGAGCGAGGGGGGCTAAGCGCCAACTTAGCCCCCCTGGGCTAGAAAAAAATGGATATTCCGAGCCATCCAGAAGCCTCGCTCGGGGCCGATTTCTTACCCGAGGGGGTCGGTCTGCGACCCCACCTGTTGTGGGGCAGCCAACATGCACAGCACCAACCCGAGAACCGCGGAACTGACCCTCGCCGCGAGCTGGGGCGACCGTCCCAAGCGTCTTCTCGCGGCGCTGGTCGCCTGTTTCGCCCTGCTCGCAACCACGCCCGCTAACCCCTTCACACCCGGGGCCGCTCCGCGCATCTCCGTCATCGTGCGCGAGCTCCCCGGTTTCACCGGCGACCTAAGGGGCCTCGTCAAAGATCTGGGCGGACGCGTCGGAGTCGGCCTCGGAACCATCGTCCGAGGGGTGGGGTGACTAACCTGCTCGCCTCGATGAGCCGCAGCGCTCGTCTCTGGTCCTTCGTCGCCGGTGTGGCTCTAGCGGCGCTGCTCGTGTTTCTCATCGGGGTTCAGGGCCTGGAGGCTCCCGACGCGCCCCTTCGGCTCCCCTGGTGGATCTTGATCGCGCTGTTCTACGCCACCCAAGCTGCGGTGGTGCACGTGAACTTCAGGGGCGAGGCTCACTCATTCTCGATCAGCGAGATCCCCTTGGTGTTCGGCGTCTTCTTCTTCGATCCGGCACTGGTGGTGGTCGGCTACGTGTGCGGCGCCATGGCCGCGCTGCTGATCCATCGCCGTCAGGTGGCGGTCAAGCTCGCGTTCAACGTTGCGAGCTTCGCGCTCCAGGTTTGCGTCGCGGTAGTGGTCTTTCACGCCATAATCGATCTGAGCCAGCCGCTTGCTCCAACGAGCTGGCTCGCGGCACTAGCGGCCTCGCTCGTCGCGCTGCTCGTTGCCGACCAGCTCATCAACGGAGCCATCCATCTATCGGGCGGCACGCTCACTC
>JBOGWU010000110.1:0-15935 GCA_050693935.1 Actinomycetota bacterium | reverse complement strand
GCGGCGTCGGAAGCGCAGGCGCTCCACCAACGACAGGTCTTCGTCGTGGGGGGAGGCAACTCAGCCGGACAAGCTGCCATCCATCTCGCCAAGCATGCCGCCAGGGTATCGATCCTCGTAAGGAGTGCCTCGCTCGCGGAGAGCATGTCTGACTACCTCATCAGGGAGATCGAGGCTGCACGAAACATAGAGGTTCGATACGGAACGCGCGTGGTCGATGGTGGGGGGGAGGGGCGCCTCCAGAGCCTTATCCTTGGCGATGCGCAGGGTCACACCGAGAAAGTGCCGGCCGATGCGCTGTTCATCATGATCGGAGCGGTGCCGCATACCGATTGGCTCCCCGCCGAGATCGAGCGCGACCGATGGGGCTTCATCCTGACGGGGCGAGACGTGCCCGAAGAAAGGTCGACACCGGACCGCCCGCTGCTTCTCGAGACGAGCATGTTGGGCGTATTCGCAGCAGGAGACGTGAGGCACGGCTCCATCAAACGGGTAGCCTCTGCGGTCGGCGAGGGCTCTATTGTGATTCGCTCGGTTCACGAACATCTCCAAGCGCTCTCCAGACAGCCCGCCGGGCTAGGTTCGTGACGGATCCATCGCTCACCCCGGCCGAACGAGACAAGGCCAATCAACTCCGACGGCGCGCGTATGCAAAGGGCGCGTCGAGGTTCGACAAACAGATGGGGCTCTGCGAGAGATGGATGTTCGGGTCGGAGCACAGAGCCTGGGCTTGCTCGCGAGCGGCCGGGGAAACCCTCGAGGTGGCCATCGGCACCGGTCTGAACCTCGCTCACTACCCTGCCGACCTCCAGCTGACGGGGCTCGACCTCAGTCCCGAGATGCTCGAATTCGCCGCAAGCCGGGCCGCGGCGCTGGGAAGGCCGGTCGAGCTCAAAGAGGGGGATGCGCAGGAGCTGCCATTTCCGGACTCGTGCTTTGACAGCGTCGTCTGCACGTACTCACTGTGCAGTGTGCCGGATGTCCCCCGAGCCATCTCCGAGATGAAGCGCGTTGTCAAGCCCGGAGGACGTCTCATACTCCTCGATCACATACGCAGCTCGTTGAAACCAATCTTCTGGTTCCAGCGCCTGGTCGAGGCCGTGACCGCGCGCATCGAAGGCGAGTACATGACGCGGCGACCCTCACTTCACGTTGAGTCGGCCGGCCTCGAGATCCAGGAGCGCGATCGCCTTCGAGCGGGGGTAGTGGAGCGCCTCACGGCCAAGAAGGTTCAGTAGAGGTCGATCTTGGCGGCCATTATGAAGTCGTTCCGAGTAAGGCCGTTGGCTGTGTGCGTCCAGAAGGACAGGTCGACCCGGCTCCACGAGCAGAACATGTCGGGATGATGGCCTTCCGCTTCCGCGAGCAGGGCAACGCGCGTCAGAAACGAGAAGGCCTCCTTGAAGTCCTTGAATTGGAAGGTGCGCGTCAGCTTTCCATCCATGACGGCCCACTCGGGCGCATGAGGAGCAAGCTCGGCGACCTCATCGGCATTCAGAGCCGGTGAGCCGCTTGGATATTCGTGCGGATGCTCGCTGGCGAGCGCGATCATGCGTCCTCCCTCTCACCGACCACTACCCAAGCCTCGATCGCCCCCGAGGTGTACAGCCGCGTGAACTTCTTCATCTCCCGAGCTACGGCCTCGTAAGCGGGATCGTCGTTATGCAGCCGATCGGCAAACGCGCGCGCCGCTCCCTGAATCTCCCGCCAGGTAGCAGGAGGACCGGCGGGCGACGATGGATCGGCCGAGAGGACGCGAAATCCGCCTCGTTCGAACTCACCGACCAGCGCATCGAGCGACTGAAAACGATCCGCCATCGGGGCATCGTCTACCCCCGCCGCGGCGGCGACAAAGGTGTAGGCGGCCAGCCGGCCCCCCGGGACCAGGACGCGAGAGAGTTCGCTAAGCGCCTCGCCTTTGTGCTCAATCGTCTCGAGGACCCCGATGGCCCAGGTCGCGTCGAAGGTCGCGCTCGGAAACGGTAGCGACCGAGAGGTGCCGACGATGGAGCGAAACTGAGGAAAGAGCCGCTTCAACCCTCTCACCGGTTCTTCCATCACGTCGATGCCAACGACGTCGCACCCTCGCTCGGTTGCGAGCCAGGCGCCGGGTCCCCCGATACCGCACCCCACATCGAGCACCAGCGCGCCCGGACGGACCCCCATGGCATCGGCAAGGAGTCCGAAGAGATGGGGATTGCCCGCGCCACGACACGCCGCCGGCACTGCGTCGAGGCCCAGGGCCTCGATCGCCTCGACCATCCAGCCGGCGTGGCGGCCAAACTCGATCTCCAGCCGCTCTCGACCCATGCATGTTCACCCTACGCTCGGGGACTTGGTCGGGACCAGCGGGTTGGCTTAGAGCACCAGAGCCCTAGCCCTTAGAGGACGGCGGAATACGGGGAGCCTCGGGGCAGCGGGCTCAGGTTCCCCGAAGGTCGATGTCGACTGGTGATCGCCCGGCGCTGCTCAAGAGTTCGCGCTTGAACGCCCGATCCCAGTCGTTGTCGAAGCGCCTGAACCAAGCGACGCCCAGTCCTACGAGTGCCACCGCTCCCCACACGGCTGCAAAACCAAGGAGGTACATCATCAGGATCATGCAACTCACCCGCTCTTCCTGTGCTTGCCTTGGTAACCTGCCCTACCTACCCACCTCCGGAAAGGGGAAACCGGTAGTGCCTGCCTTCACAGGATGATCGGCAGAAGCTGAACGGAAGCTGAACGACAAATCTCGAACGGTGAGGGGGGCGAAAAGCGCGCGAAACCGGCTACGAGGAGCGAAACGGCGGGGCCGCGGACTAGCTTGTCGCTACGACGCCCCTCCGCCGGGATCGGCCCAGGTGAAGGTATAGCGTCGGAACAACGAACAGATTGAGCAGCGTCGCCGTCACGAGGCCACCGAGGATGACGACCGCCATCGGGTGCTCGATCTCCTGCCCGGGAATCTCCCCGGCCACAATCAATGGAATGAGGACCAGTCCCGTCGTTAGGACGGTCATCATGATCGGGACGACCCGTTCCTTTGCTCCGCGCAAGATGAGTTCAGGACCAAAGGCCATGCCTTCATGCTTCTCGAGATGCTGGTAGTGGCTGATGAGCATGATCCCGTTGCGGGCAACGATCCCCAGCACCGTCAGGAATCCGACGAGGGAGCCGAGCGAGATCACGCCGCCTCCGAGGTACGCCGCGATCACTCCACCCACCAGGGCGATCGGCAGCGTAACGAACGCGAGGGTTGCCAGCCGCCAGTTTCCGAACGATGCCTGGAGGATAAAGAAGATCCCAATCGCGGCCGCGATCGCGAACATCATCAAGCGACTCTGAGCCGCCTGCCGTTCGGTGAATTCCCCGAGCATCTCCGAGCGGAACTCGGTGGGCCACTTGACCTCCTCGAGGCGATCCTCGAGCTCGCCCACCACGGCTCCGAGATCGCTCCCGGCGCTCACGTTGGCACCGACGTCTATGTTCCTGAAGAGGCCCTCATGATGGATCACGTTGGGCGTGGATACGATCGTCACGTCGGCCACGTCCCTCAACCGCACGTGCCCTCCGGCGGGCGTGTCGAGCGACAGGTTTCGGAGATCGGTCAGGTTTTGACGCGTCTCCGGCAGGCTCCAAACCTGGACGTCGTACGCCTTGCCCTCTCTGAAAATGTCGCCGGCTTCCTCGCCCGCAACCAACCAGGCGGCCGCTCGACGGACGTCACCCGGCTTCAAACCGTGACGCTCTGCAGCCGCGAGATCGACCTCGACCTGCACCTGTGGCACGTCTTCCTGGAGATCGACATGGTTCTCGATGACCCCCGGGATGTCGGCGAGAATGCCGTTGACCTCCTCTGCCTTCTCTCTCAAAAGTTCGAGGTCTTGACCGTAGATGCGCACGGTGATGGCGTCGCTCGATCCCGTCAATACCTCCCTGATCCGCTCCTTCAGATAGGTGAGGACGTCGCGGAATAGACCTGGGTATCCCTCGACGACCTTCTCGATGCGGTCCACCGTCTTGTCGTAATCGACCGACGGATCGACGCTGATCCAGTTCTCGCCGAAGTCGATGCCGACCACTTCGTCCGCCAACAGCGCCTGTCCGATATGAGCACCGAAGTTGTTGACCCCTGGGATGGATCGCAGCTCTTTGCTGGCAAGGGTCGTGATTCGCACCATCTCCGGATGCGAGGTGCCGGGCTTAGTGAGCCAGTGCATGAGGAAGTCCCGTTCCTTGAACGACGGCAGAAGCGACTGACCAAGGAAAGGCAGAGCCAGGAGCCCCACCATCGCCACGGCCGCGACGGTGGCGTAAGCCCGCCGGGGTCGATAGATGATCCGGCGAAGAATGAAGTCGTATCCGCGCTGGAGTGGCGGGACGAGAGGTGACTCGCGGTGGTTCAAGGAGGAGGGCTTCCGGAAGAAGATGAGGCTCAGCGCAGGCGTGACCGTCAAGGCGACCACCATGGACGCGAGCAGCGCCAGCGAATAGGAGAGAGCGAGCGGGCCGAAGAACGAGCCAGACAATCCCTCGAGCAGGAAGATCGGCAGGACGGCGACCACCTCGATCAAGGTGGCATAGACGATCGCGCTGCGCACCTCGATGGACGCGTTGAGTATGACCCTCGCGGTCGAGACACCACTCCCCTGCTTGCGGTGCTCGCGCAGGCGCCGCACGACGTTCTCGATGTCGATGATGGCGTCATCGACGATGTCGCCGAGGGCGATAACCAAACCCGCCAGGACCATGGTGTTGATGGTTGCACCACGAGCGTAAAGAACGAGCCCCGCGGCGATCAGCGACAACGGGATGGCCGTGACGCTGATTAGCGCGGTGCGCCACTCGTACAGGAAGGCGCCCAGCATCAGAATCATCAACAGCGCGCCGATGATCATCGCCGTTGTGAGGTTGTCGATCGACATCTCGATGAAGGTCGCCGGCCGGAAGATCTCGGAATCAACCTCGATCCCGGCAAGACTGGGTTCCAACTTGTCGAGCGCGTCCTCGACTCCCCGCGTCACCTCGAGGGTGTTCCCCCAAGGGAGCTTCTCGACGATGAGCATGAGGCCGGGGCCGTCGTTGATGACCGCGTCGCCGATGAGCGGTTGATGGTCCCTGACCACATTGGCCACGTCGCCGATGCGCAAGACCTTCCCGTTGCGCTTCGCCACCGGGATCTCCGCCAGGTCGGCCGGCGTCACGATGGGTAGTTCGTGACCTATGCCGAGCCGGTTAGAGGGTGTTTCGATCCACCCTCCTTTCCCGATGAACGTCCCTTCCGAGAACTTCATTAGCCCGGCGTCGACCGCGTCCGAAGTCGTGTTCAAGACTTGCTGGAGCGTCACCTCGTTGCTGCGAAGCCGCTTCGGGTCGGTCTGCACCTGCAGCATGTCCAGGCGCTCGCCCCAGATGGCCACGTTCGCCACCCCGGGCACCCGCAACAAGCGAGCTCTGATGTTCCAGTAGGCGGTCATCGACATGTCCATCAGGTCCACGTCGGGGTCGCTCGATGAAAGGCCGATTTTCATAACCCGGCTGGTCGCCGACAGGGGCTGCATGATGAATGGGGGGCTGGCCCACGAGGGCAGGGAGGGGGCGATCGTTGCGAGGCGCTCGGAAACCAACTGGCGCGAGGTCAGAAGGTCCGTCCCTGACTCGAAGATCAGTTCGATGGACGACAGCTGCTCGACGGACTTCGAGCGGATCTCGTCAAGCCCGGGGAGTCCATTGAGCGCGTGCTCCAGCGGGATCGTGACAAGGGACTCGACCTCCGATGCGGAGAGTCCCAAGGATGGTGTCTGGACCTCCACTCGCGGTGGCGCGAACTCGGGGAAGACGTCGACTGGCGAGTCGCGCAGTGCCTGGGTCCCGAAGAAGATCAGGCCTCCGGCGACAGCGGCCACGATGAAGCGGAACCTCAGACTCGATCCAATTACCCAGCGCAGCATCCTGGGCTCCCCTTCTCGATCACATTAATGTCCGATCCCGTACTCGACCCCGTAGAGCTCCGCCGCCCCCACCGTCACCACGAGGGTTCCGATGGGCGGACCAGCCGACAGAATCGCTTGTTGCCCCACCTCGTTTTGGATCCTGATCTTGTGCCGGAGGAAGACCAGCGGCTCGGGGTTCGTGTACACCCAGAAATCGCCCGTGGGGTCGACGAGGAGCGTGCCGGCCGGAACCACCGTCCGCTTCTTGCCTCTTTCCTCGACGGCCGCCGTCCGGATTCCAAGTCGCTCGGCCGCCCCTTCGGTCAAGGTGATACGGGCCACATCGTCCCCCTCGACATGCTCCACGGTCGCGGGGTCCTCGAGGACCTGCTCGTCCGATACCTGCCCCGCGCACCCCGTCAGCAGAAGGGTTGCTACGAGCGAGGCCGCCATCGTCCAGCGAGAGCGCCAATTCATCACGTTCGCCCTATCCTCCAACTCTGTCGGCTTCGGGGATCGTGACCAACAACTCTTCCTGCGACGTGTCGGGATGGGAGACGAACCCGAACCGCAGATAGAACGCAGGCACGACGACGAGATTGAGCAGGGTGGAGGCGAGAAGGCCACCGAGGATGACGACGGCCATCGGTCGGACGATCTCTAGACCAGCAGCATCGCCGGCGAAGACAAAGGGAATGAAGATCATCGCCGTTGCCACCGCGGTCATGAGGATGGGGCCAAGCTGCTCCCTCGTTCCTCGGACCACGAGATCGGGACCGAAACGCTCCCCATTGCGCTCGAGCTGCTGGTAGTGCCTGATCAATACGATCCCGCCCCGCGCGGCGATCCCAAGCACCGCGACGAATCCGGCGATCGAACCAAGCGTGATCGTCCCTCCGCCGACCAGCCCTGCAAGAGCAGCTCCGGCGAGTGCCATCGGCAGGGTTAGGAACGCGAGGGTCGCGACACGCCAGCTGTTGAAGGCCGCCTGCAGCAGCAGGAAGATGGCGATCGCCGCGGCCAGTGCAATGGCCAGCACACGGTCACGGGTCCCCTGCTGCTCGGCGAACCCTCCCAGGACCTCGGCGCGGTGTTCCAGCGGGAAGTCGACTTGTTGCAGGGTGCGCTCGACGTCGTCGGTGACGGCGCCCACGTCGCGACCCGCTACATTCGCGTTAACGTCTACGTAGGACGCGACCGATTCATGCCGGATCACCGTCGGTTTCGATTCGATCCGGGCGCTAGCCACTTCACCGAGGCGCACGTGCCCGCCGCTGGGAGTATCGATCAGCAAGTTGCGCACATCGCTCAAGCTTCGGCGGATCCCGGGAGTGCCCCACACGACGACATCGAACACCTTCTGTTCCTCGAACAGGTTGCCGACGGTGATGCCCGACAGGAGAATGGCCGCCGCACGATGGACGTCGCCCGGCTTGACCCCAAGGGCCTGTGCCCGAGCGAGATCGACCTCGAGCTGCAAGGTGGGTTCTTCGGTGGCGAACTCAACGCTTGGGTCCTCGATGCCGTCGATCTCTGAGATGAGCCCCTTTACTTCCTCCGCCTTGTCTCGTGTGACTTCGGAGTTCTCTCCGTAGACCCGCACGACGACCTCGTTGTCCTCTTGCTCGAGGACCTCGGTGACCCGATCCTCCGAATAGGTCAAGACATCGCCGGACAGCTCACTATGGTCACCGACCACCTCTTCAATTGACGCTACGGCGGCGTCGTAGTCGGCCGAGGGATCGAGTCTGACCCAGATCTCGCCGGAGTTGACGTTGACGACTTGGTCGGACATGACGGCACGCCCGACGTCGGCCCCGATGTTGCTGACGCCAGAGAGGGAGCCGAGCTCCTCCACGACTCGAGTCGTGAGCCCGTTCATCTTCGCCAGTGAAGTACCGGGCTCGGACTCCAACTGCACCAGGACGTCCCGATCCTTGAGCGAAGGACTCATCGAGGTGTCGAGGAACGGGAGCGCCGCAAGGCCGGCCACCATGATGACAACAACGGCAACCATGGCCGGCCCCAGCCGGGGCACGATCCGCGAAGAAACGCGGTCGTAGCCCCGCTGCAGCCAGCCCACCACGGGAGACGGGCGGCGGTCGAGCGGGGCGCTCGACAGGAGCATCATGCTCAGCGCAGGCGTAACGGTTAGCGCGACCACCATGGAGGCCGCGACCGCAAGCAGGTAGGAGGCGGCGATGGGCGGCAAGAACGCGCCTGCCCTGCCGTCCATGAAGAAGATTGGCAACAGCGCCGCAATGATGATCAGAGTCGCGAAGAGAAACGCACTCCGCATCTCGAGAGATGTATCCAGTATGGTCCGCCAGAGCGGCGAGCCGCCGGCGGCGGCGCGACGCTCACGCAGCCGGCGCGAAACCTTATCGACATCGAAGATGGCGTCGTCGATGAGGGCTACGAGGGCCATGGCGAGTCCCGCGAGGAGCATTGTGTTCACAGTGACGCCGCGGAAATAGAGTACGAGCCCCGCCGCAACCAGCGATAGCGGAATCGCAACCGCACTGATCAATCCGGCGCGCCAGTCCCAGAGGAAGGCGCCGATCACGAGCAGCAATAGGATCGCTCCGATCAGCAGCGTCCACCCTAGATTGGCAAACGATGTCTCGATGAAGGTCGCCGGGCGGTAGATGGAGGTGTCGATTTCCATGCCGGGGAGACCGGGGCGCATCGCCTCGAGTGCGTCGTCCACTCCCTCCGTCACCTCGAGCGTGTTTGCCCCAGGGAACTTCTCGACGACGAGCAGGAGACACTGACCACCACCGCATTGAGCATCACCGATCAGCGGTTGGTGGTCCTCTACGACTTCGGTCACGTCTCCGAGCGTGAGCGGCTCTCCTCCCGCAAACTCGCCGTTGCCTTCGATGTCCTCTATCGGTACCTGCGCCAGCTCTCCCGGAGTCGAGATGGTCTGCTCGTGGAAGACCTGCAGTCGCTGGTTGGCCGTGTCAATGAACCCTCCGGTGCCGGGAGAAGAGGCTTCGAGGAAGCTCAGTGGAGAGACCTCGAGAGCGTTTCCGGCGGTTCGAATGACCTGCTGAAGCGATACATCGCGATCCCGCAGCCGCTCCGGGTCGGCCAGCACCTGCAGCTGTCGTTCCCGCTGACCCCAAATGGCAACGTTTGCCACGCCGTCGACGCCCAGCAAACGGGGGCTGATCACCCAACGAGCAAGCACCGACATCTCTATCGGTGACACCTCGTCGGACGACAGCTTGACCATCGAGACCCTGCTCGTCGAGGAAACGGGTGGAAGCATCTGAGGCGGCTTGGACACCTGCGGCAACCCGGCGACCCCGACGGCCTGAGCGAGACGCTCCGCTACGACCTGCCGGGCATCGAGGAGGTCCGTCCCGGGTTCGAAGGTCATGACCACCGACGACAGGCCCGGGAGCGACGCCGAGTGGATCTCATCGAGGAACGCCACCCCGTTCAGGAGGTCCTGTTCCAACGGAACCGTTACCAACTGCTCGACTTCCTTTGCCGAAAGTCCGAGCGCCTCTGCCTGGACCTCGACCGTCGTTGGCGTGAACTCGGGAAGGATGTCCACGGGGGTTTCGCCGAGTTGTGTGAAGCCGAAGAACATCGTTCCGGCAGCGATGGCGAGCACCAGACGCCGGAACTTCAGGCTCGATCCAACGATCCAGCGCATCATTTCAGGAGACCTCCCTGCGAAGTCGACATACTTGGGAAACGGGTTGTGGCAGAGAGTCTGCTGGGGAGAAAGGCCGGTTTGCGCACGTTGTGACCCCCCATCATTTGATCCCTAGCTACCGTCTCGCGTCGGCCGCCTCAACAAAGGCGGGGATAGCCCGAAGGTGCCGATCGGAGTTTTGCGAAGGAAGAGAGCGATCGCGGGCGAGGCTCCGTCGATGGCGCGGTACCAATCGACCAAGCTTTGATCCTGCGTCTGCTGCCGACCCGAAAACTTGATGTCCGACCCCCTCGTTGAATGAGAACGGTCTAATAACGAGCAGCGACAGACAATGGCGAGTCCGGACTAAAACCGATACTCCCGAAGGGTCAGCCCATAACCTGTTTTGCCCACGGCGTGTATCCGCCGAGCGACGCAGAGTAGGCAACTAGATGGGTGGTGGACGATCAAGCCGTGGGACCGAGGGACGATTCCCTTTAAAGGACTTTGATGAAAAGCAATCGGGCCTGCGAGTGTGGGCGATGGTGACGATCGACGACATTCGCCCGTTCGCCCTCGGCCTCCCCCGAAGCTACGAGGCACTCGTCCGCGACCGAGTGAAGTTCCGGGTCGGCCGGCTCGTCTACCTGGCCTTCTCGCGTGACGAGACGCTGATGGGGTTCGGGTTCCCCAAGGAGGAGCGTGACGCGCTCATCGCATCTGAACCCGAGAAGTTCATGATGCCCAAGCCCGCGGACCAGCGATACAACTGGGTGGTGGTTCGCCTCGAGGCCATCGACGTCGAGGAGATGCGGGAGCTAGTTCTAGATGCCTGGCGCATGGTCGTGCCGAAGCGCGTTGCGGCGGCCTATCTGGACGACCAACCACGCCCTCCTCAATGAGCAGCGTATGAGCTGCCGATCTGCGAGGCTGTGCGGCGATGGCCGATGAACTGCCGGAGCTGATCCTCACCGATGCCGCTGCGTGGCACGAGTGGCTCGATGAAAACCATGCAAGCTCGCCCGGAGTCTGGCTGGTTCTCGCCAACAAGGGCACCCTCGAACCGACCAGTCTCACCCACGCCGAGGCGCTGGACGAAGCCCTGTGCTATGGCTGGATCGACAGTCAGGCGCGGCGGCGGAACGAGACGACCCATCGCCAACGCTTCACCCCCCGCAGGGCGCGAAGCCCCTGGTCCGCGCGCAACGTGGGCATCGTCGCCCGCCTCGTAGAAGAGGGCCGGATGCAGCCCGCAGGTTTGGCCGAGGTCGAGCGTGCAAGGAGCGACGGTCGCTGGGACGCGGCCTACTCGGGGCAGGCCGGCATGGAGATCCCCGCAGAGCTGGTTAGGGCCTTGGCCGCAGAACCCAAAGCGCAGGCGATGTTCGACATACTCACCCGCCAGAACCGTTACGCCATCGTGCACCGGATCGACGGCGCGAAGCGCCGCGACACTCGAGCGCGTCGCGTTGAGCAGTTCGTAGCCATGCTCGCTCGTGGCGAGACGATCTATCCGCAGAAGCGCCAACTCGACGACTGATCCTCGCCCTCGCGTCGGGCCCGGCTCTGGGCCGGGTGGTGCTAGAAGACCTCCGCGGCCGACGGTCGGTCGACCGAACGGGGACCGGCCAAACGAAATGTCGCGTCGGGACAGTTTCGTCCGGTTAGGTAGGCAACTCATCGTCAAATCATTGTCATGACTCCGAGGAGGCTGGGCACACTCCGCTCATGACACTTGCCTTTCGTCCTCGAGGCTCCATGAGCCTTCCGAGGGTTGCGTCTATCTCCATAGCCTGCTATGAATACCCATAGGTTGCTATATTTCCTTGGAAGGGGTCACCCTATGACTCGTCGGCAGTTACGAACCATCCATCTGAGCGGCGCGATCATCGCCCAGTTGGTGGTTGGCAGTTTCCTGATCGCGACGGTTGCCGCTGAGGTTACCGGCGACGAGGCCGTCATCGCAGCGGTCAAGGGCGCCGTAGCCAGGGCGGTATTCCTGCTCGCGCCGGTGATGATCGTGACCGGACTATCGGGTCGGCGCTTAGCCGGCAAGTCGCGCGCCGAGATCGTGGTTCGAAAGATGCGACGGATGCGCCTGATCGGGATAAACGCGCTGGTCGTGCTGATACCTTGCGCCTTGGCGCTTGGGCGCCTGGCCGCCGATCGCAGCTTCGGCACGTCGTTCATGGCCCCAGTCGGTGGAGCTGATGGCGGGGTGTGTGAACTTCACGCTGCTCGCGCTGAACGTTCGCGATGGACTCGCCTTGCGACCTCGCCGGAGACGACTGCAACCGAAGGAGGCCGGGAGTGGAGCTTGATCGTGATCAATCCCCCGGTTACGTCGTCAACCTGGTAGCGCGGCTGTTCGCCCAGGCCCTACACCGGCGCATTTCTCCCTACGGAGTGGTCCCCGGACAGTTTCCCGCGTTGCTTTGCCTCTATGAGGAGGACGACCTTACGCAGGCGGAACTGTGTCGACGGGTGACCATCGAGCAGCCGACGATGGCCAACACCTTGAATCGCATGGAGCGAGACGGATTGATCCGTCGCAAGCCGGACCCACTGGACGGCCGTCAAATGCGAATTTCGCTGACCTCAAGAGCCCGCCGGCTCGAAGGACGGCTGAGCTCGATGGCCAACGAGGTGAATGCGATAGCGCTGCGTGGTATGCGGCCGGCAGAAGCGAAGAGCGTGCTCCCGATCCTGAACAAGATCGCCGAGAACCTGCGAAGGGATGCGCCGGGAGCCTGAAGACTCATCACTCAGGCTAAGCGGACGTCAGTCGGAATCCGGCTCGTCGGGAGGCGTAAGTGGTTCGCCCACCGTCTCGCGCATGAGCCCCTTCTCGGCCAGGCCCTGGACCTTGCGAAGCACTTCTTCGGTCGAGCCTGCACCCGGATTCTGAATGACGGTGAGGATGTCTCGTAGCGCTCGCCGGCACTGCGACGCGACAACGTGAGGCGGCGAGTACTCCTCGAGACCGAAGAGTGGATCTTCATCCATGGATCTCAGCCTAGAGCGGCCAATCTGATTCCGCCACAATCAACGGGCTCCTAATCAGCGGCGCTCCTCACGAAGGGACACCGGCCCTCGTCCCGCCCGCAGGCTTTCGTGTCGCAGAGCCTGCAGGTCCAGCGCGTTGCACCGGGCTCTCGCTTCAGCCCCAAAAGAGCCTTTGCGACCAGGGCATCGAGTTCTGCTTGCTCGGTGGAGGAGAGAGGAGCGAGAGCCGATTCGAGCACTCCTGCTCGGGCTCGCCTTACGTTTCGCGCCGCGCGGTGCCCGGACGCCGTCAAAGCCACGTGCCGGCTGCGCGCGTCCTTGCCGGTTGAGCGATGGACGTATCCGAGGGCCTCGAGGCGGTCGGTCAGCCGCACCGCACCAGACGGGGTTAGACCGAGGACTTCCCGCAGCAGCCCAATGGTGGGGGACCCGAGGAAGTCCTCGAGCGAAGAGAGCGCGGCCGCCAGCTCACCAGATCCCCCGGCTGCCGCGCTCGTCGCCTCGCCCATGCGATCGGACAGCGCCAGCACCAGCGCGCCCAACAGATTGCCCTGGTGCGAGAGCCCGGCGCCCGCCGAGCTCACCCGAGCTCGTAGGAGAGCCGATAGGTCGCCTGAGCACCGTGCGGCGCGTCGAACTCGCCGTCGCCCGAGATCCCGGCGAGTTCTCCGGCACCCGACCCGGCGACTATGGCCCAGCGGCCGGTGGCTCGTTCGCCGTCGAAGGTGCCGGCGGAGCTGATGACAAAGGAGCCGCTTCGACCATCGAGCTCGCCCTCGATCTCCTGGATCCCCACGAAGTCGGCGGTCTTGTCCTCGCGATACGCGAGCAGCCACTCGATCGTCGTGGTTCCCTCGATTCCGCCGCTCAGCTCCTGCTTGACGCTCGCCCGGGTCAGATTGCCCCGCTCCCGTTCCACGAACGGCTCCTCGTTCCAGCCGGTGACGTTGAACTCACCCGTTGCCAGTCCCATACAGGACACCTCCCTAGATATGTGAGTGACTCACATAATCTAACCCAAGGCGCGGGTGGGTGGGTCTCACTAGATGGCTCGTCTGCTTTGCGTCATTCGTCTACGGGGCGACCACCTCGTGCTCGATGCGACCCAACCCTTCGACCTCACAGGTCACCACGTCACCGGGCTCGAGGTATCGAGGCGGATCCATGACCGAGCCGACTCCGTGGGGTGTCCCCGTAAGGATCACGTCGCCGGGCTCGAGGGTCATGCCTCGCGCTAGGTAGTGAATGAGATAGGCGACCGAGAAGAGCATCTCTTTGGTCGACGAGTCCTGACGCAGTTCTCCGTTGACCCACGACCGTAGCGGCAAGCCTTGAGGGTCGGGCACCTCGTCTGCGGTGGTGATCCAAGGTCCCACCGGACAGAACGTGTCGAAGCTCTTGGAGCGGTCGAACTGGCCGTCCGCGCGCTGCCAGTCGCGCGCCGAAACGTCGTTCGCAATCGTGTACCCGAAAACAGATGACAGTGCGTCGGCCTCGGAGATTCCCCTCGTGCTCGCTCCGATCACAACGGCGAGCTCGACCTCGTAGTCACCCCGTTCGGTAAGCCGGCGATCGATGACGATGCGACCATAGGGATCGTTGAGCGAGTTCGTGAACTTGGCGAACACGATGGGGTTCTCGGGCTTCGGCACCTTGGCCTCGTTGATGTGGTCGAGGTAGTTGAAGCCGATCGCCATCAGATTGGCGGGCGGAACGATCGGGTTGAGGTACTGAACCTCCTCGAGCAACTCCGATGAATTCTCGATTGAAGAGGCGTCGAACCCCCGCATGGCGTTTATGAGTTCGCCGGTGTTGCGCGCCGAAACGCCGAGCGAGTCAATCGGGGCCCATCCGTTGTCGCCGATCGACGCAGCGAACAGGGCGGGATCATCCTTGGTTCTAATTCGCGCGAGCCTCATGGCGCTCCTTTCCTATCGATTCGAGTCGTGGTCAGGCCAACGACGCCTCACGCTCTACGCGTGACTCGTGATCCTCTCTATCGGAGAATCTCCCCTTCAAGAGGAAGACCAAGACTGCGAGCGATGCGAGCGCCGTCACAAGACCAAACACCGTGCTCTTAGTGAACCCCAGCACGACATATCCGATGGTTGAGGCCGAGGCGCAAAGCAGCGCATAGGGCAACTGGGTGGTGACGTGATCCATCAAATGAATCCCTGATCCGATCGAGGACAGGATGGTCGTGTCCGACAACGGCGACGAGTGATCACCGAAGATAGAACCGGCCAGCACGGCTCCAAAGACCGGAATCAGCAACGAGGTATCGCCGGCCGCTGCGATCTCACCAGCGATGGGCAGCATGACGCCGAAGGTCCCGAACGTGCTTCCAATCGAGAACGACATGAATGCCGAGAGAACGAAAAAGATCGCGGGGACCAAGGACAGCAGGACCGTGCTGTCAATCAAGCCGCCGAGATACTCTCCGACCCCAAGCTCGCCCATGATCTCGGCCGTTATCCACGCAAGGAACAGCACCCCCGCAGCCGGGACCATCGACTTGAGCCCCTCGACGGTGGCCTTCGTTACGAGCTCGCCGGACGTCTTCCTCTTTAAGACCCGCGCTAGCGCAACCAAGGTTGCGGCCACCACTGCGACGGCGAGGGAAAAGATGACGTCGGTGTTGGCCAGAATCTGCATGGGCGTCACCGATCCCTCGGTCCGCGTGATTCCAAGCCCCAGGGTTAGGACCACGGTCACACCGATCAAGGTCAGCACCGGCAAGACCAGATCACTCATCCTTCCATCGGACCTCGAGGGAAGATCTCTACTCGCTTCGCCGGGAACGCTTCCCTTCGACTCGTCGTACAAGGCCCCCCCCTCAACCGCTCGCTCTTCGTGTCTTCGCATAGGACCGAAGTTGAGGCCGAAGTACGCAACCGCGAACACGAAAACGAGAGCAGTGATCGCATAGAAGTTCGCCGGAATCGTTCGGAGAAACGCCTCGTAACCCGAGTACTCATTGAAGTTAGCCTCGACCATGATCCCTGCCAGCACGGTGCTGATGAAGGCGGCCCACCCAGAGATCGGCGTCAATATGATGACCGGCGCGGCCGTCGAGTCGACTAAGTAGGACAGCTTCGCCCGCGACACTCGATACTTGTCGGTAAGCGGGCGGCTGACGTTGCCCGCTACTAGGCTGCTGAAGGCATCATCGAAGAAAATTAGAAAGCCCATGAGAATCGGCAGCAGCTGAGCTTGGAAACGTGACTTCACCCTCGTCCTTGCCCATTCCGTGAAGGCCCGCGCCCCACCCAGCACATGTGTATAGGTGGTAAGCACACCCAGCATCAGGATGAAGAAGAGGATGTAGACCTCTTCAGTAAGCGCACCCTCCGCGTAGATCAGGC
>JBOGWU010000109.1:0-17305 GCA_050693935.1 Actinomycetota bacterium | reverse complement strand
GTCCTCGGAGTCGGTCGCGGCACTGGTTACGACGCCGCCGGCCAGCCCCATCATCACGGCCACTGCCAGGATCATTATCGAGAGTCGAGCGATCATCATGGTCTCCTTCGGGTCTCGGTTTTCTATGACGCTGATGAAGTTAGCCAGCGCGCCTAAGACGACCCTGAGAAAGCCGTGAGAACGTTCTTATGGTGTGGACCGACCTCTCTTTAGCAGTCCCCGCAGCGCGGCGAGGGGTAGCACCGAGCGCGGTTCGTAGGGAAGCCTCAGGAGACCGCCGTGGGCGGCGGCGTCCGTCCACAACTCGTAGGGATGCTGAAGCTGCATCTCGGGATTGGCGGCCGCCTTACCGTTTCGCAGATCGTGAACCAGAAGCGCCGCCATCAGCGCCGAGCTCGTCGCCGGTTCGAATATCTCGACCCCATAGCCGGGCGCGCCCGCGTAGGCGGCGGCCAGAACTCGGTTGCGCAGGACCGACCGAGTGAGGGTGGCGGGTGCGAGATTGGCCGAGCTGACGTGCCCTGCATCTCGCGCCGCGATCGCCCGCCAACGCTGCAGCGCTTTCGCCAGCGAGTAGTTCGACCCCTGTTGCGGGACCAGGCAGTCCGAGATACCCCACGACCGCCCGTTTTCGTCGGCGATCAGCTCGTCGTAGTTGGGGGAGTAGAGGCGATGGCGCGTAACCGCGGCCGCGGTCGAATGAACCGCGCTGCGCACTCCCTTCGGACGCCGATTGATCGCGGCACTAGCCATCTCCGACGGCACCGCATAGACATCGGTTGGAGTCGCAAGATAAGCAATTGAGAGGTTCGCCCGCTCATGCGACAGATCTTCGATCAGCGCGTCGACCGCTGCGGCGAGACAAACGAAGTTGCCGCCGTCGGCATAGACGTAGTTGCCGACGGTCAGAGGCCCGTCGAATCCGGCGAGCCAAGTCCGTACCTCGGGGGCCTGGGTCAGGAGATCCGCTCCGGCGTGGTTGCAGAGATCCGCGGGATCGTCCGCCTTCACGCGCGTGGGAGCGAGAAGGCGGCAGCGTCCTCTTCTTGCGACCTCGACAACGCGCCGCCACAGCGGGGGATGAGGTAGATCGACCGCGAGCACGGTTGCCCCCCATGAGCACAACGACTTTAGTGGCCCCATCTCCGATGCCGCGCCGAGCATCGCGATCTGCAGGTCCGAGAGGTCGAGCCAGCCGGGCGATGCGAGCACCTCTCGGATCGCCTGTGCGCAGCTCGGCTCGATGACTCCGGCTCGCTCCCATTCGTCGAGCCGGCGTTGCAGGTCATCGCCCGCAAGCGTCTTGCCGCGGTAGGGGATGGAGAGGTGGGCGATCCCTCCCCGCTCGCGGCCCTCGACGGTGGCGGTCTGGAACGTGTCATAGCGAAATGTCGAAAAGGCGTCGGCGATCGAGGTCTCGTCGCCGCGGACGAAGGTGAGCTCCCCATGGGCTGCCTGCAGGCCGGCCCTCGCTATGAGGGTGGCGCCGGCGGCGGAGCCGATGCCGGCCTCGACCAGCGAGCGGACGGGACCCATGTACCTCTTGTGCCAGTCGTCGGTCGATTCGATGCTAGAGGCGAGACGTTCGTCGATCGAGCGGGCCGCGGCGGCGAAAATCCTCCGCCCGGTCGCGATCGAACTCCGCCGCCCGTCCCGCTCGGGAAACTGGACGCCGTCGCGCCGTGTCTCTTGAACCACGCCTGCCCCCCGGTTAGGTGGCCGTCGAAGCGACTCGATCTTAGGGTTTACGCGGGCGCCGGCTCACCCACCGCGTCGCTCGCAGGCTGGAACTCCCGCCGCTCACGCTCGGCCACGAATATGACGGCGATTCCCCACAGGATCGCCAGCAGCGCCCATACGCTCGTGGCCGAGCTTGCGTCGCCGGGGTTTGCGAACGAGGCAGACCCGTAGAGGATCGACGACAACCCGGCGCTCCAAGCCGGCACCCTCCAGCCCGGCGGCCGTAGCGCGGCGACGCCGGCCAATCCGAGAATGATCAGCGCGAACGCACCCATGGCCGACCAGTGACCGAAGTGCTGGGCGGCCTCGAATTCCTCGTTCGAGTCGGTCGCCTCCCTCAGTTGGGCGCGGTATTCGGCCTCGAACTCGTCGTCGGTGGCGTCCTCGCCGAGCTTGTTCTCGACCGACTCGAGTACCTCGGGTGCCACGCGCGAGGCGTCCAAACCGGTACGGAACTCGGTGAACGCGAAGAAGAGCCAGGGGACCGCAGCCACCGCAACGAGCAGGGCGATCAATTTGCTCAGGTTTCGGGGCGGACGCAGCAGTTGGCTCCGGGCCGGATGCAACAGGACCAGGATCGCGGGAAGCACCAGGAAGGCCATGACCACGGGGTCGAGCAACGCATCCACCAGCAGCGTGGCGGCGACGAGGAGCCAACAGACGATGACGACCTGGTACATCTGCCCCACCCTTAGCTCTGGCTTCCGAAAATGGGTCAGCAACCCGAACAGGCTTACGGCAAAGGTGAAGCCGAACACGATCTCGTGGATGCGATGGGAAACGGCACCCTCCTCGAGGAACCAACCGAGTACCGCGAAGGGCAAAGGCGAGAGAAATATGTGCATCAGCGCAAAAAGGATCAATAACGCAAAAAACGCAACGCGCCGCGTGCGCCCTGCTTTTGGTGTTTCCTTCGATTTCACGATCGTCTCCATGCACTCCCCAGAAAACTGCTTTTCGTCCGCTTCTGCAATGCGGGTAATTCGTCACAACAGTGGCGAAGTTGCCCTCGAACCCTCTGGATGCGGCCCCAGTCGATGAGGATAATGACGCAGTGCAGCTTACAGACTTTCTCAGTGGCCGAGCCGGAGGCCGAGCCCCAAAGTCTAATGAACGGGCCGCCGCACGCACTACTTGTCGCGGTCCCTGGTTGTTCGCGCTTCGAGGTGCTTGGTTTGCTGTTGGGGTCGGCGCGTTGCTTCCCGCGATCGCCAGCTTTCAGGCTCTGTGGGGACGGAGCTCGTTGGACGCCCTCTTCCAGTCGGGCGTCTTTTCGGTGGATCCGAAGATCGCTAGCCGGCTCAGCGAGATCGGAATCAACCACGAGATGCTGGTGCGCGCCGACCTCGGCTTCCGCCTGCTTGCCTTTCTGATCTTCGCCGTAACCGGTCTCGTCATCTTCGCTCGTAAGTCCGACGACTGGATGACGGGGCTGTCATCGGGTCTGCTGCTGTCGGCGGGCATGGCCTGGTTTGCACCCTTGAACACGCTGTCGGCCGACTCCCCCTTGACGACCATCGCCGGGTTCATCGGCAACCAGGACCCCTTCTCTCCCGAGACCGGCAGAACCGTTTTGGGCGTGACCCTGCTGTTGTTCTTGTTTCTATTTCCCGATGGGCGCTTCGTGCCGCGCTGGTCCCGCTTCGTCGCCTTGGCGGCGGCCGTTCATGTGGTGTTGTGGCTTGCTCTTCCCGGCTCGCTGATCGATCCGGGTAGCTGGCCCTCGGCTCTGAGAATGGCGGTGGTGGTTGCCGCGATCGGGCTGGGGAATGCCGCCCAGATCTACCGCTACAACGTGGTTGCGAGCCCGACGCACAGGCAGCAGACAAAGCTCGTCGTTTCGGCGCTTGCCACCATCGTGGCGGTGGTCGTGTTTCTGTTCGCTCTGAACCCCGGGCTGGGCAGCGGATTCGAGAACCTCACTCTGGTAACTCCGAGGGTGGAGGCGATTTACAACCTCATCTTGCTGGTGGTGCTGGCGGTGGCGTTGCTGCTGCTCCCCGTGTCGATCGGAATCTCCATCCTGCGCTATCGGCTTTGGGACGTCGACGTTCTGATCAACAAGACGCTCGTATACGCCGCGCTGACCGGGGTGCTCGGCCTCGGCTACGGCCTGATCGTGGCAACCATCGGTGCGTTCGTGACCCGATCCTACTTCACAGTCGCAGTTGCGACGCTGCTGGTATCGCTTGCGTTCCAGCCGCTGCGCCGGCGAATCCAGGATCTCATCGACCGACATTTCTACAGGGCGCGTTACGACGCGACCAAGACCATGGACGAATTCACCGACCGCCTTCGCCAGGAGATCGATCTCGAGACTCTGTCGAGCGAGTTGCTCGGCGTGGTCTCTCAGACTCTGATTCCCACCGGGGTGTCGCTCTGGGTGCCGCAGAGCAACGACGGGATGTTGGTCTCCGATTCCGCGACGATGCATCGCATCTCGTTCTACGTCAAAGGGGGCGTCGAACGCGTCCGCGGGAGTGACTTCGACGAGATAACGCTCGATGCCGAGGCCCTGGCCATCCTGCGTTCGGCCGCCGGACCGATCGACGTGGACAACGACCCCGAGTCCGAGTCGCTGGCGCGCTTCCGTGACGTCTACGTGAAGCTGGTCGTGCCCCTTGTCAACCAAGGTGAGCTCGTCGGGATGCTCAACCTGGGGCCGCGGTTGAGCGACACCGACTATTCGGCGCAAGACTTCCGGCTACTCGAGAAACTCACTGGACACGCGGCGGCCGCCGTACGGGTCGCGCTGCTGGTTCGTGAGCACGACGTCGATTTGCGCGAGCGGGAGCGGATCGAGAGTGAGATGCGCGTAGCTCGCTTGATTCAGCAGCAACTCCTGCCGAAGAATCTTCCCGAGGTAGAGGGCTGGATCGTGCACGTTCACTACCGCCCTGCCCGCGAGGTCGGCGGTGACTTCTACGACTTCATCGACCTTCCCGATGGACGCCTCGCTCTGCTGGCGGGAGACGTCACCGGCAAGGGAGTCCCGGCTGCGCTGGTGATGGCCACGACCCGGAGCCTCCTGCGAGGCGAAGCTTCGCGTCTGCTCAGTCCGGCCGAGATCCTGCGTTGTGCCAACGAACAGTTGCACTGCGATATCCCCCAGAACATGTTCGTGACGTGCCTGTGCGCCATCATCGACCCCGCCACTGGGCAGATGGTGATGGCCAACGCCGGTCACAACCTGCCGTATCTCCGAAACGGCGAACGCGTCAGGGAGTTCCGCGCAACCGGCATGCCGCTCGGCTTGATGGCGGGAGTCACCTACGAGGAGTCCGAGACGAGCCTCTACCCGGGCGACTCGTTCCTTCTGCACAGCGACGGGCTGGCCGAGGCCAGAGACGACTCCGGTGAGATGTATGGGTTCCCGCGCATGAAGAGTGTTCTAGAAGGCGATGCCCATCACGAGCGCGTGATCGGCCGGTTGCTTGACTCTCTGTCCGACTTCACCGGGCCTGAATGGGAGCAAGACGACGACATCACTCTCGTCGTGCTGCATCGAATGGGTGGGCTCGGCCGAATCGCGGGCCGACCGAGCGGCTCCTTCACCGCGCTGGTCGAGCCCTCCTCGGGAGAGCTCAGCGAGGCGAGGAAGACCGCGCAGAACTCCTAGTTCACTCCTTGCCGAGCGGCCGGGGGCCGAGGTTCGAGCGCTCCGCGCTTGCGTATGCGCCGAGCGCTAAAGCCGCAAGCACGTGCCACACCCCGTGCAATTGGAAGAGGTCGTCGGGGGAGCACAGCGGTGAGGTCGTGCGACCGAATGTGAAGGCCACTGCTCCAAGCATCAGGGCGGCGAGCGCGAGAAGGTAACCCGCGCGATCCCTATGAAGCTTGCGCCGGACCCGAGTCAGTTCTAGAGCGGCAACCCCCGCAACGACTATCGCGATCGTGGCATCGTGCGTGAACCGAGCGTATCCCGGCTGGGGGCCGTGATACAGGACGCTTCCCACGCCGACCGACGCGACCGCAATTCCGAACAGGGCCATTCGGTTTCGTCCACCGCTCGCATCGACCGCGCGATACACGATCCATGCCCCCGCGATTACGAACGCAAGGCTGGTCGAGGCGTTGACCGGCTGGGCCAGCAGTTCCTGTCCGATACGCTCGCAGTCCGACGCTCCCATGCTCATGTCTCAGAGCGACTTGTAGCGACCGCGAAACATGAACAGCGTGCCGACACCGAGCAGCATCGGTAGCCAATAGGAGACGAGACGGAAGGCGAGGGTCGCCAGCGCGGCGTCGCCGGCCGACACACCCGCCAGCACCAGCGTTCCGGTGAGCCCGGCTTCCACGAAGCCCAGTCCACCCGGAGTTATAGGCACCATTGTCAGGACCGATGCGGCCGAAAAGGCGAGCACCACTAGCCCCGGATCAGGCGACGCTCCTACGGCGAGGAGCGCGCCCATCAAAGCCATGAACTCGAGGAACGTCTTGATGACGGCGGCACCCAAAGCCCGATGCCACTCGGTCCCTAGCGTCTTGCGAATCAGGTTTCGCTCCTCGATCAGCCGCTCGGGAAGGCCCGCCAGCGCTCGCTTACGGCGAAAGAGGTTGGCGGCGCGCTGGACGAGGCGGCCGGTCTCGCGCAGCGGGCGATCCAAGGTCACCAGCACCATCGCGGTGACAAACAGGACCACGAAAAACCCGATCCTGACCCACGCGGCCTGGGCAAGGCCGGGGCTCACCGGAACTCCTGCAAGGATCGAAGGAAGGGCCAGCAACGGCATCGCGAAGAGCATTCCCGTCGAGATGAGCGAGAAGGCGGTGACGCCGGTCGCCGCCGTGGCGGCAGGTACCCCGGCGGTCGTGAGCATCCGCAGGTTCATGGCCGCCGACGCGGCTCCGCCTCCCGGGACTATGCGGCCCACCGCGGTGGACGTGAGGTTCGTGGTGGCGATGACGAACCAGTCGCGGCTGTGGATGCAGATGCCGATCAGTGCCCACAACGCGACGAAGCTACCGGCCTGAGCGACGAGGATGCCGATGAACCACCATAGGTCTAGCGTCACGAGGCGCGGGGCGGCTGAAAAGACCTCGATCAGACCGGGGGCGACGGCATAGAGGCCGAGGCCGCACAGCAGGAGCACAACGAGTCGTTTGGCAATCCTCCGCTTGGACCCGCGCGACGCGCGCCCGGTAACCAGTTCGTCGGCCAGGCGTTGCTCGGTGCCACCCATCAGATGATGGCCGCTTCCACCGTGAGGTCACCCTCGTCGAAGCGGGTGGGTCTCAAGGGGTGCAGATCGAACGTGATGCACGCGCCCTGAGTCACGATCTCGGCGACGGCCCGGCCCGCCGCGGGTGCGTGCATGATCCCGTGTCCTCCGAAGCCTGCGCACTGGACGAAACGCGGGACCTGGGGGCTTTCTCCCACAATCGCGTGGTGATCCGCAGTCTCGGGATAGAGCCCCGCCCAGCAGTGGCGTGGATCGATGGGCGCACTCTCCAGAGAGGGAAACCGGTTGCCGATCCGGTCGGCGAGGTCACCCAGAAAGCGTGGGTCGACCGACGTGTCCCAGCCCGGCTCGTCGTCGGGATTGGAGTAGGCGATGACGTAGCCGTCGCCCTCCCGGCGCACGAGCACTCCGGTGTCGAGATCGACGCACATAGGCGAGGGCTTGCTCGGTGCGGAGGGGACGCGCACGAAGGCGAGGTTGCGCCGGATCGGTATGACCGGAATATCGACGTCGAGCATCTCTCCGACGGCGCGAGCGTGGGCTCCGGCAGCGTTGACCACATGGCGTGCGGACACGGGACCACCCGAGGTGACCACTTGGAATTCATCGCCGGCCGGGGTGCCGATCGCGCTCACCTCGGAGTGGAACCGTAGCTCTGCGCCCGCGGCCTTGGCCTCTCTTCTCAGTACCTCGATCACCCCGTGGGGGTCGAGCCAGCCATCGCGGGCGTGCCAGGTTCCGCCTGCCAACCCGTCACCTCCGACGATCGGAGCGAGGGCGACTATCTCGTCGGGCTCGAGCCATTTCGTCGCCACTCCCATCGACCGTTGTAGCCGGGCGGCCCGCCGAAGGAAGCCCTCGCCGCTCCCTGGACCCGTGGTGAACAGGTAGCCGCGCTGATGGAACGTCAGCACGTCCGGATGAGCGCGGGCCAAGCGCTCGAACTCGCCGATCGAGTGCAGCGAGAAGGCGATGTTGACCGCCGTCGAGAACTGGGCTCTGACGCCGCCGTTGGCGCGTGATGACGACGCGCGGCCGACTGCTCCCTCGCGTTCGAGAACAACTACTCGATCGACACCGGCGCGGCGCAACTCCACGGCGACGGATAGTCCGATGACTCCTCCACCGATGACCGCGACGTCATGGTGCGCAGCGATTGAGCGATCTCCTTAGCGGCTGGTTGAAAGGCGGGGCCACTCCAAGCTATCGGGCGAGGTTCGGTACCACCATCATGTTCGGCACCACTCGCAGCACGTCCGGTGGAGCTTTTACCTTCGAGGTGCGATTGCCTCCGCCCAGGATGATCCACTCCCGTTCCATGACGCGCTCGTCGACCAGCACCCGTAGCTCTTCGGGCAGTCCGAACGGAGTAACTCCTCCAATGAGCATGCCCGTCAGCGCGGCGGTCTCTTCGGCGTTGGCAAACGAAGCCTTGGACACCTCCATGTGTTGCTTGACGGTCTTGTTGACGTCGAGCGAGGTTGTCGCGAGAAGCACGCACGCTGCGTAGCGCTTCGCTCCCCGTTTGGAGGCGACGAGAATCGTGTTCGCGTTGTGCTCCATGGGGAAGCCGTAGTGCCTGGAGAAGGCCTCGGTGTCGGCGAGATGCTCCTCGCACGGCAGCACCTCGTAGGGGATGCCCGAAGAATCGAGGGCTGCGCGCACCGGGGCCGCAACCTCGGCGATGTCTGTCATGCGACCGACGATATCGGGTGGGCCCTCAAGGGGTAAGCGAGGTCTCGGTCCTCGGCTCGATGGTTATCGTGGCGGTCCGCGACCGAGGCTCTCCCTCCCGGCTCGAAAGCAGGCAGTGAACGACCTCGTGCTCGCGTATCGATACCACTCCGATGTTGTTCTCGCCGGTGAGATAGGAGGAGCGGGGCTCCTCCGGTCGCACGTAGCTCCGGCGCTCTCGGTAGTCCGGGTCCTGCTCGATGCGGAGCATCGTCATGCGCTTGGGCCCGAGAAAAACGGGAGCATCGCCGTTCCATTCGTCGGTATTGGCCTGCCGCTCGAGCACCTTTTCTCGCAAGCCGGTGGCGCTCGCCACGGTTGGGGGCTTGTCCCAGCCGAGCCGTTCGTGCCTCTTGCTTACGAGCTGACCCAGAATTTCGATGCCGGATTTGCTCAGCTTGCCGCTGTGTTTGAACGAGCTGCTGACGAGCTGAGCGAAGTGCAGCTTTCGGTCATTGTGCTGGAACGTCGCTTCGACGTTCATCCCGTAGTGAACGTCTCCCGACAACAGCACACAGAACCTCAGTTCGAGCTCGTCGACGAGAAAGCACATGAAGTCCACGAAGCCCTGGAGGTTCGAGTGCCAGGCCTCGAAGTCGATCTCGTAGGGACCGACCTTACCGACCAAGAACTTCTGCCTTCGCTCCTGTAGCTCGAGACCGAACACGGGTACCGGCGAGACCAGCACCAGAGGATCCGAGCGACGGTGACCCGAGTCGCGTACCAGCTTGCGGACGCGATCCAGCTCGGACTCGCTGATCAGACGAGCGGCCCCCTCTTCGCTGTCGAAGCTTCTTTGCGTGCGTGTGTCGAGGGCGACGGTCACCGGCCTGGTGGGCAGCGTGTAGCTCCAGTAGTCGATGTTCCACATCAGATCGTCGAGCTCGTCGCCGGGATTCTCTTGACCGAGGAGATCGGCCAGACGTCGCAGGAAGGAGCCGTCGAAGGCGTCGGGGTTGTTGCCCCAGCCCTGAAACGCCCAGAAGGACGCAAGCGCGTTAGTTATCACTCGTCTTCCCGCGGGGCTGGAGCGAACCTGCTCGCACCACCTACGCGTCAGGTTCCAGTCGTCGGTTACGTCGTGGTCGTCGAAAACGGTGTAGATGGGCGCGTTGGCGAGGACGCGCCGGATCGCCGGTACGGCCGCCCGCGCCCGTTCGAGGCCGGCGTACTCCGTGTTGTAGAGACGTTCGAGCTTGGAGCGCTCCGCGCCCTCGAGTCCCTCGAGCGACTCCTCGACCTCGGGCAACCGATCGGGCCAGGTCGAGGGCTCCCAGGAGATGAGATACATGGCCGCGAACTCACCAAAGCTGACGAGATGGTTCTCGGCGCTGCCCGAGGTGAACTTCGCTCGCTCGGTCATGAGCTCTTGGCGGCCGTAAACGTCGACCTCGTTGAGCGGGGGCATGTCCGGCACCGAGGTGTGATCGTGCGGACCGATGACTTCTTGGCCGAGTTGAGTGAGGCGCCGGATCAAAGGCCCGCCCACCTCGTCGCCGTAGATCTGGTCTCCGGTGAGGATCATCAGGCTGGGCCGCCGCTCGACCTGGCCGGCGCTGCTCGAAAGCGTCTCGTCGGCCGCCAGGAACGCGTCCTCTCCCAGGCCGTGGAGCAGATGACAGGAGCCGTGCATCAGGTTCAGGTGCGGCGTGTCCTTGCGTAAAAAGAAGGTGGGCAGCGGCATCCCCTCGTACACGATGGCATCGGGCCCGTCGAGGAACCCCAGATCCGCGAGACGTTGTTCCTTCCCGACTTCGTCCTCGACGACGACGTCATAGGCGAGCAGCTCGTCGGTCGGAAAGGAACCTTTTTCTTTGGGGGGTTTGACCTGGACCAGGTGGACGAACAGCGCCTGCCCGAGCCGCACGGTGTGGGCGACCCCGGAGCCCAAAATGCTGGGATCCGGCCCCCTGACCTCGTCGAGCGAGAAGATCTCCGCCCGCACCTCACAGGGACGGCTGGTCGCCAGCCAGACGCATACGCGCCCAGCATCGGCCCTGCGCAAGATGGGTCCCGCGAGCACGGTTTGCATGAAGGGGATGCTTCCCTGGTAATCGAGGAGTAATCAGGCGTACGGAATGGCTAGTTGCGTACGAGTGTTGCCTCACGGCCGGGAGCCCCGGTGAGAAGTGCGATGTTGTAGCCGGAGTCGCCCTCGGCCACGTCCGCCACGATGCAGGTGACGTTGTCCTGACTCCCTTCGCGCAGCGCCAGGCGAATCAGCTCCGAAACGCATCTCTGGGGATCGGTCAGGCGCATGACCTCAGCGATGGTTTCTTCGGGCACGAAATCGGAGAGCCCGTCGGAGCAGATCAGGTAGCGATCGAGTGGCTCCGCCTCTCGCAGCTCGACAAAGGGATTCACGTCCTGTCCGGTTAGGACCTTGTGCACCATGGATCGGCGAGGGTGATGCCACGCCTGTTCGGTGGTGAGTCGCCCCTGGTCGATGAGGTACTGGACGAGTGTGTCGTCCTTCGTCAACTGAGTGAGGGAGCCATTCCGGACCAGGTATGCGCGGGAGTCGCCGACATGGACCAGTCCGATTTGTTCGCCCGCGAAGAGGATCGCGGTCAGAGTCGCGCCCATTCCCTCATGCTCGGGATGCTCGGTACCGTGGTGAGCGATTGCCGCGTTGCCCGCCGCGGCTGCTTCACGAAGGGCGACGACAGGGTCGCCGGCCGGCCGATTGTTCAGCGGCATGAGTGCCGCGAGTACAAGAGAGGCCGCGACCTCACCCGCGGCGTGACCTCCCATGCCGTCCGCCAGGGCCAGGAGTCGCGGGCCGGCAAACGCCGCGTCCTCGTTGTTCTGGCGAGAGCCGATCTCGCTCTGAACTGAATAGCGGAGTGACAAGTGCATAGATGCCCCAGCCTAGACGAGCCGGCGGTCGGTGGCCCAGCGGGTCAGCTCGTGCCGGCTCGATAGCTGCAGCTTGCGGAGCACCGCCGAAACGTGACTCTCGACCGTCTTGGTCGAGATATGAAGCTCGCGGGCGACCTCCTTGTACGAATAGCCGCGGGCGATGTAACGCATGACCTCGCGTTCGCGCTGGGTGAGTTGATCGAGCTCGGGGTCGATGGCCGTCTGCACGCTCCCGGCAAAGGCGTCGAGCACGAAGCCTGCGAGACGGGGTGAGAACACCGCGTCGCCCTCGTTCACGCGACGGATGGCCGCGGCGAGATCCGCGGGAGAAATCGACTTGGTTACGTAACCGCGCGCTCCCGCCCGAATTATGGCGATTACGTCCTCCGCGGCGTCGGACACCGATAAAGCGAGGAAGCTCGCGTCGGGGTTGGCTTTTCGTACGCCCTCGATGACCGCAAGGCCACCGCCCCCAGGCATGTGCACATCCAACAGGATCACGTCCGGGGCGGTTTCCACGATCCCCTTGATGGCTCCGGCCACGTCGCCGGCGGCGCCGGTGATGGAGAAATCGTCCCCGAGCTCGGAACGAACGCCGGACAGAAAGAACTGGTGGTCGTCCACCAGGAAGACGCTGATGCGGCGGTCGTTCACGGGGTTGTTCACCTCGGGAGCCTCAGTCTTACTTCGGTTCCGTCACCGATGGCGCTGACGATCTCGGCGGTTCCTCCGTTGCGCTCCATCCTCGAGTGGATCGATTCGGCGATTCCGTTGCTGCCGGCGGGAACGTCGTCGGGATTGAAGCCCTTGCCCGAGTCGCGCACGAACGCGGTAATGGCGTCGTCCTCGACCTCGACGTAGACCGACACCGAGCTCGCTCCCGAGTGCTTGGCGGCGTTGACCATCGCCTCGGCGCTTGCGTGCACCATCGCCATCAGACGATCGTCCATCGGCCGGTCGCCGACCACGACGGCCTCGACGGGGACGTGGTGAAGGCTCTCGACCTTGCTGGCGAGGGTGTCTATGGCGGTGCTGAGCAGGTCGGCGGCGGCGTCGCCGCTCTGACCAAAGAGCCACGCTCGGAGCTCGCGTTCTTGGACCCGCGCCAGGCTTGCCATCTTCTGCGGATCCTCGGCGCGCTGGATTAGTGCGAGCGTCTGAAGCACGGAATCGTGCAGGTGCGCCGCCATCTCGGAGCGTTCCTCGGAGCGGATTCGCTCGCGCCGTTCGTCGGACAGCTGCTGGGCGAGCCGCCAGAGCCACGGTCCGAAGATCAAGCTCAGCCCTGCCACGGTTACGAGAATGGGGATCACGACGAAGCCGGCGCGCGAGATCGGGACATTGGCGGACAGCAGGGCCCCCATGCCGGCGGCGATGAACAGACCTCCCGCCAGCGTGCGGCGCAGCGAGGCCTTGCCTGCGAACACGGCCTCGAGTGGGTTCGCCGGAGTACGGCCCGACAGCGGGCTGTCGGCCGTGTCGTTGCGCACCCAGATCACCGTCGCACCGAAGGCGGCCAGCGTCAGGGGCCACACGAGTCCGTCTCCCGGCCACAGGCCGGTGGCGCGCACAACCAGCAGGACTCCGAAGCTGATACAGCCGACTGCCGTCGCCTGGCGAAGCGGGCTGGTGGTGAGCGAAAGGCGGGGATGCTGTTGCTCCCGAGCGGGCTCGCTCGACAGCGCCCACGCAAACAAGTAGGCGATTAGACCGAGGCCGAAGCCAAGCGACAGCACCACGAAAGCCATCCGCACGACGGTGGGATCGATGCCGGTCACCTCGGCGAGGCCGCCCGCGGTGCCCGTCAGTATGCGGTTGTCGGCGCTGCGACGGAACGCCAGGCCCGCCACCCGTTGCTTGATCGGTGGTGGTGACCCGGGGCCGTCGTCGGTGGCTGCGTGTGCGATGAGGTGCTCCTCGGGGCATGCGTCTGCTGGAACGTGTCTTCACAAGCGTGTTTCGCGATGTTCGCACACGCCTCCCGATGCGCCTACCCGGGACAACCCCGATCTTCGCTTGGCGATCTCAGGGTTTTCGTAGGGTGATTCCGGATGGTTCCTCGTGACCGCCACGAGGATGATGCCTTCATGGAAAAAGACGACGACACCACCCAGCCGACCCCGGCCGATGATGCCGGGAAGGAGGCGTCACCTTCCGCGCAAAGCTCGGATGACGCCGACACCCAAGCCCGGCCCACCGCCGAAGGACCCGCGACCGACGGCGGAGAAGCACAGGCCGGCCCGCCTCCACCCCCGCAGGGGTACGGACAGCCGCCGTACGGCGACTACCGGCCGGCTCCCCGCCTGACCCGTCGCACCCACGACAGGGTCATCGGGGGAGTTGCCGGGGGCGTTGCCGACTACTTCGGCATCGACCCGTTGATCGTGCGCCTCGTGTTCGTAGCTCTGGCGCTCGCCGGTGGGGGCGGGGTCGTCCTCTACGTGCTGGGATGGATCTTCATCCCGGCACGTGGGGTGGGGGAGCCCATCAGGGCGGGCGCGCGGATCGACCTGCCCAAATGGATGGGGATAGCTCTCCTGGCGGTGGCCGCCCTCGTGCTGATTCCCTCCCTGAGTTATCTCGGCTCAGAGAATCTGCTCGGCTCGGAGTTGTTCTGGGCGCTGATCCTGGGCGGGTTGGGTGTCTTCCTCCTCCGAAAGGAGCCCGAGCCCAAGCCCAAGACACCGACCCAGCCGCCCTATGGGCCTTCACCACCCCCGCATCCCTATGTGCCTCCACCCTCCCCGCATCCCGATCCGACCCCTCCCGCAGGTAGCGGTGGGGGTCCGGTCGCGTACTCGGCGCCGGCAACCGGTGTCGCTCGGGGGGCGAGCTATCCCGCACCACCGCCCGGGTACGCCGCGTCGGGAAGCGGCGCGCCCCGGCGTGAGCGCTCACGTCTCGGACCGATCACTCTCGCGTCGGCGCTGCTTGCCGTTGGAGGCGCCGCGCTTCTCTACAACATCGGGCTGACCAGGTTCACCGCAGGACAGTTGGGAGCGCTCGCCCTCATCGTGCTGGGTGCCGGGCTGGTGGTGGGGGCCTGGTGGGGCAGAGCTCGCTGGCTGATCTTCATCGGTCTGCTCCTGCTGCCGTTCGTCGCTCTGTTCAGTCTGGTCGACGTCCCGCTGCGCGGTGAGGTTGGGAGCAACTTCTCGACGCCGCGGACCCAGGAAGACATCGATGCCAACTACGAGGTGCTGGCCGGGGACCTGACGATCGATCTCGGGCGGTACCGCTTCTACGAGGAGCCCGCGGATCTCGACCTCGACCTTGCCTTCGGCGAGGTAACGGTGTTCGTGCCCAAGGGCGTTTACGTCGAGATGAACGGCTCCATGGAGGCTGGTCAAATCGACTTCCTCGGAACCTCCCGCGGCGGGCGCAGCCTCGATATCAACGATGCGGATGGAGACTCGGCCTCCGATGCGCGCCTCACCATCGCCCTGGACGCGGGTGTGGGACATGTCGAGGTCATTCGCTCGGGTCATCAGGTCCCCGATCCGGACCAGGGCGCGACCACGCCCAAGGACCGCGACCGGCCCCAACGACAGAATCGAAACGACAAGGGGAGGCCCTAGGTGCGACGACACGAACTCGACCCGCTGTCACTAGTATTCGGCCTGCTGTTCACCGCCGCCGGCGCACTGTTCCTGTCGGACAACCTCGAGTTCACCGATCTGAACGGGGAGTGGTTGTGGCCGGTGCCACTCGTCATCATCGGGGTGGTGATGCTCGTCAGCGCCCTAACCCGACGCGACGACGAGCCGGTGTTCCCCGAGCCCGAGCCCGAAGGTGAATCCCAGGCGGAGCCCTCAGAGACGGAGCGCGACGAGACGTTCTAGCTCCCTGAGCGGGCGGACAGCCGCCGGCGCCTGAGCGCTTGGGACGGCTTGTGCGACTTGTTCGAGGTCGGCACCCCCGGTAACGGCCGCTAATGATGGCGTGCCGGGTGCCGATGATTCCTAGGTGAGCCAACACGCTGAAGATCAAGTTCCCCCTGCCACGCCAGAGGAGGGGCGGTCCTCCGGCGCGCGCTCTAATGGCCTCAGCCAGCGTCTCAACGCCCGAGGGATGACCAGGCGGGCCCTGCGAGAGTCGCAGGAGGCGCTCCAAGAGCAGGAGGAGAACCTCCGCTTTCTCATGGACCA
The DNA here is from genome assembly GCA_050693935.1 of Actinomycetota bacterium. Classification (GTDB taxonomy): domain Bacteria; phylum Actinomycetota; class CADDZG01; order CADDZG01; family WHSQ01; genus WHSV01. Next base: position 1,638 of record JBOGWU010000109.1, on the reverse strand, counting down.
CGTTCCCGCGGTCGTCTACAAGGCGGAGACCGGCGAGCAGGGCCGCTGGCTGTACGTGAGCCCTCAGATCGAGACGCTCCTGGGATTCACCCCCGAGGAGTGGCTCGCCGACCCGGAGCTCTGGTGGAAGCAGGTCCATCCGGATGATCGCAGCAGGGTGCGCGCCGATGAGGAGGCCACTCTGACGGCCTCCGGGCCGAAGTCCGGCGCCGTCGAATACCGGATGCTGACAAAAGACGGCCGGATGGTCTGGGTCAGCGACGAGGCCACGATCGTCGGTGACGAGAGCGGCACCGCGCTGCATTGGAGCGGAATCCTCTCCGACGTAACCCGGCGGAAGGGTCTCGAGGACCAGCTTAAGCACCAAGCGTTCCACGATCCTCTGACCGGGCTTGCGAATCGCGCCCTGTTCGTGGATCGTGTCGACCACGCGCTGGCCCGCGGCAAGCGTGACGGGCTCAGGGTTGCGGTGCTGTTCTTCGACCTCGACGACTTCAAGACGATCAACGACAGCCTCGGGCACAATGCCGGCGATCAGCTGCTCATGGCCGCAGCGAAGCGACTTCAGACCTGCCTGCGGCCCGGCGACACGTTCGCTCGCTTCGGTGGAGACGAGTTCGCAATCCTGCTCGAGGACACCTCGCTGTCGAACGCGACCAGCGTCGCTTACCGGCTGATCGATAGCCTGAGCGAGCCCTTCTCGGTCGGGGGCCGCGACGTGATGGTGCGCGCAAGCGTAGGGATCGAACTCGGCAACGCACGCTCGATCGGTTCCAACGAGCTGCTTCGAAACGCCGACGTGGCGATGTACGTAGCCAAGAGCAAGGGCAAGGCGCGCTACGAGCTGTTCGACTCGAGCATGCACAGCGCGGCCCTGCATCGACTCGAAGTAAAGGCCGACCTGAAGCGGGCCATCGACAACGAGGAGTTCGTGCTCCACTACCAACCCATCGTTGACCTCGACGAGGGGGCCTTGGTGGGGATGGAGGCGCTCGTTCGCTGGGAGCATCCCGTGCGCGGTCTAATTGCTCCTGCGGATTTCATCCCGGTCGCCGAGGAAACCGGGCTGATCGTCGACCTCGGTCGCTGGGTGTTGCGGGAAGCGTGCCGTCAGGCTCAGGCGTGGCCGGCCAGAGGGCGGGGTGTCGGCCTGAGCGTCAATGTTTCGACGAGGCAGTTCCTGCATCCCGGCATGGTCGAGGATGCTGCCGGCGCGCTCTGGGACTCGGGGTTGGATCCCTCGCTTCTCACCATAGAGATCACCGAGAGCGTGCTGATTCACGACAACGACGCAGCTATCGACAAGCTGCGGCGGCTCAAGGAGTTCGGCGTTCGCGTGGCGGTGGACGACTTCGGCACCGGCTATTCGTCGCTCGGCTACCTCAAACGCTTTCCCATCGATATTCTCAAGATCGATAAGACGTTCATCGAAGGAGTCGGCAACGGCTCGGAGGAGTCCGCGATTGCTCACGCGATCATCAAGCTGGGCGGTTCGCTCGGGCTCGAGGTAGTCGCCGAGGGCATCGAACTATCCGAGCAGATTGACGCTTTGCAAATGCTGAGGTGCGAACGAGGCCAGGGCTTCTATTTCTCGAAGCCACTCGACGCGGAGGCGATGGGCCTGCTCCTCGACTCCGA
>JBOGWU010000108.1:0-13552 GCA_050693935.1 Actinomycetota bacterium | reverse complement strand
CTCAAACCCAGACTCGCGACCCTTTCCGGTACACCAGGGTCGCTCAGCGACCACCCGGTACCAAATAGCCCCTTTCGCGCCGAGCCCACCGGCCGCCACTCGTCCCCTGACTGCCTTTGAGGGCCCGGCGAGACCAAACCGCCTCTTCGCGCGGAACCGGCTCGCCGCCCACTCGTCCCCTGACTGCCTCAATGGGCCCGGCGAAAACCCAACTGCTCAGGCAACGGCCGGCGCGACCTCTGAGCCGAGCAGCCGGACCATGTCGAGGTCGGTGTGATCGAGATGCTGGAGCATCGCCCTGTCCACGCCGGCTCCGGCGTATTCGCCGAGCCGCTCGACCACCTGATCGACGGTGCCGACGATTCGCTTGGAGCGAGCCTTCGCGATGTACTCGTCGAGCTCTGCGTCGTTGCCCATGCGTCTGAGCACGTTTTCGGCGCGGCCCCTGAACTCGTCTTCATCGGCTCCGACTATGCACGTCGTCATCAGCGAGAAGCTGCAGCCTTCGATGTCGCGTCCGGCTGCTCGCAGGGCATCCTTCAAAGCAGCGCTTCGTGCCCGTGCTTCGTCGATGGTGGGGGAGACGGTGTTGTATTCGTCGGCCCAGCGAGCGGCCAGAGCGATGCTCTTAGGGCCGCCCGATCCTCCGATGATGAGCGGGGGATGAGGTTGCTGTAGCGGCTTTGGAAGCGCGTGAACGGAATCAACCGAGTAATAGGCGCCGTCAAAGTCGAACTCCTCCCGAGTCCACTCGCCGTGCACTATCTCGAGCTGTTCGGCAAGCATCGCAATTCGCTCGTTGGCAGGCGGAAAGTCGAAACCGTAGGTCGAGTGCTCCCTTTCGAACCAGCCGGCCCCCATTCCGAGCTCGACGCGTCCGCCCGAGATGTGATCGGCCGTCGTTGCCAGCTTGGCGAGCAACGACGGGTGCCGGAACGTCGCGGGGGAGACCATCGTGCCCAGCCGGATCCGTTGGGTGACCGCTCCCAGTCCGCACAGCGTGGCCCATGCGTCGAGCGATCCAAGAGTGGTGGCGCTAATCGTCGAGACGTAGTGGTCGGAACGAAACAGTCCCTCCAGTCCCGCCTCTTCAGCGGTCTTGGCGAGGTCGACCCAGTCTTTCCAGCCCACGCCCTCTTGGCCCTCGACCATCAGGCAGATCCGCATGTGTTCCCCTCGAGTCGTCATGTCAGTGATCGTGGTCGTGGCCCCGACCGGAGCCGTGGCCGGCCTTTCAGCAGCCGGGCTCCCCGTGGTTGCCGCAGCAAGCGGAGTTTCGCTTTCTCTTGATGAGTGTGTTCTTTGCCGCGAGTCGAAGCTTTTCAGTCAACGGCGCGTCGTATTCCTTGAAGTTGTTGAAGAAGTCCTTGGGGCTTGGTCCCATGATGGGCGACTCTCCTTCGTCGGGTGGCAACAGGTTACAGTCACAGCCGTGGCCAGCTACCCCGCGCATCGCGAGGCCGACGTCGCGCTTCGAGACGGATCGACGATCCACGTTCGCCCGGTTCGCCCCGATGACTGGGATGCAATGCTGGCGTTCTTCCAGGGGCTGAGCCCTGAGTCTCAGTACTTCCGGTTCTTCTCGGGGACCAAGAACTTCGAACCCGCCACCGTGTGGGCGACGGATGTCGACTACGAGGGGCGCTTCGGACTCGTTGCCACGACCGGTCAAGATAAGCGCGTCGTCGCCCACGCCGCGTGGCAACGATTGGAGGACAACCCCGCTCGAGCCGAGGTCGCCTTTGTAAACGCCGACGACTATCAGGGGCGGGGGCTGGGGACGATCCTCCTCGCCCATCTCGCGCAAGCCGCCGAGGACTCCGGCGTGGCCATCTTCGAAGCGGAGGTCCTTCCCGAGAACCACAGGATGATCGAGGTGTTCAGGCAGTCCGGTTTTCAGGTCGGCATGCAACTCGAGCCCGGGGTCATCAAGGTTGAGTTCCCGACCTCGTTTTCCGCCGCGGCCCTCGAACGTTTCGAGCGCAGGGAGCAGACCGCTGCGGTCGCAGCAATGCGCAACTTCTTCAACCCACGCGCCGTGGCGGTGATCGGTGCGAGCCGGAGCTCCGGAAGCATCGGCTCTGCCGTATTTCGGAACCTCTTGATGAAGGGGTTCAACGGGCCGGTCTACCCGATAAACCCCAAGGCCGAGGTCGTCCACAGCGTGGCCGCATATCCGACCGTGCTCGATGTGCCCGGCCCGGTTGACCTCGCCATCATCGTCGTGCCTGCGCGCCACGTTATCGAGGTCGCGCGCGATTGCGGAGAGAAGGGGGTCAGGGCTCTGGTGATCATCTCCGCCGGCTTCGCCGAGACCGGCGACGACGGTGTCGCGCGCCAGCGCGAGCTGATGAAGGTTTGCCGGGCGACCGGAATGCGCGTGATCGGCCCCAACTGCATGGGCATCATGAACACCGATCCCAGCGTCATGCTCGACGCAAGCTTCGCCCCGAAATTCCCGCCGCGAGGGCGCGTCGGTTTTTCGTCACAGAGCGGAGCGCTCGGTCTGGCGGTAATCGATTACGCGCACCAACTCGGGCTCGGCATGTCGACGTTCGTCAGCGTCGGCAATAAGGCCGATATCTCGGGAAACGACCTCATCCACTACTGGGAGACCGACCCCGACACGGATTTGATCCTGCTCTACCTCGAGAGTTTTGGAAACCCTCGAAAGTTCTCGCGCATATGCCGGCGGGTTGCCCGCAAGAAGCCCATCATCGCGGTGAAGAGTGGACGCTCGTCCGCAGGCGCGCGAGCGACCTCGTCGCACACCGGAGCATTGCTGGCCGCGTCCGACGTAACCGTGGATGCGCTGTTCACTCAAGCGGGTGTGATCCGGACCGACACGCTCAACGAGCTATTTGACATCGCGACGCTGCTCGCCAACCAGCCACCGCCACGGGGGCCAAGGGTGGCGATCATCACCAACGCGGGAGGGCCGGGCATACTCTGCGCCGACGCCTGCGAGGCGGACGGTCTCGCCGTTCGTCCGCTGCCGGACGAGGTGCGCGCTCGGCTCGACGAGTTCCTGCCCGCAGAGGCCTCGACCCTCAACCCGGTGGACATGATCGCCAGCGCCTCCGCGGAGGACTACAAGCGGGCGATCCAGATCGTCGCCGCAAGCGAGGAGGTCGACGCCGTAGTCGTCATCTTCATTCCACCGCTGGTGACCCGCACCGAGGACGTGGCCGACGCCATCAGCGAGGCGACCGCGCATCTAGCGCGTGAGATCCCTCTGCTCACGGTGTTCATGTCGTCCCACGGTGTGCCCGACGAGCTCGCCGGGCACGGGATCCGGATCCCCAGCTATTCGTTTCCCGAGGATGCGGCCCGGGCACTTGCCCGCGCCACCCAGTACGGAGTGTGGCGCAACCGACCCCAGGGTGAGGTGAAGGACTTCGAGGGGTGCCGCAGAGAGGAAGGCGCGGCCGTCATCGCCGAGGCTCTGGGAGACGAGCCCGCCTGGCTCTCGCCGGAGCAGACCTCGCGGCTGTTCGCGTGCTATGGGTTGCCGCTCGTCGAACAGCGCCTCGCCTCCTCGCCGGAAGAGGCCGCAGCGGTGTCCGAGACCATCGGAGGTTCGGTTGCGCTGAAGGCGGTGGCGCCGGGGCTTGTGCACAAAACCGAGGCGGGCGCCGTGCGATTGGATCTGAGCGGCTCTGATGATGTTTACAAGGCCGCGCTCGAGATGAGGGACTCGGTGCGCGCGATGGGCCACGAGGTCAGCGGGTATCTCTTGCAACCCATGGTTGGCGAGGGCGTGGAGATGCTCGTGGGCGTTGCCCACGATCCCAGTTTCGGGCCCGTGATCGCGTGCGGCGCCGGAGGCGTGGCGGTCGAACTGTTGCGGGATGTCGGCGTGAGAATCACTCCGCTTACCGCTGAAGACGCCGGACAGATGGTCCGCGGGTTATCGACCTTCCCACTGTTAGAGGGATACAGGGGGTCGCCCCCCGCCGACATCGATTCCCTCGAGGAGCTGCTGCTGCGAGTCAGCAACATGGTGGAGTCGCACCCAGAGGTGCTCGAGATGGACTGCAATCCCGTGAAGGTGACGCCGACCGGAGCGAGCATCGTAGACGCCAGGGTGCGCGTTGCACCCGTCGAGCCCGCTCTGCCGGTCTCCGCCCGCCGTCGCAGCTAGTCGCCCGCAGGTTCTCCTTCGCAAATTACGGATTCTCAAGAGTGCCCTCCTGACGGTCGACTCATGCCTAATGACCACCGCACGAATTCCCGGGTCACCCGCCTACGCCGTGGCGCAGATCCTGGGAGATTTCCCTGCCGAATGGAGAACCGTCCACGGGCAGGTCATCGGGCGTCGTGGACACGTCATCGACCACGTGGTGGTCGGCCCGCCCGGCGTGTTTTGCCTGACGGCTAAGAGACAGAGGGGCGCCGTTACGGTCACCGAGCGGGACTGTTACGTCGGTGGACAGAGTATCGATCTGTTTGCCGGAGCGCGTCGAGAGGCGACCGCGGTGACAAATCGACTCAGGATCGCCACCGGACTGGATTGCGCGGTGCTACCCGTGGTCGTCATGGTGGGAGCGCGGCTAACGGTCGAGCAACAGCCCGAGGGCTTGACGGTCGTAACCGACGAGGCTCTCGCGCTTTGGCTCAGGTCGCTTCGAGCCACTCTGAACGAGACCGAGCGGCGCACTCTCGCGGAGGCGATCGAGACCCCCGCAACATGGCTGGCGCCGCGCAAGCGCCGGTCGCACTTCCGGTCGGCCACGCCCACGACCAAACGTTCGTCGACGGCCGGCTCGGGAGGCGGATTCGCTCTCTACGAGACTTGGGCTCGTACGGGCGTTCATCGTATCTACGTGCACGATCCGGATGGAAATTGCCTGGCCTATTACGACGTCGTCGCAGAGGAGCTCGTGATCGCCAACGAGGGGGCCCGGGACTTTGCGACGGCGATGCTCGGTCCCCACATGAAGGACTCACCGGCCGTCAGGATCGATGCAACCATCAGCAGGAGCCACCGGCCCTAGCAGGCTGCTCTTAGAGACGCGCAGGTCTGGCCAGGTTCAGATGCGACAGGTCGAGAGCCCGCGCTTCTCCAGGTACTGCTGGTGGTAATCCTCGGCCTCCCAGAACGTCGCGGCGGGAACGATCTCGGTCGCGACCGGACGCTCGAGGCGCTCCTGGACTGCGTCGCGTGACGTGATCGCCGACTTCTCCTGGGCGGGGGAGTGGAAGAAGACCACCGTCCTGTACTGCGTGCCGACATCCGGGCCCTGTCGGTTCACCTGCGTGGGGTCGTGATTGGCCCAGAAGACGTCGAGCAGCTCCTCGTAAGACACCTTCGCCGGGTCGTAGGTGACCTCGACGACCTCGGCGTGGCCGGTCGTGCCGGTGCAGACCTCTTTGTAGGTGGGGTCGTCCACCGAGCCGCCGGCGTAGCCCACGCGGGTGGCCTTCACGCCCTGAATCTGGCGGTACGCGGCCTCTATCCCCCAGAAGCATCCCGCTCCGAAGGTCGCGGTCTCATAGGTGCTTTGCTCCATCGTGAGCAACTCCTTGCTGGTTTAGACCTCGCTGGGTCATGCCTCGTCAGCGTAGCTCTTAGGGTACGGAATCGAGACGGATAATGCGCCTCGCATGGGGTGCAACAACTCGCTGCGGGTAGGTGTTCCTGCATGGCCGACGACAAGCTCGAGGCTTACAAGTCAAAGCGCGATCCGAGCAAGACCAGCGAGCCCTTCGGGGCCGCATCGCCGGACAAGATCGGGAATCGCTTCGTTATCCAGAAACACGATGCCTCGCGCCTCCACTACGACTTCCGGCTCGAGGTGGACGGGGTGTTGAAGTCGTGGGCCGTTCCCAAGGGCCCCTCGACCGATCCGCGCGACAAACGGTTGGCGATGCCGACTGAGGACCACCCGCTTGACTACATCGACTTCGAGGGGAACATCCCCCGGGACCAGTACGGGGGCGGAAGCGTGATCGTGTGGGATGCCGGGACCTATCGCAACCTCTCGCAGCGCAAGGGCGAGGAGGTCCCCATCGGCGACGCGCTGAACAACGGCCACGCCACGTTATGGCTCGAGGGTCACAAGCTCACCGGTGGTTACGCGATCACGCGCACCGGCTCGGGCGAGAGGCCGCGCTGGCTGCTCGTGAAGATGAGGGACGAGGCGGCAGACGCGCGCCGGAATCCGGTCAGCACGCAACCCGAGTCGGTGATCAGCGGCCTCACCAACGACGAGTTGGCGCGCGAAGCGGATGCCTAGGCGCCGGTGATGACGGCAACCGCGGTTGTGCGTTTCTATGCCGAGCTCAACGACCTGCTGGCGGTCGATGAGCGGTTTCGCGGTATCGAGCACTCGGTGGGGGTGGGGGAGACGGTGAAGGACTTGATCGAGTCCAGGGGCGTCCCCCACGCCGAGGTCGACTTGATCCTCGTAAACGGTGAACCCGTAGACTTCGACCGCCGGGTGGCCGATGGGGATCGGATCGCCGTGTACCCGGTGTTCGAGAGCCTCGACATCTCCTCGATCGGCCGCCTGCGCCCCGACCCGCTGCGGACCACACGCTTCGTTCTCGATGGGAATCTGGGAACGCTGGCGCGCCATCTGCGCCTGTGCGGCTTCGACACGCTCTATCGAAACGACATCGACGACGAGGAGCTTGCCGCGATCTCTAGCGCCGAGGGGCGGGTCCTGTTGACGCGCGACGTCGGCGTGCTGAAGCGGAAGTCGGTTACTCATGGGTACTTCGTGCGAGCGACGTCCCCGCGCGACCAGCTCGTCGAGGTGGTGCGGCGCTTCGACCTTTCGGGTGACCTTCAACCATTCACGCGCTGCATGAAGTGCAACGGAGAGCTGGTGCGAGCCGACAAGCAGGATGTAATTGACGAGCTCGAGCCGGGCGCGGCGCGTTTCTACGACGAGTTCCTCCGGTGCAGTGGCTGCGCGAGCGTTTACTGGCGCGTGGCTCACTACGAGAAGCTCTTGGCACTCGTCGAGGCGGCGCGTTCGCCGGCTCCCTCCGGCGGGCGCGCCTAACCGGAGATGGCTCGCTCGGCAGAGGTAACCATCGCGCTGGGCGAGATCGTCCTCGGCGGAATCCTCACCGTGCCCGACGGCTCCCGAGGAGTGGTGCTGTTCGCGCACGGCAGCGGAAGCGGCCGCCATAGCCCCCGCAGCCAGTGGGTGGCCGACGCTCTGGTTGCTCAGGGATTCGCGACGCTCCTCTTCGACCTTCTCACCGCCGACGAGGAACCCGCCGATGCCGTCTCGGGGCATCTGCGTTTCGATATCGACTTGCTTGCGGGCCGGCTGCTGGGAGCGACCGAATGGCTGCGCTCCGGGGAGGTTGCGGCGCTGCCCATCGGCTACTTCGGAGCGAGCACGGGTGCGGGAGCGGCACTGGTCGCGGCCGCCCGGCTGGGGGAGCCCGTCGGAGCCGTGGTGTCGCGCGGCGGCCGCCCCGACCTCGCGGGGCAGAGTGTTCTCGAGCGCGTGTCGGCCCCGACTTTGTTGATCGTGGGCGGCTCGGATGCGACGGTGCTCGGGCTCAACCGGCGGGCCCTCGAACTGTTGGGCGGCGTCAAGCGGCTCGAGGTCGTACCGGGCGCCTCGCACCTGTTCGAGGAGCCCGGCGCTCTCGACGAGGTCGCCCGCCTGGCCGGCGCCTGGTTCCGGGAGCACCTCACGAAGTAAAGAAAACCCAAAACCCGGCAGCGAAGGGAGGAATCCGGGCTGGCGGGCCCCGGCAGGGCCCGCTCGAGTGAGGTGCGGTCCATCTCTGACCACCAGAGGGGGACCATGCACCCGTTTCGGGGTCAGAAAACCCACCGACACCTTCTTGGACCATGAAGGGTGCGTTTAGCAACACCTCAGGGTCCAGAAACCCCAAAACCGGCAGCGAAGAGGGGAATCCGGGGTGGGCCGGCCTGGCAGGGCCCCTCGAATTTGACTGCGCCGGACCCCCGTGCAACGTGAGTACCGCAGAGCGGTAGCCATGTTGCAAGCCCCCTCTCAAACCCAGGCCCGCGACCCTTTCCGGCACACCAGGGTCGCTCAGCGACCACGCCGTACCGAATAGCCCCCTCGCGCGCTGTCCACCGGCCGCCCACTCGTCCCCTGGCTGCCTTTTAGGAAGCCGGATCGCAAAGACCCCGCCTTTACCGGTTTTTGTTGAATGTCTCGGCGATCCGGCGCGGACTCGGATCCTCCACGATCGCCTCGAGCGGCTGGGGCAGGGGGATCGACCAGTTCGGACGCTCGTCGATGGTGCCCGGCTGGTTCGGTCGCTCCTCGGCCCCCAGCGCGTCCTCGAGCGTCGCTATCAGGATCCTGCTGGGGGCGCGCGCCAGCATCTCGTAGGTGCGAGCGATCAGCTCGCCGGCCGGCGCATCGTCGCCGAGGCCCGTTCGGTCGCGGAGACGCGCCTTCGTTTCATGCGTTCCCTCGACGTTGGGCTCGAGCTCCAGCTCCTGCTGCATGCGCAGATCGGCGCCGCTCCACAATCCCGCCAGCGTCGGGAGGTCGTGGTTTGTGACCGCGGCCATCGCCGGCTCCGGATAGCTCTCCGGGTCGCCTTCTTCGAACCACAGGAGACGGTATCCGAGGATGCTCCGGCGCTGCATCTCCTCACGCACGAAGGGCTCGACCGTGCCGAGGTCCTCACCGATCACATACGAGCCGGCCCTGTGGCTCTCGAGGGACATGATGTTGAGCAGATCCTCGAAGGGGTAGCGCACGTACGAACCCTGCTCGGGGGCGAGCTCCTGCGGGATCCAGAAGAGCCGAAACAGTCCCATTATGTGATCGAAGCGCAGTCCCGCGCCGCCGGTCATGCTCGAACGCACCGTTTCGATGAACGCCTCGTAGCCCGATGCCCGCAGCTTCCAGGGGTCGAACGGCGGCATACCCCAATCTTGTCCGAGCGCATTGAACTCGTCCGGTGGCGCCCCCACGCTGATTCCCTCAGCGATGACGTCCTGCCAGATCCACGCGTCGGCACCCTGAGCGTCGACGCCGATGGCGAGGTCGTGGACCAGGTCGATCTCTTCTAGCGCGTCCTCCAGCTGGCGATCAAGGAGCCATTGCACCCAGGCGTGAAAGCGAAGGCGATCGGCGTTGGCGCGCCGCCAGCGTTTTACCTCCGGTGTGTCGGGTCGCTCGAAGCCGGCGGGGAAGCTCGACCTACCGCCTCCGTGAAATTCCGACAGGGCCATGTACGCCGCGAAGTCCCAGAGCAGTCGTCCCCCCTCGGTGCAGTATTCCTCGAAGCTCGTCGAACCCGGCCAGCGTCGATAGATGCGTTCGAGGGCGTGCATCTTCAAGCGGTACGCGGCGTCGCGATCGATCAGGTCCTTGGCATTGAGCGCCCGCCTCGCGGCCGTCAGCGCTTCGACGTCGAGCCCGGCCTCGGCGGCGCCGGGCACATCTTCGACGCGCAGGTACAGGGGGTTGCGGAAGCGCCTGCTCGATGGCGAATACGGACTCGGCTGCTGCACTGGCGTGGGCAGCGCCGCGTGCAGCGGATTGAGCAGCAACACACCCGCTCCCAACGAGCGCGCCCACTGACCCAGCTCGCGCAGATCGCCGAAGTCGCCGATACCCCAGCTCTTCGCCGAGCGAACCGAGTAGAGCTGTACGCCCCAACCCCAGGTGTGAAGGTCATGCGGAAGGAAGCAGGTGCCGGGGCAAACGATGAGCGCATGCTCGCGCCCGTCGGGATGGACCAGCGTGTGGTAACCCAACGGCGTGCCGGCGGGCATCTCGCCGTGAACCCTGAACTCGCCTCCCTCCTCGAGCCTGATCATTACGTCGTGGCCCAGGCGCACCTGCCTGTCGGCGCGCACCACCCACGCGGTGACATCGGGCGGCGACTCCGTGGTCGCGCCCATCGCATCCAGAATCGCGGTCGTCGTCGGTTCCGAACTCTCGCGCCAGTACCCGCGGTAGTCGTGGTAGCCGGGATCGATCCCCCAGGCGCTCGCATCGGCTTTCACCCGCAGAACTTACAGTAGGGGCCATGGAGACAAGAGAGTTCGGTACCACCGGTGTAAAGGTTCCCGTCGTAGGGCTTGGAACGTCGCGCGTCTTCGACGTCGGTGATTCAGAGCAGCCGATCGCGAACGAAGTTGTGGCGCTCCAATACGAGTCGGGCACCCGGCTGATGGACAGCTCGCCGATGTACGGGAGGTCGGAGCGGGTGCTCTCGCGCGCGATCGGGAAGTTCCGCGACGACACGATCGTTGCAACCAAGATCTGGTCCGAATCGGTCGATGAGGGAAGAGCTCAGTTCGATGCGCAAATGGAGTTCTACGGAGGGCGCGTCGATGTGGAGCAGATCCATAACCTAGTGCAGCCCGAGGGCCACCTCGAGTGGATGGAGCGCGAGAAGGCCGACGGTCGCATAGGTGCCATTGGCGCGACTCACCACAAGGCAGCCGCGTTCGGAGAGTTGGAAGAGCTCATGAACACCGGACGCATCGAGTGCATCCAGGTGCCGTACAACCCGTCCCAACGCGAGGTGGAGGCGCGCATCCTTCCGCTTGCCGAGCAACTTGGGCTGGGCGTCATCGCGATGCGCCCGTTCGGCAACGGCTCGCTCATGGGCAACTCACCCGACCCCGGTGAGCTCGAGGCACTCGGCGTCACGAGCTGGGCTGATGCGCTGCTGAGGTGGTGTCTGTCCGATGAACGCATTCACGTAGCGATCCCCGCGACGAGCAAGGCCGATCATGCGCGTATCAACGTCGCGGCCGGTGATGGACCCTGGCTCACCGACGAGCAACGCGCCGGCATCGCGAGGCTCGCCGGCTACTAGACCCCTCAGCTTGAGCTGAGCTCGGCGCTCAACTCAAGCACTACGTCGACGAGCAGATCGACGTCGTGCTCAGTGGTGCGGTAGTTGACGATGGCCGGGCGGAAGGCGACGTGGCCCTCGAAGCTAGTCGTGCCAAAGTAGACGCGGCCGTCTTCGAGCACCGCCTCGCCGAGCCGTCGATTGAGATCGTCGAGCCGTTTCTCTGAGACGCCGCCCGGGCGATAGCGGAAGCAAACGATGTTGAGCGTGACGGGAGCAAGTAGCTCGAGATCGTCTGCCGCCTCGACCCTCTGGGCGATGCGGCGTGCGAGAGCGAGGTGTCGCTCGATCATGTCGCGGTAACCGGAACGCCCGTAGGCCCTCAGCGTCGCCCACACATCGAGTGCCCGGGCGCGGCGAGAGCTCTCCGGGCCCATCAACGCGTAGTTCGGCTGCAGCTCTCCTCCGCCGACGTAGTAAGGCGCGCCTGTTCCGAACACGCCGCTCAACAACGAGGGATCGCGGACGAACGCAAAGCCGCAGTCGTGCGGAACGTTCAGCCACTTGTGGCCGTCCGAGATCACGGAGTGTGCGCCGTCGATCCCGTCGGTCAGCGGCTTGGTCTCGGGCGAAAGCCGCGAGAACAACCCGAACGCGCCGTCGACATGAACCCACGCATTGTGCCGTGATGCCAGCTCGATCATCCCAGGGATGGGGTCGAAACCGCCCGCGTTCACCTCGCCTGCGTTGGCGATGATCATCGATGGAGCGCCTCCGAGCGCTTTCAGTTCGGCCTCCAGCTCGTCGACGTCGAGGCGACCTCTTGCGTCGCGGCTCAGCAGCCGCACCTGCTTACGGCCGATCCCCATCATCCCGAGCGCCTTGATCGAAGCGGCGTGGATGTATCCACTGGAAAAGACGGGCATCGGGTCGAGCGCTCCCACACCGAGATCGTCGATGTCCACGCCCTGCTCGAGTCCCCACCACCGTCGTCCGCATGCGAGCCCGACGAAGTTGGCCATAGTGGCGCCGGTGGTGAGCACACCACCCCACGCGGCGGGGAGCTCGAAGAGTTCCTTGAGCCAGTCGAGCGCGATGGTTTCGATCTCGGCCCCCAACGGTGAGCCAGCCCACAGCCCAACGTTCTGGTCGATGGATGAGGTCAACCAGTCCGCCCCGAGCGCGGCCGGAGTCGTGCCGCCGACGACGAAGTGAAAGAAACGCGGACCCGCAGAGCGGATCGCGCCGGCACGGCCCGCGGCGGCCAGATCGCTCAGCGCCGCGAGCGCGCCGTCCCCGTCGGCGGGAAGAGGCCCGCGCAGTGACTTGGCCGCGGTCTCCGCTTCAGAGGTGCGCACCAGCGAATCGTCGAGCCCTCCCAGATAGCGCGCCGCCTCACGATGGGCGAGCGCTAGAACTTCGTCGAGTCGAGTCAGGTCGTCTCTCGGGTGTCGTGTAGTCATTCGATCACTATGACGCAGACGATTGCAGCGCGACAGGGGAGGTAAGGGGCATAGTGGCCGCATGAACATCAATCGGGACCGGCTGTGGGGCCTGCTCGAAGAGGTCAACCAAATAGGGAAACTCGACTCCGGCGGAGCCGAGCGGCTCGCCTGGACGCAGGAGGAGATCGAGGCCAGGCACTGGCTCGTGAAACGCTGCGAGGCGGAGAAGCTCGAGGTTTCCTACGACGAGGCCGGCAACGTCTGGGTCTTCGCGGGCAGGCGTCCCGCGGTGATGATGGGCTCGCATCTCGATACCGTGCCGAGCGGCGGGAGGTTCGACGGGGCTCTGGGCGTCACCTCCGCGCTCGAAGGGCTCCTGTGCGCACGGGACGCTCGGGAGCCGGGATGGGACCGGCTCGGGGTGCTGTGCTTCACTGACGAGGAGGGCGTCCGGTTCGGCCTCGGGATGACGGGAAGCCGCGCCCTGGCCGGAGACCTCGGCGTCGATGAGGTGGAGAGCGCTACCACCACCGAGGGAACCAGGCTCGGCGACGTCATGCGCGAGGCCGGCTTCGATCCCCAACGGGTAAGCGCGGTAGCCGGTCGCCGACGCGATCTCAGCGCGTATCTCGAGGTGCACGTCGAGCAAGGGCGGCGCTTGGAGCGTGCCGGTCTCCCCGTGAGCATCGTGACGGGCATCGTGGGGCTGAGCCACTGGCGCCTCCAGGTGATCGGCGAGGCGAACCACGCGGGCACGACCCTTCCCGCAGACCGCCGTGATGCCCTGATCCCCATTGCTGCGGCGGCGCTCGAAGCTCAACGAGTGATGCAGAAGAGCGGGAACGGCGAGGAGTTGGTGGCGACCGTGGGCGAGGCCGCCGTCGTGGGCGGAGCCACCAACATCGTCCCCGGCGAGGCCCGCGCCACGCTCGACGTGCGAAGCCTCGAGGAAGGCCTCATCGACGGCGCGAACCAACAGATTCTCGAAGCCGCTCGCCGCGCTGCCGAAGACAACGGGTGCGAGCTACGCGTCGACGAGACCAAGCGGCTGCGCGCGGCGCCGATGGCGCCGGAGGTGCTCGATGCCATGAGCTCCGCCGCGAGCGAGGTCGAGTTCGAGGTTCCCGAGATGCCGAGCATGGCGGGCCACGACGCAATGACGCTCACCGGGGGAGGGGTGCCTTGCGGGATGGTGTTCGTCCGCTCCGAGGGCGGCATCTCTCACTCGCCGAAAGAGAACTCCACCATCGAGGACTGCGCGCTGGGAGCGAGCCTTCTGGTCACCGCTGCGCTGAGACTGGCGATCTCCTAACGGCGTCTACTTGGGCAGGAGGCAT
>JBOGWU010000107.1:0-16418 GCA_050693935.1 Actinomycetota bacterium | reverse complement strand
TCACCTACGTCAGCTTCATTGCCTCCGGACTTCTCGCTGCAACCGCGATGCAGACCGGCGCGGGCGAGGGCTCGTGGCCGGTGTTCGCCGGCATCAAGTGGATCAAGAGCTACCACGCCGCGCTGGCAACACCCCTCAGGGTGGGAGATCTGGTTGCCGGCAATCTCTTGTGGGTCGGCGTTCGCGTGGCGCTGTCTGCGGTTGCCTTCGCCATCGTGTCGGCGGTGCTCGGCGCCATCTCACCCGTCGAGGTTGCGCTGGCGGTGCCCGGTGCGGTGCTGACGGGGATGGCGTTCGCTGCGCCGGTTACCGGCTTCACGGCGCTGGCCAAGGACGAGACCAAGCTCTCCTCGCTGTTCCGCTTCGGCATCATCCCTATGTTTCTGTTCTCCGGGACCTTCTTCCCGGTCGAGCTGCTGCCCGGGTGGCTGCAGCCGGTCGCGTTCATCACACCTCTCTGGCACGGAGTTGAGCTGTGCCGCGCGAGCGCGCTCGGGATCGACTCGGCTCTGGCCCCGTCGCTGCACATCGCCTATCTCGTGGTGTGGACCGCGGCTGGGTGGGTCGTTGCGCGCTGGGCGCTGGCGCGGAGGTTGCAGCCGTGACCAGTCAAACCATCGGATTGCGCATAACCCCACTTGGGGTATTGGGTCGTTCGGGAGTGCGTCACGTGCTCGAGCGAAATCTGCTCGTCTACCGACACATCTGGATCATCATCTTTTCCGGCTTCGTCGAGACCTTGCTGTATCTGTTCGCGATACGTCTCGGTATCGGTGCTCTGGTGGGCGAGATCACACTCGAAAGCGGCCGTACCTTCGACTACACGACCTTCGTTGCCCCGGCTCTGCTGGCTTCGTCTGCAATGAACGGTGCGGTGTTCGAGTCAACCATGAACATCTTCCACAAGCTCAAGTACGCCAAGACCTACGACGCCATGCTTTCGACCCCGCTGAAGCCTTTTGACATCGCCCTCGGCGAGATCGCCTGGTCGCAGATCCGGGGCTCGATCTACGCGACCGGATACCTGTTCGTGTTGCTGGTCATGGGACTGATCGAGTCTCCGTGGGCGATCCTTGCGCTGCCGGCGGCCCTCCTCGTCGGCTTCTCGTTCGGAGCAGTGGGTATGACCTCGACCACCTTCATGCGGGGGTGGCAGGACTTCGACCTCGTGAACCTCGCGGTGCTAGTGCTGTTTCTGTTCTCGGCCACCTTCTATCCGTTGAGCGTCTACCCGGAGTGGCTACAGGCCGTCGCCCACGTGTCGCCGCTGTATCACGGGGTGGCGCTGATCAGGGGCCTGATGCTCGGCGAGGTTGGGCTCTACCTCTTCGGCCACATCGCTTTTCTGAGCGCGATGGGAGCGGTCGGACTCGCGGTGACGAACCGCCGCCTGGTCAAGCTCCTGACGCCCTAGCTTGGAACGATGCGCAGGGGGTCGTTCCCCCTGATGCGCACGACACCGAAGTGACGCCGGTCGAGCGTGGCCACCTTGTCCTCGCCAAGAGCTTCACAGGTAATCGCAACCGCGGCATCCACGAAACCGAGGGGCTGATCTGCGAACCTCACCTGCAGGTTGGCGGCCGCGCTAACCAGATTGCTGTTCAAGGCGAAGAGGGAATAGGCGCCCTGCGATACGTCCTCGCAGAAGGTCAGCCAGACTTGGACATCGGCGAACTTGCGGACCCAGTAATCGAGTTCGACCAGTACGGGCGTGGGAATCACCAGTTGCTCGGTCGAGCTCTCGATTAGATCTGCGCACCGCGGATGCTCCGGGTCGTTCTCGCCCAATGCCGCAACCAGGACCCCAGTGTCGATTACGAGCGCCACGGAGTGCGGGCGGGCTCGTCGAATCGTTCACCGCTCTCACGGCCGACGCCGCCGGGCGGTCCCTGGAAGAGCCCCAGCATTGGCCTCGGACGCTCGAGCGTCTTCTCGGACCAACCCGTGAGTCCAAATGTGTTCGGCGCGACCCGCTGGAAGCGATCGGGATACCGAGGGAGGCGGGCGGCGAGCTGAAACTGAATCTGCTCGGGAGAGGCCTTGCGAGAGCGGGGGTGCGTCCAACCTCCGCCCTTGATTCTCTTCCCGAGCTCCTTCACGTGCAGGGGGATACCTGCTTGTTGGAGAACTCGCTCGGCGGCGTCGTGCAACGTGAGCCCCGAGAGATCGCCGGTCGTCGTGGTGGCCGCCTCTGCGCCAGGGGCCAGCGCCAGTTCAGCCCTCTCGCGCGCCAGCAGGATATCCAGGAGCGCTTCGGCCGCGCGGGCGGCCGCTTCCGCGTCCGCAGAGGTGCGGACGGGTCTCCCCAAGATCTCCGCCAGTCGTTCCTCGAGCTCAGACATTTCTACTTTCTCCCTAAGATTGCAGAAAATATAGTAGCGAGTTGCAAAAGATGCAAGTTCGGCCGCGTCCCGATTGAAGGGGTCACTAGGGGGCGGCGCGGTAGCCTGCCGTATGGACAAGGTCTTGGTCATCGATTTCGGCGCTCAGTACGCCCAGCTCATCGCCCGCCGGGTCCGCGAGTGCCACGTTTACTCAGAGATCGTTCCTCACGACGCGCCGGTCGCCGAGCTCGCGGCCCTGCGACCGAGCGGGATCATCCTGTCCGGCGGGCCCAAGTCGGTCTACTCGCCGGGGGCGCCGTCGGTCGACCCGGGGATGTTCGAACTCGACGTCCCCGTGCTGGGAATCTGCTACGGGCAGCAGGTGATGGCGCAGGCGCTCGGAGGAGAGGTGGGTCACACCGGCATCGCCGAGTTCGGCAAGACCGATCTCGAGGTCTCGGAGCCCAATGCCGTGCTGTTCGGAGAGCTTCCCGTCAGCCAGACCGTGTGGATGAGCCACAACGACGCGGTGGTGAAGGCTCCCGAAGGGTTCGTGGCGACTGCTTCGACCACGGCAAGTCCAGTCGCGGCGTTCGAGGATCGCGAGCGAGCGCTCTACGGAGTTCAGTTCCACCCCGAGGTAAGCCACACACCCAAGGGACTCGACCTGCTGAAGAACTTCCTCTACGAGGCCTGCGACCTGCTGCCGTCGTGGACCATGACGTCGATTATCGAGACCGCGACCGAGCAGGTGCGCGCCGCCGTCGGCGACGAGAAGGTGGTGTGCGCGCTGTCCGGCGGTGTCGACTCCAGCGTCGCCGCGGCGCTCATCCATCGCGCGATCGGCGACCAACTCGTGTGCGTGTTCGTCGACCACGGCCTGTTGCGCGCCGGCGAGGGGGAGCAGGTAGAGGAAACCTTCCGCCGCCATCTCGAGATGAACCTCATCCACGTCAAGGCGGCCGATCGCTTTCTAGAGAACCTCTCGGGCGTGACCGATCCCGAACGCAAGCGCAAGATCATCGGCGAGACCTTCATCCGCGTTTTCGAGGAGGTAGCGCGCGACGAAGTAGACGAGGCGCGCTTCCTGGTGCAGGGGACGTTGTATCCGGACGTCATCGAGTCCGGTACCAAGGATGCGGCCAAGATCAAGAGTCACCACAACGTCGGCGGACTCCCCGAGGACATGAGCTTCGAGCTGGTCGAGCCGCTGCGCAATCTGTTCAAGGACGAGGTCCGGCGCGTCGGAGAGGAGCTCGGCCTACCCGAGGAGATCGTGTGGCGCCAGCCGTTCCCCGGCCCGGGTCTTGCGGTGCGAATCGTCGGCGAGGTCACCCGGGAGCGGCTCGAGATGCTGCGCTCCGCCGACGCGATCGTGCTCGATGAGATGAAGCGCGCGGACCTGCTCCGCGACATCTGGCAGAGCTTCGCGGTGCTTCCGGCGGTGCGAAGCGTCGGTGTCATGGGTGACGAGCGGACCTACGGGCACCCGATAGTGCTCCGGGCGGTGACGAGCGAGGACGCCATGACCGCCGACTGGGCGCGCCTCCCCTACGACCTGCTCGAGCGCATCAGCAACCGGATAGTCAACGAGGTACCCGGCGTCAACCGCGTCGTCTACGACATCACCAGCAAACCCCCCGGCACCATCGAGTGGGAGTAGCCCACTTCGATTCGAACAACCCCCGTGACACGGGCCTCTCGCTGCCTCAGGATGTTCCCCCGTGGGCTATGTCGATGTGGCTGGTTTGCGTTTCGCGCTGCCCGGGGGCCGGGTGCTCTTCGACGACCTCTCGCTGAGGGTGCCGTCGGGCGCGCACGTCGCTTTGGTAGGCGCCAACGGTGTCGGGAAGACCACGATACTGAGGCTGATCTCCGGCCAGGAGAGCCCTCAGAACGGCGTGATCAAGGTGGACGGCAAGCTCGGCTACATGCCGCAGTTCGTCGGCACCTTCGGCGCGTCCACCACCGTGCGGGACTTCCTGCTGTCGTTCGCCTCGCCGGGACTCCGCCGCGCCGACGAGGCTCTGCAGTCGGCGGAGCGGATAGTCGCCGGTCCTCATGGGCAGGCGGCGCAACTTCGCTACGCCGGCGCAATCGCCGCTTGGGGCGAGGCCGGCGGCTACGACGCCGAGGTGCTGTGGACCACCTGCACCACCAAGGCTTTGGGGGAACCGCTGGAGGCCGTGGCTCAGCGCAGGCTCTCGACGCTGTCGGGCGGCGAGCAGAAGCGGCTTGCGCTGGAGGCGTTCTTCCGTTCGGACGCGAGCGTTCTGCTGCTCGACGAGCCGGACAACTTCCTCGACATCTCAGGCAAGCGATGGCTCGAGCAGTCCATGCGCGACCTGCGCAAGACGATTCTGTACGTGAGCCACGACAGGGCGATGCTCGCCGCGACCGCGGACGCGATCGTCACCCTCGAGGGACACAGCGCGTGGACGCACAGCGGCCCGTTCGCGTCCTACACCGAAGCGCGCCGGCGACGGCTCGAAAAGATCGAGGAGGAGACGCGCCGCTACAAGGAGAAGCACGCACACATCATGGCTCAGATCGCCGACTTCAAGCGCCGCGCGGCCTACAACGACAAGTTCGCAACGCGTCTCAGCTCGGCCAAGAAGAAGCTTGCCCGTCACGAGCAGGACAACTCACCCCGCGAGCGGCCGCGTGACCAACGGGTGCGGATGAACCTGCAGGGGGGCCGCACCGGGAAGATTGCTCTGCGCGTCGAGGGACTCGAGATCCCCGGGCTCGTGGGCCCGTTCTCGACCGAGCTCTACTTCGGCGAGCGCGTGGGTGTCGTGGGGCCGAACGGGTCGGGCAAGAGTCACTTTCTCAAGCTGCTCGCCGGCGAGGACATCGCTCACTCTGGTGGCCTGCGACTGGGCGCGCGGGTCGAGCCGGCGCTGTTCTCCCAGCTACACGAGCGGGCCGACCTCGAGATCGATAGGTCGCTGGTCGACCACCTTGCTCATGAGGGCCTCGCTCTGGGAGGCGCCATCGCGACGCTGAAGCGTTACGAACTGCACGAGGTTGGCCACCTCCCGTTCGGGCTTCTGTCCGGGGGCCAGCAGGCTCGCTTTCAGATTCTGTTGATGGAGATGAGAAGCCCGACCATGCTGCTGCTCGACGAGCCCACCGACAACCTAGACATCGACTCCGCCGAGGCGCTCGAGGACGCGCTGATGCGTTACGAGGGCACGGTGATCGTCGTGACGCACGATCGCTGGTTCATGCGCATCCTCGATCGCTTCCTCGTCTTCGACGACGACGGCACCGTGTCCGAGTCACTCGATTCCCCCTACGACCCGGTCGAGGCCCTGGCCTAGGGCGAGTTAGTGACCGCGTTTAAGTCGAAGCCGGAGCCGCTCAATGTGGTGCCGACTTCTGCCGATACAGACACACCGGGAAGTCCGGCGACTGCCGCTATGTGGGAAAGGTAGAGGATGGTTCAGCACTTGAAGGGCCTCATCGCAATTGCTGCGCTGCTGCTCGTGGCCATGCAATACGCCTACGGCTCGCCGAGCGAGGTCCCTGCCGAACCTTCCACCACCGCGAGCTCCACCGAAACCGAGCTTTCGGCCGAGCCGTGCCCGGACGACTCTGATGGTGAGGACACCGACGGCGACACCACGAACGCGGGTGACGAAGAGGGATCTGAGGGCGAAGCCTCCGGTGACGGCACCGATGGCGAGCAGACCGACGTCGAAGAAGGCGACCCCGCCGATGAAGGTGACGACCCCGACGATGAGGCTGATGACTCCGAGGAGTGCGCCTCCGAGGACGAGGGCGACGACACCGAGGACTGTGACGCCGGCCCCGACGCTTGTGAGGTGGAAGACGACGAGCGCGACGACTCCGGAGAGTCCGACGGTTCGGAGGGCGACAACCACGGCGCGGTGGTTCGAGTTGCGGCCCACTGCGACGTGAAGGGCCGGGCCCACGGGGAGCTGGTTCGCTCGATCGCCCAGGACAAGGACGCGACCGTGGCCGACGCCGAGGCCGCCTGCGCCGCCGCCATGGAGGCCCAGGAAGAGCAGGGCACCTCGCAGAAGAAGCCGAAGAAGACCAAGCCCGAGCACGTCACCAAGCCCAAGAAGGACAAGGGCCCCAAGTTCTCCGGCAAACCCGAGCACGCCGGCAAGGACAAGGGTTCGACCGACACGGAGACGAGCCCGGCCCCTTCGAGCCCTCCGGGGGCAGGCGGCTCGGACAACGGCAAGGACAAGGGTCCCGGCAAGCCGTAGCGGCAAGCCCACAACCGATTCGCCGTATTAGGCGTCCCTCCAGGCACGCTGGGTAAGCGTGACCCAAGCCAATCAGAGGAGGGTTCGTGGGAATTTCGAGGATTCGGCGCAGCACCCCCAAGGTCGTGGCCTTCGCCTATGCCGGCTACAAATGGTTCGAGGACCACACCGACGAGGTCGAGCGCTGGTCGACCAAGGCCATCGAGCGAAGCCGCGGCAAGTCGATCGCCAAGGTGGTGGTGCCGGCCGCCCACCTCGCCCAAGCGGGGGTGAAGTGGATGCGGGAGAACGAAGCCGACGCCCGGAAGCCTGAGGTCAGGGAGCTACCCCCTAGCTCCCCGCAGTAACCAGCGAGTTCACGTGCACGTAAGTCTGGTCGGGGTCGCCCGAGCCGTCGACGACCCGCAGCACATCCTTGGACGCGTAGAACTCGAGTAACGCGCGCGACTCCTTGTCGTAGACGTCGATCCGGTGGCGAATGACCTCTTCGGTGTCGTCGTCTCGCTGGAACAGAGGCTCTCCGTCGACGTCGCAAACTCCCGGCTTCTTCGGAGGCCTGTGCTCGACGTGATAGACGTGGCCGTTCGCACAGGTCCTTCGCCCGCTGATGCGAGCGATGATGTCCGCCGGCGCGACCTCGAGCGCGATCACCAGGTCCACCCCTTGAGCTCCAAGCTCGTCGTCGAACTCCTGTGCCTGATGAACGTTCCGGGGAAAACCGTCCACGACCCATCCGTCGGCGGCATCCGGTCGGCTGATTCGGTCCACCACCATGGCGACGACTATCTTGTCGGGCACCAGCTCGCCGGTGTTCATGAAGGCCCTGGCCCTGCGACCGAGATCAGAGCCCTCGGCCACCTCCTGGCGCAGCATATCTCCGGTTGCGAAGTGAGGAACGCCGAGCTCGGCCGCCAGCCGCTCGGCCTGGGTCCCCTTCCCCCCGGCCGGAGGGCCGAGAACCAGGATTCGACGAGTCATGCCTCACATCATGACCCGAGTCCGAGAGCTAGGGGGCTGTTCGGTAGGTATCGAGCACCTCGGCGAGCTTCTCCCAATTCATCTTGACGAGCTTCTTGCCGCCGCGCGGCCGCCATTCGATCCCGCCCCTCGAGATCAGCAGGTGACCGAGCAGCTCGCTCGACCTCTTCTGCTGGCGCACGCTGCGCGACTTGAGTGGTAGAGCGCTTTGACGAACCTCGATCTCGATGTTGGCGTTGCCGACCACGCCCTCGTAGCCCTTCGGCAGCTTCCACGTCGTCGCATCATGTCGAGGCATCGGCAACCTTTCGTCGTTCGCCCTATAGGGCTAATGCAAGCACGACACGAGGCAGCCGAGCGGGACTTACCAGGCGTAGTCCTCCGGAGCGGTCTTGTGGCCGGGCCAGATCTCGTCGAGCCGGTCCAGCTCGTCCTCTCCGAACGAGATCTCGAGCGCGCGCAAGGACGCCTCGAGCTGCTCTTGAGTACGAGGCCCGATGATCGGCGCCGTGACTACGGGCTGGTGAAGGAGCCAGGCAAGGCCGACGTTGGCCGGCTCCTCGCCGAGGTCGGCGCAGAACTTCTCGTAGGCCTCGACCTGAGAACGGTGCTGTTCGATGCCAGCCTTCGAGCGTCCCGCGTGGCGGCGGATTCCCTCACTTTCCTTCTGCAGCAGCCCCGCGAGCATGCCGCCGTGGAGCGGACTCCAGGGGATGATGCCGAGGCCGTAGTCCTCGCACGCAGGGACGACCTCGATCTCGATCTGCCGCCTCGAGAGGTTGTAGATCGACTGCTCGGAGACGAGTCCCATGAAGTGCCGCTGCGCGGCGACCGACTGGGCCTTGGCGATGTGCCAGCCCGCGAAGTTGCTCGAGCCGACGTAGAGGATCTTGCCCTGGGTGCGCAGGACCTCCATGGCCTCCCAGATCTCCTCCCAGGGAGTGTTCCGGTCGATGTGGTGCATCTGGTAGAGGTCGATGTGGTCGGTCTGCAACCGGCGGAGCGACTCGTCGCAGGCGCGCCGGATGTTGCGAGCCGAGAGGAAGGTGTCGTTGGGCCAATCGCTCATCGAGCCGTACAGCTTGGTGGCGATCACGGTTCGCTCGCGCCGGCCGCCACCCTTGGCGAACCAGCGTCCGACGATTTGCTCGGTGACGCCCTCGCCCTTCTTGTGTCCGTAGGTGTTGGCCGTGTCGAAGAAGTTGAGCCCCAGGTCGTGGGCCTTGTCCATGATCGTGTGGGAATCGTCTTCGGTCGTCTGAGGGCCGAAGTTCATGGTGCCCAGACAGAGCCTCGAAACCTGCAGGCCGCTGCGCCCGAGGTGTTTGTAGTCCACTGGATCGCCTCCTAGCAAACGCCGGTGTTCAGAGGGCCAGGGTAAATCCGATCCTCGTCTACCCGGTTTCGGTCATGTCCCGGTGCGTAGGGTTGGTTCTGCGCTCCAACCGAGCCCGCCCCGCGCTCCGCGCGTAGCTCAGGCTCGGGCCGAGCAGCAACAGTAGTCCGTTCTTATTGCCCCCTCCTCCGTCGTCCTCGCCGATCTTGATGTTGAAGTCGACTCCGACGAGTAGGAGCGGCCAGAGAACCACCGCGAGTAAGAGATTCAGGGCATCGCCGATCCCGCTGACCTCGCCCAGGTAGTCCTGAGCCGACGCCACCAGAATCCCGACGACCAGATACACGACCAGGATTATGAGCTTCATTCAGTCCACCCCCGTGCGGTGCTGCCTCCAATGTCTGTCAGCACCTTGCCCCGAGTGGCGAGACCTAACCAACCCGCTCTACGGCCCACGGATAGGATCCCGAAGATGGGACCAGAACCGGAAGCTGTTGTCGTACCGCCCGGAGGGGGCACTTTCTTCGGGAATGTCGAGTTCCTCGCGCTAAGCGAGGACACATCGAGGTTCAACCTCGGGATCATCACGCTCGATCCGCACTCCGAAGGACCCCCGGCCCACGTTCACCAGCACGAAGACGATTCCTTCTTCGTCCTGACGGGCGAGCTGGAGATGGAGGCGTCGGGCGAGTCCTTCGCGGCCACTCCGGGAACCTTCGTGCTGATTCCACCGGGGGTCCGCCACACCTTTAGAAACACGACCCCGCAGGAGACTCGCTTCCTGAACATCCACGCTCCCGCGGGCTTCGATCGCCGCTTGATGGAACCAAACGACTAGCCTCCGGATGGTCGAGCCAACCGACAACCACGTTCGGCTGCGGATCTACGACCATTTCGTTCGCCGCGGGCGGCCGCCGGTGCCACTCGAGCTGGCGGCCGAGCTCGGCATCTCCTCGGCTGAGGTGGAGGGCGCCTACCGGCGGCTGGCCGACGCTCACGTGCTGGTGCTCGCACCCGGCACGCCTTACGTCTGGCTCGCAAACCCGCTATGCGCGCTGCCCTCTCCGTTTTCGGTGGAGACGCAGGGAAGGCAGTGGTGGGGTGTCTGCATCTGGGACGCGCTCGGGATCCTGGCCATGCTGGGAGCGGACGGAACCGTCTCGACGGCGTGCCCCGACTGTGCTGAACCTCTGCAGGTCAGCGTGCGAGGAGGCGAGGTCTCGGGAGAGGGAGTCGCTCACTACGCGGTCCCAGCGGCTCATTGGTGGGACGACATCGGGTTCACATGATCGACCATGTTGCTCTTCCGGTCGGAGGGGCACATCGAGGCCTGGCGCCGGGAACGATCGCTGGATTTCGGAGCTGTGATGACGCTCGAGCAACAGTGGGAGCTGGCGAAGCGGTGGTACTCGGACCGGCTCGATCCGGACTGGCGCCGGAGGTCTCCAGCCAACGCCCAGCAGGTATTCGCGGACTGCGGACTGACCGGCCCGTTCTGGAATCTCGCCTAGAAGCTCGAAAAAAGAGGTCTGTCAGCTTTCTCCATCACTTTCGTGGTGATTTGAGGTACTCGACTTCTACGAGCGGACGGCGCGACCCTTAGCACGCAAGTACGGGCCCGATGTAGACAGGAAAAAGATGTGAGCGCTTCCGTTCATGTCGGCCGTCCGTGCTGCCTCAGTAGAGGCGGTCCCGCGTGAAGGCGGGGACCGTGGTCGAGGCCAGCGTGTTCGTCAGCTACCGGCGCAGCGACGCGCCCGGCTATGCCGGCCGTCTGTACGACCACCTCAAACCGGCGTTCGGGCATGAGCACGTGTTCATGGACATCGACACCCTCGAGTTCGGTAAGGACTTCTCCGTGAGCATCACCCGGGCCCTCGACGACTGCCACGCGCTCCTTGCGGTGATCGGACCGTCGTGGCTCGACGTTAGGAACGAGAAGGGAAACCGGCGGCTGGACGACCCGCGGGACTTCGTGCGCAAGGAGATACTCGCGGCGCTCATCCGCGATGACGTGCTCGTGATCCCGGTGCTGGTACAGGGCGCCGAAATGCCGGGGCCCGAGGAGTTGCCGGCGCCGCTGGAGCCGCTTGCTTATCGTCACGCTCTCAAGATCAGCGACGATCACTGGTCCTACGACATGGGTCGCCTAACCGAAGCCATCCAGCGCGCCGCCGAACACGAGTCGACCAGCACGCTGCACGATGTGAAGGACCTCGAGGAGAAGCTCAGGCAGGAGATGGCCCTCGAGGAGAAGCAGAAACAGGAGAAGGCCCTCGAGGAGAGGCTCAGGCAGGAGAAAGCCCTCGAGGAGAAGCAGAAACAGGAGAAGGCCCTCGAGGAAAAGGCGAAACAAGAGAGGGCCCTCGAGGAAAAGGCGAAACAAGAGAGGGCCCTCGAGGAGAAGCGGAGACAGGCCGAAGAGCACGAGAAGAGGCGGAGGGAGGCCGAAGAGAAAAGGAAACAGGAGGAGGAGCGGGTCCCTCCGCGACCTCCATACCTCCAGCCGATGTGGATCGGAGCCGCGGGCGTTGCAGTTGTCTTGCTCGCGGTGCTGTTCATCTCGATGCGAGATTCGGGCGGCGGCGGCAGCACGATCCCCTCCGGCGCCGACGTGAGCAACGGACGCATTGCATTCTTGAGCGACGCCGGCGGCACGACCGAGTTGGTGAGCGCCGAGCCCGACGGCTCCGATGCCCAACCCTTGACCGAGGATGGGGCCGACACACTGAGACCGGACTGGTCGCCCGACGGCTCCAAGCTCGTGTTCGCCTCGGACCGGGAAGGTGACACCGACCTCTGGATGATCAACGCCGACGGGACCGGGCTCGAGCAACTAACCAGCGACTCCTCACGAGAGTCGGCTCCCGACTGGTCGCCGGACGGCCTCCGCATCGCCTTTGCCACCGATGTAACTGGCAACCGGGACATCTGGGTGCTCGATCTCGAGAGCCGCGAACTGACCCAGCTCACCGACGATCCCGGCCACGACGACACGCCCGACTGGTCGCGCACGGACCGGATCGCATTCGTAAGTGAGAATGAAGGTGAACTCGACATCTTCTCGATGAATCCCGAGGGAGGCGACGTCGACCAGATCACCTCCAACGACGGCCCGGACTTCGTTCCCGAGTGGTCGCCCGACGGAACCCTCATCGCTTATCGCCGCGCCGCCGACATCTGGACGGTGCAAGCCGATGGTGGTGGCGAGAGCAACCTCACCAACAGCCAAGAGGACGACGATCATCCGGCCTGGTCGCCCGACGGTGAGTTGATCGCGTTCGACTCGCTCGTCGACGGGAACACGGACATCCGGGTCATGACCTCAACCGGTGAAGACGTGCGCGACCTCATCGCGACCTCGGATAACGAGGAATCACCAAGCTGGCAGGCGATACTCGAATAGTCTTCGGACTGCAGGAGGTGTGGATGGAGGCTCCGGATTTGTCGCGTGACGACCCCACCTGGGCGCGGCTCGAAGACCAGATCGCCTGGTACGACCGGAAGAGCGGCCAGAACCAGCGGACCTTCAAACAGCTGAAGGTCGTGCAACTTGCGTCTGCCGCGGCCATTCCCGTGTTGGCGGGCACGTCGGTTTCTCCTTGGGTCGCGGGAGCGCTCGGCGCGCTGATCGTTGCGCTCGAGGGAATCCAGCAGCTCAACCAGTACCAGCAGAACTGGGTCACCTATCGCTCGACCTGCGAATCGTTAAGGCACGAGAAGTACCTGTACCTGGCGAACGCCGGTCCCTACACCGATCCCGCGCAGGCGCACGCCTTGCTCGCCGACCGCATCGAGGGCTTGATCTCGCAGGAGCATGCGCAGTGGGCCTCGGCAACCTCCACGACCGAGAAGAGCCCGGCGAAAACCGGCTGATAACACCCAAGGCACTTGAGCCCGGCCCGGATCCACGAGGACAATCGATAGGGAATCGGGGTCGACCTCCGGCCTTCGGAGGTCGTTATGGGAGGGAGAATCATATGGCCGAGCATGCCAACGTGGACCTGATGCGAGACGGCTACGACGCGTTCGCGAAAGGCGACATGGACACCGTGCGGGAATTCTTCGCCGAGGACATCGTGTGGCACGTGCCCGGCAACAACCCTCTGTCCGGAGTTTACGAGGGCCACGAGGCGGTCTTCGGCTTCTTCGGAAAACTCATGGAGGAGACCGGGGGCACCTTTCGGCAGGAGATTCACGACATTCTCGCCAATGACACCCACGGCGTAGCCCTCGTCGAGATTCATCTCGAACGCGGGGGCAAGACGTTCGACGGGCGGGGCATGCACGCGATGCACATCGTGAACGGGAAGGTCACGGAGTTCTGGAACTTCCAGGAGAACAGCACCCTGGTCGACGAGTTCTGGAGCTAGCAGCCCGCCGGTCTCTTGGCCCCCGGTCAGGCGGGCTAGAGGATCCGAGGGAGCAGTAGTCCCCGGCCCGCCAGGCCGACCGTCCGGTCGAGGGTGAGAAGAAATCGGTCGGTGAGCTGCCGCTGTTCGCGGAGTAGCCACAGGGCTTCCGCCTGGATCCAGGCGTTCTCCCTGGCGCGCTCGATGCTCCACATCTGAGCGACCTCGTCGCTGCGACCCAGCCACCGGTCGAGGATTCCGAGGACGCCCCGCTTGAACCAGGGCTCGACCTTGTCCTGAGCGCGCGCCAGCAGCGTGTTGATGTGGTTGAAGTCGCGATATTGAGGCGAGTCATGACGCGGGTCGTGGCCGAGCTCCCGGCAGGTGCTCACCACCGCGATCACCAAGTCGCGGTTGATGTGGGCGTTCATGCCGGCGAGCGCGAACTGGATCGGCGCGATGCGCGCCGTGCCGCGCGACTCGAACAGCGGGATCCAGCAGCGGGGGCAGGTCAGCGGATCGAGACCGTGGTCCTCGAGCGCCTTGAAGTACAGGTTTGCGAACACGACATCGAGCCGCTCCACGAACTCAGGGTCCTGGAAGCCGTGTCCGGCGCTCGTCCTCAGGACCTCCTCCGTGACCGCGAGGTACATGCGGTTGAACTGAGCAACGCCGTCCTTGGGGGGCAGCTGCGCCTCGATCAAACGCATGCGAGCGATGACGTCGGTGATCGTGGCCGGGCTTTGGTCCGGCAACACCACCGTTACCTCGGCCTGCGGGCGAGTCACGACGCTCTTCAACCAGTCACCAAGGCCCACCCGCGTCTCCTCGCTCGTTGGAGTTCTTCGAGCAAACGTACCGCCCAAAGTCAGGCCTTTCTCGGCGTGGCATGATGCCGGCGTGAGCACGTTGTTCCCGACCTCACTGGTCGGCAGCTATGCGCAACCGGAGTGGTTGATCGATCGCGCCAAGCTGGCGTCGCGCTTCCCGCCCCGAGTCCGGGCGCGGGAGCTGTGGCGAGTCGACCCCGAGCATCTCGCCGAGGCGCAGGCCGACGCTACGCTCCTGGCGATCAGGGACCAGGAGGAAGCCGCGCTCGACATCATCACCGACGGAGAGATCCGGCGCGAGAGCTACTCGAACCACTTCGCCACCGCTCTCGAGGGCGTGGACATCGACAACCCGGGAACCGCGCTCGACCGCAGCGGCAAGGAGAATCCCGTTCCTCGTGTAGTGGGACCGATCACTCGTCCTCAGCCGGTGGGAGTCTCGGACCTGGAGTTTCTCCGTGCTCACACCGACCGGCTTGTGAAGATGACCGTGCCGGGACCGTTCACGATGTCGCAGCAGGCCCAAAACGACTACTACGAAGACGATGAGTCGGTGGCGATGGCCTACGCCGAGGTCTGCAACGAGGAGATCAACGACCTGTTCGCGGCGGGGGCCGACATCGTGCAACTCGACGAGCCCTACATGCAGGCGCGCCCGGACGCGGCCCGGCAATTTGGTCTGGATGCCTTGAACCGGGCGCTCGAGGGTGTCGAGGGAACGACCGCGGTGCACATCTGCTTCGGCTACGCGGCGATCATCTACGACAAGCCATCGGGCTATTCGTTTCTCTCCGAGCTGGCGGACTGCACGTGCGATCAGATTTCGATCGAGACCGCGCAGCCGAACCTCGACCCGGCGGTGCTAGCGGACCTGCCGGACAAGACGATCATCCTGGGAGTAATCGATCTCTCCGACGCAACCGTGGAAACTCCTGAGGTAGTGGCGGAGCGAGTAAGGCGGGCCCTGTCATACGCGGCGTCGGATCGAATAGTCATTGCGCCAGACTGCGGAATGAAGTACCTGCCACGAGACTTAGCCCGAGGAAAGATGAGGGCCATGGCAAAAGGAGCTGAGTTACTGCGAATAGAGCTCGGAGACTGGCACCAATAGGTTTCCGTCTCGCCGAGGTCAGCCCGCCTGCTTGAAGAGCTCGTAGCGCTCCTCTAGCAGGGTCGTGTCCGGCCTGTCGCGGCGGGGGAGTGGCACAGTCAACGAAGATCCGTGGAAGCCTTGAAGTCCATGGACCAGCATCGGGCCGTCGATCTCGGCGAGCACCGAAAGGCTGATCTCAACGACGAGATCGGGCCTGACTCCCAGGATGTTCTGGTCGAACGCTGCGTGGTGAAGTTTGCACAGGGCTAGACCATTGGGAACTCTCGGCTCGCCTCCCCTGGTATCGGACAGGATGTGTGCGGCATCGAGCAGCTCTCGATGACGCAGGCGACACACCGCACACGTTTCGCGGTAGGCGCGAATGACTCGTTGTCGAAAGCCGGCCTGGTGGAGTCTGCGAAGTTGCATCTGCGTCGCGTACCGCCGCCTCGCATCCTGGGCAACGCCTGTGCTTGCGGAGCCAAGCAGAGCATGTGGCTCGTCCACCGCGACTGTGAAGGTCAGCAATGACGGGTCGTCCCCGACGATGAAGGCTGGCCACGCTGCCGCATAGTGCCCCGGGACCAGGCCGTGGAAGTAGATGAGCGGGATCTGGCTCTCCATCGCTCTGCGCAATCCCACGTTCTCGTGATGCATGGGATCTTGTCCCCGGTAGCGATAAGCGATGAATCCGTCATCGGTGATCTGGTCCTCATAGGGCCTCGGACGTCCTTGGACCACGGGCGAGGTGGTAATGCTCAACGGCATGTCCACCATTGCGGCTGGCTTGAAGATGCCCTGTGGGCCGACTAGCGGGACCCGCCGGTTTCTAAAGACCAGGCCCTCTGCCAGCACCGAGCGAGGAATGCTGTCTCCGTGAATGCTCGTCTGCTCCTCGAGGAACGCAAACGCCGCCATTCGAACCGGTGCGTCGATATCGGCCACGAGCAATACCTACACCATGCCTGGTCGGATTCCCAGACCTTGCTGGCAGGGGTCGTTTAGTGCAGCTCCCCAAGCCTTTGGGGTTGGCGGCGGATTCCGCCAGGTCGTCGAGACGAACAGGGACATGGCTGAGCCTTTGAGGCTGGTCTGCACCAAGGCCCTGAGCCTTTGACTGAATTTGATGTTGACGCTGTCCATGGCCATGTGAAAGTCCCCACCTGTGGCCACTCGAAAGTCTCCACTCACTGATCTGAGCTAATCCGCATGGGCGACCCCCGGGGTCGCGATGGTGCTGGTGACTGACCCACACCAGCGA
>JBOGWU010000106.1:0-7648 GCA_050693935.1 Actinomycetota bacterium | reverse complement strand
CGGTGACATGAGCTTCGAACCGAAGTGGGACGGCTTCAGGTCCATAGTCTTCCGGGACTCCGACGACGTGGAGATCGGCAGCCGTAAGGAGAGGCCGATGACCCGCTACTTTCCGGAGCTGGTCGAGGCGGTGCGCGCGAACCTGCCGAAGGCCTGCGTGATCGACGGCGAGATCATCGTCATCGGCGCCTCGGGCGACCGGCTGGACTTCGGGGCGCTGCAGCAACGGATTCACCC
This sequence comes from Actinomycetota bacterium, assembly GCA_050693935.1. Lineage (GTDB taxonomy): Bacteria > Actinomycetota > CADDZG01 > CADDZG01 > WHSQ01 > WHSV01. The sequence goes on along the minus strand of JBOGWU010000106.1, from coordinate 7,411 downwards.
CGCGGAGAGCCGGGTGAACCTGCTGTCGGAACAGACCCCAGCGCGCTTCGTGGCGTTCGACCTGCTGGCACTCGGCGAGACCGACTACACCGCGCGCCCCTTCGCCGAGCGGCGTGCCGCGCTCGTTGACGCGCTGCATTCCGCGGCGCCACCGATTCATATCACCGCGGCCACCACCGACCGAAAGGTGGCCGAGCGATGGTTCCACCAGTTCGAGGGTGCCGGGCTCGACGGCATCATCGCCAAGCCGCTCGACGGCGTGTACGAGCCGGACAAGCGGACCATGTTCAAGGTGAAGCACGAACGCACCGCAGACTGCGTGGTGGCCGGCTACCGGCTGCACAAGAGCGGGCCCGACCGGATTGGATCGCTGCTCCTCGGTCTTTACAACGACGACGGCACGCTGGCCAGCGTAGGCGTGATCGGAGCGTTCCCCATGGAGCGCCGGAAAGAGTTGCTGTTAGAGATGCAGCCCCTGGTAACCACCTTCGACGAACACCCGTGGGCGTGGGCCATGCAGGAGGCGGGCACCCGGACGCCGCGCAACTACGAGGGAAGCCGGTGGGCCGCGGGAAAGGACCTGTCGTTCATCCCGCTGCGCCCGGAGCGTGTCGTCGAGGTCCGCTATGACCACATGGAGGGCGTCCGGTTCCGCCACCCTCCCCAGTTCGTGCGCTGGCGCCCCGACCGTGACGCCAGGGCCTGCACCTTCGAGCAGCTGGAGGAGCCCGTCAAATTCGACCTCGCCGGCGTGCTCGGCGCGGATTCTCCAAGGAAGTAGCCCCCAGTGCCGCCCGGCGGGTGGCTCCGAAATCTCCCCCTTGCTTGCCCGGGGAGGCCCGGACTGTCAAACTGATGCGGTCGGTTGAGACGCAGCCGAACCTGTACCAGGGGGTGCGTCTCCCGACGCCCCCGTGGTCCGTTTCGGCTACATCGCGCCAACCTGAGGGGGTTTGGTCTGGCCACGCAAGAGGTGGGAAATGGCTGCTCGACGGCCGCTCGAGCTTCGTAAGGGCTCGGGGAGCGGGTCCGTCACCGAAGATCCGGAGGATGGTAGCCCTGCTGCCGTAGACGGCGCCCTGCTGGTGGCCTTCCAGGCCGCCTCTGGGGACGAGCGTGAGCAGCTCAAGGCCGAGATCGTCGAGAGGCACATAGGCCTGGTGCGCTTCCTGGTTCGTCGCTACTCGGGCAAGGGCGAAAACTACGACGACCTCGTCCAAGTGGGCATGCTGGGCCTTCTGGGGGCGATCGATCGATACGACCCTGACCGGGGGGTGCGGTTCGCGTCGTTCGCCCGCCCCTCGATCCTGGGAGAGCTGAAGCGTCACTTCCGCGACAAGACCTGGGCCACGCGGGTGCCCCGCCGGCTTCAGGAGCTGAGCCTCGGCATCACCAGTGCCGAAGCCGAGCTGTTCCAAGAACTCGGCCGCTCCCCCACCGCCCTGGAGGTGGCCGAGCGGCTCGGAGCTACCGAGGAGGACGTTCTCGAGGCCAACGAGGCGGCTCGCTCCTATTCGGCGGTGTCGATCGACCAGCCCATCGACGCCGGCGACGGAGAGACGGGCTCGCTGGCCGATCTGATCGGCGAGGTGGACGGCGACCTCGAGAAGCTCGAGAATCTCACCGCCCTGGAGCCGGCAATCGCCGACCTGAGCCCCCACGAACGCCGCCTGCTGCACATGCGCTTCTTCCGCGGAATGGTGCAGTCCGAGATGGCGGCGGAGCTGGGGGTTTCTCAGATGCAGGTCTCGCGCGAGCTCTCCCGCGTGCTGAGCCGGCTGCGCACCAGCCTTTTGTAGCTGCGACGGAGTGGATCTCCGGAGTGCCGTCGCCACTGCCGGGGTAGCTTGAAAACGCATGACGTTCTTACGGACCAGGGATCACAGGGGGGCCACACCGTTGGACCGCGACCTAACAAAAGAACTTCAGGAGATGCACAGCCTGCTCTTGGCCGAGGAGGATCTCGATTCGACCTTGCGCGTGGTCGCCGAGATCGCGGTCAAGGCGGTCGAGGGATGCGATTGTGCGGGTGTCACGGTCGTGGAGGACGAACGGGTACAGTCCACGGCTTGCACGGACCCCCTGTGCGCCAGGATCGACGCCGATCAATACGAGACTGGCGAGGGTCCCTGCGTGGACGCAATCCGCACGAACGCGGTCATGCACCTCGACGACGCGGCCCACGACCCTCGGTGGCCGAGCTTCGGCCCTCTCGCGGAGAGGCACGGCATCTCGAGCGTTCTGGGTTTCCCACTCGAGGTTCCCAGCGGCGTGCTCGGCGCCCTCAACCTCTACGGGAGAACCGATGATGCCTTCGACGACCACGACGAAGCCGTAGGTCATCTCCTCGCCACACACGCCGCGGTGGTACTCGCCAACGCCAGGGCCTATGACGAGGCATTCTCTAGGGCCGCAAATCTGGAGAAGGCGCTCGAGTCGCGCGGCGTGATCGAGCGCGCCAAGGGCATCCTCATCGAGCGCGAGAAGTGCTCGGCCGACGAGGCCTTTCAGATGCTCGTGCGCGCCTCGCAGGCGCTCAATCGCAAGCTACGGGCGGTGGCCGAGGACGTCGTGGAGGACGCCGAGGGGCCCGACCACAGCAATTCGGCGGGCAGCGGGCGCCTTTAGGGGAGGCGGCCCTCAGACCTCGAGGGACGAGTAAGCCACCACGCCCCGGTGGATCGCGTCGACGGTGGCCCTGAGGTTGGCGCGCAGCTCTGCGGGTGGGTCGACATCCAGCAGTTGGCGCAGGAGGTCAACGAGCTGCTTGCAGGAGCGAACGAAGTCGCCGGGAGCGTCGTCTTCTTCGAGCACGTCCTCGAGGGCCATGCCCGACGCCCAGAGGTAGGCCCGGTCGGCGAACCCTGGGTCCGGCTCGCGCGTCAGCTCGACGCCGTTGTCGGTTTCGTCGCTCCGGATCGCGCGCCACAGATCGCCGAGTTGTCGCCAGGCATCCGCGCTCACCCGCGTCGGCATACCGTGGAAGTCAGGGGGCTCCGGCCCGCGGGTCTCGTAAACGAGGGTCGACGCGACCGCCGCCAGCTCGGCGACATCGAGCCCCTCGAAGAGGTCCGAGCGCAGCGCCTCGACGACCAGCAGGTCGGCCTCGTTGTAGACGCTCGTGAGGGTCTCCCCAATGGGCGTCAGCTTCCAGTCCTCGACGTAGCCACGCGCCTCGAGCACGGCAAGCACCCGCTCGAAGCGGCGCGCGAGGGTCGCGGTTCGGCGCCCGATTCGCCTGCTGATCCTCGTGATCTCCTGCTCGAGGTTCGCGGCGCGCTCGGCGAAGTGAAGATGGCGGGACAGGTCGGGACACTTGTGGCAGGGATGGGCCTCGAGCAGTGAGCGCGCCGCGTGCGCCTCGTGGTGCTCCTCGATGTCGGCGGCTCGCTCCCGTCGCATCCGGGGTGCGACCTCCAAGGCGTTCAGCCTCCGCGCGAGGTGACGTCTGGCCCTTGCCTCGCGCACGTGAAACGCCTTGGGTACATCCAGGTGGGCGACGGCGCGCGGTGGCTCGTTGAAGTCGTAGGCACTGAGCCGGACGATCGAGCGCTCGCCCGAAAGCGCCAGAACGCGCGGCTTGCGCTCGGAGCGACGCTGGCTGACCTCGAGGACCGCGTAGCGGCCGGCCCGCTTGCCGGAGGCCACGTCGATAACGTCGCCCGGGCGAAGCGATTGCATGGCGTCGCCCACACGCGAGGGGTCGACGCGCGGGCCCCGGGGGCCGGCCCGGTCCACCTCTCTCAGCAGAGCGCGGTACTCGCCGATGTCGCCGAGCTCGCACTGCGTGCGCTCGCGGTACGAGGCTAGGTAGGCCTCCTGCCGTTCGCGCGTCTGCTCCAGTTGGACGATGTCGCGGTCCGCCTGGAACTGAGCGAACGACGAATTGACGAGGTGCTCCGCATCGGCTCGGTCGTAGCTCCGCACCAGGTTTACCGCCATGTTGTAGCTGGGCTGGAAGCTCGATTGCAGCGGATAGGTCTGCGTCGATGCGAGCCGGGTGATGGTGTCGAACGGCGTGAAACGCTGCATGAGGACGACGGAGTTGCCGATCACGTCGATTCCGCGCCGCCCCGCCCGCCCCGATAGCTGGGTGTACTGCCCCGGAGTCATGAGCTCGTGCTTCTCGCCGGTGAACTTGGTGAGGGACTCGATGACCACCGAGCGCGCCGGCATGTTGATCCCGAGGGCGAGCGTCTCCGTGGCGAATACCACCCTCACCAACCCTGCGGCGAACAACTCCTCGACTATCTCTTTGAAAGGCGGAATCATGCCCGCGTGATGGGCTGCGATCCCGCCGGCGAGCCCCTCCGCGAACTCGTCGTAGCCGAGCACGTCGAGCTCGGCGTCGGAGAGATCGGTGACGCGGCCCTCGACCGTTTGGCGGATGATGCGTCGTTCGTCGGGGCTGGTGAGGCGCAGGTTTTCGCGAAGGCACTGGCGGACCGCCTGAGCACACCCCTTGCGCGAGAAGATGAAGTAGATGGCAGGAAGCATGTCCTCGACGTCGAGCCGGTCGACGACCTCGGTCCTCAGAGGGATGCGGCCCTTCTTGTTTACCGGCCGCTTGCCGCCCCGACCGGGCCGGGTGCTCCGCTTGGGTCGTCGGTCGAACTCCCTGGCGCGCGGGTTGGGAATGGGGTCTCCGTTGGGGTTGACCGCGAACATGGGCAGCAGCTCGTCGGCGGCCATGTAGTGGTGCCGGATGTCCACCGGTCGCTCGGCCTCGATGATCACCTCCACCCGGCCGCGGAGAGTCTGGAGCCAATCGGCGAACTCCTCGGTGTTGGACACCGTGGCCGATAGCGAGGCGGTCTGCACCTCGACAGGAAGGTGGATGAGTATCTCCTCCCACACCGCGCCCCGGTAACGGTCTTGAAGGTAGTGGACCTCGTCCAGCACCACGTGATGGAGTCCGGCCAGGGTGGGGCTGTCCTCGTAGATCATGTTTCGCAGGACCTCGGTGGTCATCACCACTATCGGTGCGTCCCCGTTGAGCGAGTTGTCACCCGTGAGGAGCCCCACGTTGGCGGCGCCGTGGAGCCCCACGAAGTCGCCGTACTTCTGGTTGCTGAGTGCCTTGATCGGAGTGGTGTAGAAGGTCTTGCCGCCTCGCTTCAAGGCCAGGTAGGCGGCGAACTCGCCCACCACGGTCTTGCCCGCACCCGTCGGGGCGGCCACGAGCACCGAGGCCCCGTCCTCCAGAGCGGCACAGGCGTGGCGTTGAAAGTCGTCGAACGGAAATCCATAGCTGCGCTCGAACCCCGCGGCGAGACCGGTCATGATCTCGACTCTAGTGGCAGAAGCAGGGCGAGCATCCCGCTAGACGCCGGCCGGCTTTCTCTTCCTCTTGACGACCTTGAGGAGCAGGATGGTCAGCTCGTACAGCAGGTACAGGGGCCCGGCCAACAGGAACAGCGTGTAGGGGTCCTGGCTCGGAGTGACGATGGCCGCGAGTCCGGCGATCGCCACGATGGCCACCCGGCGCTGTTTCTTCAAGGTCTCGATGCTCACCGCTCCTGCGAGCCCCAAAAAGAACAGCACCAGCGGCAGCTCGAAGGCAACGGCGAAGCCCAGCAGCATGAATCCGACGAAGTTGAGGTACTCCTCGGCGCCCAGCAACGGGTTGAGTCCCTCGCCGCCGATCTGCAGGAGGAACCGGAGCCCGGTTGGCATCGCGAGGTAGGCGACGCCCGCCCCGATCAGGAACAGGGTCACGGCCGACAGGAGGAAGGGAATCGTGTAGCGCTTCTCCTTGGGTGTCAGCGCCGGCGTAACGAAGGCAAACAACTCGTACATCCAGATGGGCGACGCGGCCGCGATGCCCACCAGGGCGGTCAGCTTGATCCGGAAGGCGAAACCTCCGGTGGCCTTGAAGAAAGTCAGCTCGCACCCCTGGTTGCCCAGCAACCTCTCGGGCACCTCACACAGCGGTCGCTTGAAGAAGTCGAGGATTGGCTCGTAGAGGAAGAAGATGATCAGCGACAGGGCCACGAAGGCCACGGCCGAGACGATCAGCCGGTCGCGGAGCTCCCCCAGGTGCTCCATCATCGACATCGCCGCCGCTGCGGTGCGCTGCTTGGTTTTGCGCCTGAACAGGCGCCGGCGACGACTCATATCCGAGGACATCAGGCTTCTCGACCGCTCCCCTTCACGTCGCGCTCGGACTTGATGGCCTCGGCCACGGGGTGGTCTGGGGGCGGCTCTCGCCGGCCGTTGGAGCTCTCCTCGGATCCAGGTTCCGCCTCGGGGGCGTCTTTTTCAGATTCTCCGGGATCCGCGCCGTCGTCTTCCTCGGAGATTGCGGCCAGCTCCTCGTCATCGGGTTCGTCGGCGACGTCCAGGCCGTCGCTGAACTCCTGCTTTACGTCGTCGGCCATCGAGCGGAGCTGGCGCATGAAGGCCCCTACGGTGCGGGCGATCTCGGGAAGCTTGTCCGGCCCGAACACGATGAGTCCGAGTACCGAGACGACCAGGATCTCCATGGGCCCAATCTGAGGCATGGAGGCAGTCTAAAGGGGGTGCGGCGAGTGCTACTGGCCGGTCAGGCCCGCAAGCCAGGAGTCGTCGGCGAGGCTCTGATGGAAGTCGAGGAGGTCGTCGAAGGTCAGAGGGGGCCCGGAATGAATCTCGAGGGCCTCCGCCGGGATGTGAAGCGGAACCGGCATAACCCCACCAGACAGGAGCAAACGGATGATTCGGTCGTCGGCCTTCTTTTCGACGAAGTCACCGCAGTCGGGGCAGGAGAACCCGTAGGTGTTCGAGGTCCGCACTGCACCGATTCGCAGGAGGATGTCGTCGGCCACCAAGTCGATCTCCCCACATCCGGGGCAACACGCCTTGATCGTCGTCACACTCCTCGGTCCTTTCCGTGCTCGTGTCTCACCGTTCTTGTCGGGATTATCGGCCGCACTTCACCCGGGTTTAGGGATGCACCACAATTAGTAGCCCGCGGCTCAAGCGAACACCCAAACGTCCCGATTTCTAAGCCATGGGAATCTTCGGCGCGCGCGCATCGGGTCAGCTGCCCTCCGGTGAGGGAGGTCTGTCACAGGCGCTCGAGGCCGCCATCCGCGTCAGCGACGTCGCGGCGTCGGCCGCCGCGCTACCCGACGTGCTCGACGCCATGCTGCGCTCGGTCGTGGACCTCTTGGGGGTCGATCAGGGTTCGATAATGCTGGTCGACGAGAGCGGTCATTACCTCGTCCTATCGGCAACCGTGGGTGCCCTCCCCGACGTGCCAGTCGGTTACAAGATCGGATGTGCCGAGGGCATAGCCGGGCGTGTTCTCGCTACCGGCCGTCCGTTGTTGCTGGGCGACGTGGACGCCGAAGCATTCGTGAACTTCTCGGAAAAGCGTCGGAGGATCAGCTCGAGCGCAGTGGTACCGCTGAGGGTTCGTGGCCGCGCC
>JBOGWU010000105.1:0-18710 GCA_050693935.1 Actinomycetota bacterium | reverse complement strand
CGGCCTCCTTGGCCACGCGATAGTGCGTGTCCGCGAACGCGGCCACCTGAGGAAGATGCGTCACGACCAGAACCTGGGCCCCCGTCGTCGCGGCGAGCTCGGCCAGGGCGCGACCCACCGATTGAGCCGCTCGCCCACCGACTCCCGCGTCGACTTCGTCGAACACCAGCGTCCCGGCCCCCGGTGTCGACGTCAGCAGATGCAGCGCAAGGGCGATGCGGGACAGCTCGCCGCCCGAGGCGACCTTCGCCACCGGACGAGGTGACTCGCCCGGGTTGGCCGCCACGCGGAACTCGACCGCGTCGATTCCCCCCTCGTAAAGCTCGCGCTCACCGAGCGCTACCTCGAAGCGAGCGCCGTCGAGGGCGAGGCCGGCCAGCGTCTCCTCCATCGCTCGTTCGAGCCGCACGGCCGCCCGGACGCGCTGTTCGTGCAGCGAGGCCGCGAGCTCGTGGGCCCGCTGAAGAAGTTCCTCGTGGGACTTCCGCAGCCGCTCGAGAGACACCTCCGCGCCCTCGAGCTCCGCCACACGGGCCCGCTTTCGGCCGAGGTAGTCAAGGATCTCTGAGGTGGTTTCGCCGTACTTGCGCCTGAGGCGGGAGATCACGTCGAGGCGCCGACGCGTTTCATCGAGTAGTTGGGGATCGGGTGCGACCAAGCTGCGAGCAAGCTCGTCGGCAACGTCGGCGACCTCTAGGGAGGCCCCCTCGAGCCGGCGAGCGAGCTCATCGAGAGACGGGTCCTGTCGCGCCGCCTGATCGACGAAGCGGTACGCCGAGGTGAGGGTCTCGGCCGCCCCACCCTCACCGCGCAAGGCCTCGCCGGCACTGTCCAGCGCGAGCGCTATCGACTCCGCGTGCTCGAGCCGTGACGCCTCTGCGACCAGCCTCTCGTGCTCCCCCTCGCGAAGCTCGGCCCCGGCGATCTCGTCGATCTCATAGCGGAGTAGATCTAGCTCGCGCTCCCGTTCTCGCTCACTCGCCAGCAGCTCATCGATTTCTCGCTTCGTTCGGGCCTCCGTCCGGACCGCGCCGGCAACGCTCTCCGAGGTGTTCAGGGCGTCGGGTCCGGCAAACGAGTCGAGCAGCACGCGCTGCCGTAGCGGCGCGCCGGTGCCCTGAGCCTCGTGCTGGCCCGCGATCTCGACCAGGCACTCGCCAAGCTCGGACAGCGCCGCAACCGTGACCAGCCGGCCGTTGATACGAGCCTTTCCCCCCTTGTCCGCGGCGATCGTGCGCGCCATCACGATCTCGATCTCGCTCGAGGGATCGGGGTCTTCGAGGATTCCGTGGGCACGCAGGATCGCCACGGCGTCGTGGCTCCCGCCCACGACGAAGCGGCCTTCGATGCGGGCCTCGGCGGCGCCCTCGCGCACTAGAGCGCGGTCGCTACGACCACCGACCAGCAGCCCGAGAGCCGCGACCACAAGGGTCTTGCCGGCTCCGGTTTCGCCAGTGAGGGCGCTGCAGCCTGGTTCCAGCTCCAGCTCGGCGCGTTCAATCACGCCGAGGCCCTCGACAACAAGCTCGGTCAGCATCCGCCCAAATCCTAAGGGTGACCCACCTCGAAACGGTGGGTTCGCCTCCGCTTCGCGAAATCTCTACAAAACCCCCACTCGAGCGGTGGCTCGCTAGGACGGGAGCTCGAGCTTGACGCGTAGTCGCTCGAGGAAATCGGGGCCGCCCAGCCTCACCAGTCGCAGGGGCCGGGGGTGGCGGCGGGCGGTGACTACCGCGCCGGGTTCGAGCTTGCACCCCAGCGTTCCATCCAAAGACAGCGAGGCGACCGGCGCGGAGTCGTCCACCAGGATCTCGACGACATCGTCGGGGGCCAGAACCACGGGACGAGAGAACATCTGGTGAGGACTTACGGGCACGATGAGCAGCGCCTCGGCCCGTGGCGAAATGATGGGGCCGCCCGCGCTCAACGCGTAGGCGGTGGATCCGGTGGGGGTGGCCACGATGACCCCGTCGGCGTTGAACGTCGCCAGGCGTTCGCCGTCTATCCGCACCTGGAGCCGCACGACACGGTGACGGGCGGAGCGCTCGACCAGGACCTCGTTCAGGCCCACATGGTGCTCTATGCGCCCGTCGCTTCGAACCTCGCAGTCGAGCATCATGCGCTCTTCGATGCGGTAGTCGTCGTCGATCACGCGCTTGAGGGCGTCGACCTCTTCGCCGGAGTCGACCTCAGTGAGATAACCGAGGTCACCGAAGTTCACTCCCAGCAACAGCGCGTTCGCTGAGTGAGCCTGATGCGAGGCGCGCAACATCGTTCCGTCGCCGCCCATCGAGACCACGAGATCGGGATCGTCGTCCGTCACATCGACCCCATTGGAGCCGAGGAAGCGGCGGATCTCGTCCCGCACGCGCGCCACGTCCGGGCTCTTGGGGTGGACCACGAACGAAACTCTCTTTATCTCCAAATGAAGTCCCTTAACCTTGCGCCTCGGCGATCGCTCGTTCGATCGCTCCCCTATTGTGAGGCCCCCGCCGGCTCAGGTGTACGAAAAACTCGCGGTTGCCCGCCGGCCCGACGACATCGGACGCGGTCGCTCCCGCCAGCACCAGCCCTCGCCCGGCGCCGCTCGCGACGACTCGCTCGACCGCCTCCGTCCAGAGTCTGGGATCTCTGACCACTCCTCCTCTCCCGATCTTGGCCTTACCGACCTCGAACTGCGGTTTGACCATTAGCACGAAGTCCCCATCGGGCTCCACGACGGCGTCCAGAGCCTCGAGCACGAGGGTCAGCGAAATGAACGACAGGTCGGCGACCACCCCGTCCGGCCGCCAGGGAAGGTCTCCCGGCGTCAACGAGCGTACGTTGGTGCGTTCGAGCACCGTTACCCGCTCGTCGTTACGGAGACTCCAATCGAGCTGCCCGTAGCCCACGTCGACCGCGATCACCGCGGCCGCATCGCCCTTCAGCAGGCGATCGGTGAAGCCCCCCGTCGAGGCACCGGCGTCCAGCCAGCGCCGTTTCTCGACGACGACGTCGAGCCGGTTCAGGGCACCGTCGAGCTTGTCACCGCCTCGAGAAACGAATCGGCGAACCTCGCCGGTCAGGGCTATCGGATCGCCCGTCGAGACCAGGGTCGCGACGCGCGCGGCGGGCATGCCCTTTACGAGCACCTGGCCCTGTTCGATCGCGCGTCGCGCCTCCGCGCGCGAAGAGGCGAGCCCGCGCCTTACGAGTTCAGCGTCGAGGCGAAGCTTCGCCAAGGTCGCGCTCGAGCTCACCCTCGAGCTCGCCGTGAAGCTCCTCGAGCAGCCTCAGGCGCTCGGAGTCATCGGACGTGTTGCCATCCTCGATCGCCTGTCGGGCGCGCTCACGCAGGGTTGGTCGACGGGCCTCGGTCGTGATGCGGTCGTCGGAGGAGTCCATGAGCCGTGATTATCTCCCCTGGGCGCGCTAGCCGGACGGATTTTCGGGCGACGGGGTGGGCATGGAGGAGGGCTCGGCACTCGTCATGCCTTCATCGGTCTTCTTGCTCGTCCTCTTGCTGGTTTTCTTGGCCGTCTTCCTCGAGGTCTTCTTCTTCGACGGCGCCTTCTTCGTCGTCGAAACCGAGGATCGATCCTCCAGCCTCGCGAGGCGCCGCTCCAGGCGCTCTATGTCGCGCTTCGACGCGAGGCCCAGAGCCTCGATCTGGCCTCGGATCTCACCGCGGACGAGATCCAGGATCTCGCGGCGATTCTGTCGGCTGCGCTCCATGAGCTCCTTGACCGCTTGCCCCGCCTGACTTCCGGAGAGGTCGCCCGACGAGATGAGGTCGCGCACGATGCTCTCGGCCCGATTTCGGGTGAGCTCGACGATGCCCGAGGTAACCAACGCCAATCGTCTGATCTCGTCTCTCACTCACGACCTCCTGATTGTTCGTAGCTGAAACCTATACTCGATGAGTGCTCCAGTTGATACCGATCTCGGATGCGAATCCGACTCGCCGGACGCCGGTCATCACGCTCGTGTTGATCGCGATGAATGTGCTCGCTTTCTTCTTCATCCAGCCCGGCCCCCCGAGCTTCGCGGGCGGTTCCACCGGCGACGAGCGCTTCTTCGTCGAAACCGCACCGATTCCGTGTCAGTTCGAAAACGAATGCCCGGCAACCGTGCAGGGGACCACGTCCGCCATCGAGATTCCCGAAAGAACACTGCCGGAATTTCTCTTCTCGCTCATCTTCTCAGCGTTTCTGCACGGCAACATCCTGCACATCGGGGGCAACATGCTGTTTCTCTGGGTCTTCGGAAACAACGTCGAGGACTTTCTCGGGCATGTGAAGTACATCCTCTTCTACGTCCTCGCCGCGCTCGCCTCGGGGTTCGCCCAGGTCCTGACGAACCTCGGCTCGGATATCCCCGCCATCGGCGCGTCGGGTGCGGTCGCCGGTGTTCTGGGCGCGTACTTCATCCTCTATCCGCGGGCCAAGGTAAACGTGCTGGTCCCGATCATCTTCATTTGGACGATCCTGCAACTGAGCGCGTTCGTCGTGCTCGGACTGTGGTTCCTATATCAGTTCCTAGTGCCGCAACCGGGCGTCGCCTGGCAAGCTCACGCGGGAGGCTTCATCTTCGGAGCGATAGTCATCTTCCTCTTCGGGGGCCGGCCCCAACCGCAGCGACCGGTCTGGCAAAACGAATGGCGCTACTAGCCGACTGAGCCCAACACGAGTGTGGCGCGCGCCACACCCTGATCCCGCTACTTGCGTTGTTCTGTTGCACATGAAGGGCGCATTCAACACCTCTCGTGCAGGAGAAGGTCCCGATGGACGCTGCGCTGGGATCGCCTCCAAGCAGTACGGGCTCATCTCCCGCCAACAGGCGCTCCAGGCTGGCGTCTCGATCGACTCAATCAAGCACCGGCTGGCTACGGCTCGCTGGGAGCGAGTCCTTCCACGCGTCTACGCAATCGCCGGCTCATCCGCTTCATGGCGGCGGGCTTTGCTGGCCGCGTGCATCTGGGCGGGGCAGCTGAGCGTGGTGTCGCATCGGGCCGCGGGTTGCTTCTGGGGCTTCGATGGATTCGACGACCACATAGTCGAAATTTCAACGATTGCCGGGGTCCGGACCAGGCCGGGGATCGTCGTTCACCACGTCGAGGACTTTGGCCGAGCCGACGTCACGGTGGTCGAAGGAATCCCAATCACATCACCGTTGCGAACCGTCTTCGACCTCTGCTCTGTAACCGACAAAGACCGTGCCGAGTATGCACTGGAAGACGCTTTGCGGCGGCGCATGACGTCAATACAGCGTTGCAACGCTCTTCTCGATCGCCTAGGGGGACATGGTGTGCCGGGAACGGCGGCCTTTCGGCAACTCATGAAAGCGAGGGGGCCGGGTTACGTTCCCACCGCGAGCGTTCTCGAGGTGTGCATGACTCGAATCCTCGTCAAGTGCAAGCTCGGCACACCGGTTCGCCAGTACCCGGTGGTACGTCGGTCGGGGCGAATGGCCTACATAGACTTCGCCTTCGCCGCGATCAAACTCGGTATAGAAGTGGACGGATACGAATCACATGCCCGCCGGGATAGGTGGCAGTACGACATGCATCGAGAAAACGATCTCAAAGCCCTCGGTTGGACGATCCTGCATTTCAGCTGGGAGGACGTCCAGCACCGCCCCGATATGGTGATCTCCCAGATCAAAAGAGCTCTTCATGGAGAGCTTTCGGGGTTCTCCTGCACATAGGGGGCGGATGGCGCCCTTTTCATGCACGAGAACCCCTTTCCCCTCGGGTCAGGTCAGCAGCGGTGGGAGGTCGGCGAGTCGCTCCAGGGTCAGGTCCGGCTGTGGGTCGAGTGCCTCCGCCGACGCCGGTGAGGTGACTCCCGAGAGAACCAGGATCGTCGTCCAGCCCATGGCCTTTCCCCCATCGAGGTCGGTGCTCGGCCTGTCCCCCACTATCGCGACCCTCGATGCATCACCGAGGTGACGTTGCGCGATTCGCATCATCGGTTCGTGCGGTTTGCCCATGACCTCGGCGCGGCCCCCCGACGCCGTCTCGATTGCGGCCACCAGGGCCCCTGCGCCCGGCCACAGGCCGTCGGGGGCCGGAAAGGACGCGTCGCTGTTGCTGGCGATCAGTTCGGCGCCACCCTGCACCGCGAACGAGGCGCGCCGTAGCACCTCGTAGGTGAAGTCCGGATCCATGCCCACCACGACGTAATCGGCCGCGCGCGTTTCGGGATCGTCGTCGACCGTCACCTCGATCGATCCGAGGGCCTCGCGAAGTCCATCGCCGCCGACGACGATGGCGCGCTTGCCCGCAGGGTCGCGCTCCGAGAGCACCTCGGCCACCACGACCGCCGACGTGACGAGCTCATCGCGCTCGACCTCCACTCCCATGCCACCGAGCTTCTCGAGATAGCGTCCGATGGTTGGGTTCGCATTGTTCGAGCAGAACACCACGCGCACTCCCGCCTCGCGCAGCAGGTTGATCGCCTGAGGCGAGCCCTCGATCGGCTCGGCCCCGCGGTACATGACGCCGTCGAGATCGCAGACCAGTCCGTCGAGCCCGGCCGGCAAGCTCGCTTCGCCCCGCCTCGCGCTCAACGACGAGGCCTCAGCACGCAGAGATCGGCGCGAGCTCCGCCGAGCAGCGTATTGATCCGGTCGACGGTGGTGATGTCGCCTCCAACCATGGTGGGGATCGAGCACTCGTTGCGAACCTGCTCGCTGAGCACCGTGAGGTAGTAGGGATCGAGATGCGGCGCGAAGCGAGGGGTGGTGAAGCCGGCGGTAACCTCGACCAGGGCGCAACCGCGATGCTGGAGCTCGGACACCAGCAGCATCGCGTCTTCGACTGTGGCACCACCTCGTTGCCAGTCGTCGGCACAAACCGACGCACACACAGGCCCGTCGAACGCTTCCTTCACGGCATCGAACACTTCGAGAGGAAACCGCATGCGTCGTTCGAGGTCCCCCCCGAAGTCGTCGGCGCGCCGGTTGGTCAGAGGAGAAAGAAAGGTCGCCAGGAGGTAGCCGCGCCCCATCTCGACTACTACCGCGTCGAACCCGGCGCGGCCTGCCCGAACCGCGGCGGCGGCGAAATCCGCGAGCACCTCGTGATGGCTTCGCTCGTCGATCATTTCGGGAACCGCATTCCGCCCGTACGCGATCTCGGACGCCGCGAGCAGCCTCCAGCCCCCGGCGGCTAGGGGGCGATCGAGGCCCCGAAGGCGCGACCGCGTCGCTCCCCGGGGACCCGAGTGGTTGAGACGCGCAGCAAAGGGCGTTGAGCGACCGTCGAGTAGCGATTGCCAGGCGGTCATCTGATCGTCGCTCCACAATCCGGCGTCGCCCGGACTGATCCGTCCGTGAGCCGACACGGCGACCTCGTCGGTTACGACCAGCCCGGGCGACGCGCCCAGCGCGTCCCGCAACCCGTCTGCATCCGGCCCTGCGATGCTCCCGTTCTCAGACGATCCGGCGGCCACCGGCGACAGGACCACCCGGTTGGCAAGGCGCACGCCCCCGAGATCGAACGCGACCAGTGCCGGCGGCGGCGCGACAACCGCTCGCTGGTGACCGCCGGCCCGCGTCGAAAACGAGCGGTCGACGCGCTCGATCAGATAGGGGTCGCGCAATCTCAGGTTGCCGTAGTCGATACGTCCGCTGCGCGTCAGAAGGTGAAACACGAACTGCTCGGGATCCAGCTCTTGATACCTGCGCGTCGACTCGAAGTAACTCTGAGACTGAGCCGCGGCCTCCTGGAAGCGATCGACGATCGGCTTGCGCTCCATCTGGTAGTCGGCCAGCGTCGCCTCGATCGAGTGGGGATCGCCAGTTGCCGCGTCGCGTTCCTCGAACGCGTTGGCCAGCGCAAAGGCGTCCTCCATGGCCAGCTTGGTGCCGGAGCCAATCGAGAAGTGCGCGGTGTGAACCGAGTCGCCGAGCAGCACCACGGGAGCCGTCCCCGGTTCCCCCCGGCGGACCCAGGTCTTCGTCTTGAGCGTGGGAAAGCTAATCCACTTCGATTGATTGCTCATGAGAGAGTTGCCCCGCAGGTCCTCGGCGAAGAGCTTCTCGCAGTACGCGATGCTCTCGGCCTCGCTCGATCGATCGAGACCCGCACCCCGCCACGTTCCCTCGTCGCATTCGACGATGAACGTGCTGGTGGTCCCGTCGAAGGGATACGCGTGCACCTGGAACAATCCATCCTCGTTGCTGCGGAAGATGAACGTGAAGCTGTCCAACGCGAGAGTCGTGCCGAACCAGATGTAGCGGGAGGCTCCCTCCGAGATCCGCGGCCGGAAGTGCTCTCCGTTACGGGTTCGGGTGTCGCTGTGGATCCCGTCGGCCCCAATCACAAGGTCGTAATCGTCCGCCTCTCCAGGGTGAACCTCGGCCTCGAAGCGCACCTCCACGCCCACCTCGAGGCAACGCCTAGTGAGGATGTCAAGCAGTCGGCGGCGAGCGATACCCGAGAAGACCTGGCCCCCGGAGCGCATCACGGTGCCCTTAAAGCGCACGTCGATGGCGTCCCAGATCACGAAGTCGTCGGTGATCTGAACGTAGCTCTTGTAGTCGGCCTCTCTGAAAGACGTCAGCGTTCGGTCGGAGAACACCACCCCCCACCCATAGGTTGCGCCGCGCGGGTTCTTTTCGAACACAGTGATATCCAGCTCCGGCGAAGCGCGCTTTAGCAGAAGGCTTGCGTAGAGCCCGCCCGGTCCGCCACCGATCGTGGCTATCCTCAAGCTCCGACCACCTGCGCCAGGCGATCGACTTGCTCGAGCTCCGCGACCGCCGGCAGCAACACGAGTTCGTCACACCCGGCCTCCGCGTATCCCCGGACAAATTGCACCACGCTTTGACGAGTGGTCAGCAGGCCGGCCGCGATCTTCTCTGCGAACGGGCCCGCGAAGGCGTAGTAGTCGCGCATGAAGGCGCGGCCGCGCTCGACGGTATCGGAGTCGCCAAGGGCGAAGTACGCCTGGGCCCACAGTTGCGGGTCGCCGGGCCTCCCGGCCTCCGACCAGCCCGCGCTCGCCCGGGTGGCGGCGCGCAGAAACGCCCGGGGAGGGCCGCCTCCATGGACGTATCCGTCGGCGTAGCGAGCCGCCCGCGCCAGCGAGATGTCACTCCCCCCACCTACCAAGAGGTCGGGACCACCGTTCAATGCCGGTCCGACCGAGCCGTTCTCGAATGCATCGCGAAGCTCGGCCAGCTGCCAGTCGAGCCTGTCTCCCCGCCCTCCGCGGGCGACGCCGAGGCGATCGTAGTCCTCGGGGCGCGCGCCGAGGCCGAGTCCGAGCGTGAGCCGGCCGCCCGAAAACGAGTGGATCGTGGCCGCCTCCTTCGCGAGCACGAAATCGGACCTCAGCGGCCCGGTGATCACCATGGTCACCAGTGCGATGCGCGAGGTTACGCCCGCAGTGGCGGCGAGCAGAGCCATCGGCTCGTAGCTTTCGTAGGGAACGCGATCCAGAACGCCGAGACTCGACCATGGACCCTCGTCTGCGAGCTCGGCCCACCGAATCAAAAGATCGGGGGGCGTGCCCGGAACTGTATTCGGCAGACCGATGCCGACGCGCAAACCGCTACTCCCCTCGCTACCAACGACCGGCGGATTAACCTGCGCAAACCTACAGCGATCCCCGAGCGGATCTTGGTTCCTTCTCGCGATCCCCGAGCGGATCCCGGTTCCTTCTCGCGATCCCCGAGCGGATCGCTGGACAAGTACGCTCGTGAGGTGACCGACCATTCCTCTGCTGCGCCCTCGTCGATTCGAATCCAGCGGCGCATCGAGTGGAGCGACACCGACGCCTCGGGGCACTGGCACAACACTGCAGCCTTTCGAATGATCGAGTGGGCCGAGACCGCATTATTCGAGCGCCTCGGAATCCTCGATGACGTGTACGGGCACCTTCCGCGCGTTCACATCAGCGCCGATTTCAAGGCTTTGCTCGACCACCGAGACCTGATCGACATCAGGCTCGCGGTTGCCGACGTGGGGGCGAGTTCGATCACCTACGACTTCCGTATCGAGCGCGACGGGCAGGAATGCGTAACGGCGACCATCGTCACGGCACTGAGGACGCCCGAGGGCCACAAGCGTCAATGGCCCGCCGATTATCGCGACCTCCTCCTGACCGCCGGCCCTCAGGCTCCCGAACTTCTCAAGATCGCAGGACAGGAGGCGCAATGAATCTCGAAACGGGGGTTTCAGGATGAGTATCGATGCACTCGATTTCCTCGGAGTCGACCGGCTCCTCACCGACGAGGAACGGATGATCAGGGACACGGTCAGGAAGTTCGTCGCCGATCGCGTCATGCCCGGGATCGAGAAGTGGTTCGAGGCCGGTGAGTTCCCGCACGAGATCGCAGGAGAAATCGGCGAGCTGGGCTTGCTCGGCATGCACCTCGAAGGCTATGGCTGCGCCGGCACCAACTCGGTGAGCTACGGACTAGCGTGCCTGGAGCTCGAGGCAGGGGACACCGGTTTCCGGAGCTTCGTGTCGGTGCAGGGCTCCCTTGCGATGTTCCCGATTCACGCCTATGGCTCCGAGGAGCAGAAGGACGAGTGGCTCCCGCGCATGGCCACGGGCGAGGCCATCGGCTGCTTCGGTCTGACCGAGCCCGACCGCGGTAGCGATCCCTCGAACATGCGTACGAACGCCAAGCGCGCCGGCTCCGATTGGGTGCTCAACGGCAACAAGATGTGGATAACCAACGGCGGCATCGCCGACGTGGCCCTCGTCTGGGCGCAGACCGACGACGGAGTGCGGGGTTTTCTCGTTCCCCGCGGCACCAAGGGCTTCAGCACCCGCGACATCCATCGCAAGCTGAGTCTCCGCGCCAGCGTCACCAGCGAACTGATCCTCGACGACGTGCACCTGCCGGAAACAGCCGTTCTTCCTGGGGTCACGGGCATGAAGGGTCCCCTCTCGTGCCTGTCGGAGGCACGCTTCGGCATCATCTTCGGCGCCATGGGTGCGGCTCGGGCGTGCTACGAGTCCGCCCTCGAGTACTCGAAGACGCGTGAGCAGTTCGGCAAGCCGATCGGCGCCTTTCAGCTCACGCAGGCGAAGCTGGTCAACATGCTGCTCGAGCTCGAGAAGGGAACGCTCCTCGCCCTTCACCTGGGGCGCATGAAGGATTCGGGCAGCATCACGCCGCAACATGTCAGCTTTGGCAAGCTCAACAACGTGCGCGAAGCGATCGCGATTGCTCGCGAGGCTCGAACGATCCTCGGAGCCAACGGCATCACGCTCGAGTATCCGGTGATCCGACACGCCAACAACCTCGAGAGCGTCCTGACCTACGAGGGCACCAGCGAGATCCACACTCTGATCCTGGGTGAGACGATTACGGGCCTGAAGGCTTTCCAGTGATCGTCTCGACGATCGCGAGAACAAGATGAGTCCCTTCAGAGCGTCGGCCCCCTTCACCGAGAACTGGGAGCACTTCGACTTCGCGCTCGACGATCAGGGCATCGCCACGGTCACGTTCAGCCGGCCCGACAAGTTGAACGCACTGACCTTCGACAGCTACGCGGATCTGCGCGATCTGCTGGGCGAGCTTCCCAACCGAGAAGACGTCAAGGTCCTGGTGATCGCGGGAACGGGCCGCGGCTTCTCATCCGGTGGCGACGTCCACGAGATCATCGGCAAGTTGCTCGAGATGGAGTCGCGTGAACTCGTCGACTTCACTCGCATGACGGGCCAGGTCGTCCAGCGGATGCGCGAGCTGCCGATGCCCATCATCGCATCCGTCAACGGCATCGCGGCCGGAGCCGGCTCGGTTATCGCTCTGGCAGCGGACCTAAGGCTTCTCGCTCGCTCCGCCTCGTACGCGTTTCTGTTTACGAAGGTTGGACTGGCCGGAGCCGACATGGGATCCGCTTACCTGCTGCCGCGGCTGGTGGGGCTCGGTCGAGCGACCGAGCTGCTCCTCCTTGGAGATCGTGTGGACGCCGAAACCGCCGAGCGCATCGGCATCGCCAATCGAGTGGTCGACGATGATGAATTGCCGGCGGCCACCCGCCAGCTGGCCGAACGGCTGGCGAGCGGTCCGACCTTTGCCTTCGCCGCCACCAAGATGCTCCTGACGCACGAACTCGACATGGATATGGGCGGCTCACTCGAGCTCGAGGCGATGACTCAGGCTCTTCTGATGACGACGAACGACCACCGAGAGTTCTACGAGGCGTTTAGAGAAGGCCGGAACCCGGTATGGACGGGCCGATAGAGTCAATTCACCGAAAGGCACCATGACGTCCGCCCACAAGCTCATCAATCCGACGACTTTGTCGCCACCCCTTGGCTTCAGCCATGCCGCCATCCCAGCGACGGGCCGCACCATCTACCTTGGAGGCCAGACCGCTCACGGCTCCACCGGACTCATCCAGGGCACCGATCTAATCCAGCAGTTCGACGTGGCCGCGGCCAACGTGGTGACCGCACTCAAGAGCGTCGACGCGCAACCCGAGGATCTGGTTTCGATGCAGATCTTCGTCACCGACGTCGACGCCTATCGAGGATCTACCCAGGAGCTCCGCGAGGTCTACCGCAAGCACTTTGGGCGCCACTACCCCGCGATCTCGCTGTTCGAGGTCGTGAGCCTGTTCGACCCGGAGGCCTTCGTCGAGCTCGTCTGCATCGCGGTGGTGCCGGAAAGCAAGCCGGACTACGAGAGCCTGCCCCTGAACGGAGCCTGACCAGGCGATCTGCGACGAACACGTCGGTGAGCGACGCGGGTGTCGCAAATCGGCCGGGGCGGTCAGCGGTACAGCTCTCGGGCGATGATCTCTCGTTGGATCTCGCTCGTGCCCTCGTAGATGCGGGTAGCGCGCACGTCTCTGTAGAGCTCCTCGAGCAGGTGGCCCTTCTCGAGGGCCGCGGCGCCGTGAATCTGAATCGCCGCGTCGATCACTCGCTGCGCGGCCTCGGTAGCGAAGAGCTTGGCCATCGCGGAGCGCTTCGTGACCGGCTTTGATCCTGCGGTCCGGTCGGGGCCACCCCGCGCCGATCCCTCGTCGTAGCGAGCCGCGGCCGAGTACACGAGCAGCCGGGCGGCCTCGACGTCGGTGGCCATGTCCGCCAGCCGCTGACTGACCGCCTGGAAACGTCTCAGCTCCCGGCCAAAGGCCTCGCGCCGCCCGGCATGGGTGACCGCCGCGTCGAGCGCGGCCTGCGCCATCCCCACCGCAAACGCGCCGACGCTGGGACGAAAGAGATCGAGCGTGCGCATAGCTACCTTGAAACCCTCGTCGAGCTCGCCGAGCAACGCTTCCCTGCCCACGTGTACGCCGTCGAATACGAGAGTGCCTATCGGGTGAGGAGCGACCAGGTCCAGCCGCTCGCCGGTCAACCCTGCCGCGTCGCCCTCCACCACGAAAGCGCTTACGCCTCGCGAACCCGCGCCTTCGGTGGTGCGGGCGAAGACCGTGTAGAGGTCGGCCTGAGGAGCGTTGGAGATCCACTTCTTGGCCCCGTTGAGGCGCCACCCCTCCCCCTCGGGTTCGGCCCGCAACGAGAGCGCCGCGGCGTCGGTGCCGGCGCTCGGCTCCGTCAGTGCAAACGCAGCGACCGCGCGTCCCGCGGCGACGTCCGGGATCCAGCGGGCGATCTGCTCGTCGTCGCCGGACTGCAAGATCGGATACGAGCCGAGCCCCTGCAACGCCAGAGCGGTCTCGGCGCGAGCGCAACCTCGCGCAAGCCCCTCCCTGAGCACGCACAGTTCGAGCGCGCTGACATCACCCTCGTGCAACCCACCGGCGCTGGACGGAAAGGCCCGCGGAAGCAAATCGTGCCCGGCGAGAGCCTCGAGCAGGTCGCGGTCGACCTCGCCGGGTGGCCGCCGAGCGGCTATCTCGCCGAGTTCGCCATTAGCGAGAGCCTCGGCGCGTTCGAGGAGTTCGCGGAGTTCGTCAGGAAGCTCGAAGGAGTTGGTCATGTCCACACACTAGTTGCGGGGATGACTTCCGTCCCTTTTGACGCGCAGGCTCGACGTACTACGCTGAGCGCGGCCCCACGATTCGCGTGACCGTGACCGTCAACGTCGACAAGAGTCCTTCAGGGGGTGGGCTATGCCGGATTCGCCGTTCTGGAACCGTCGTCACGAGACGATGCCTCGTGAGCAGCTGGACGCGCTGCAGGTTCGCAAACTCCGCAACCTCGTTGCCTGGGCCGAAGAGCAGGTCCCGTATCACGCGAAACGGCTCGCCGATGCCGGCGTGGGCGCCGACTCGATAAGCGGACTCGACGACCTCAGGCGGATTCCGTTCACGACGCGCGAGGAATGGATGCGCTCTCAGGTCGAGCATCCGCCTTACGGACCGATCCTCGCAGCCCCAGAGGAGGCGGCGATTCGGTACCACATGACCTCCGGTACCACCGGTCGTACTCCCATTCGAGTGCTCGATTCAATGAAGGACTGGGAGTGGATCGCGGAGATGTGGTGCTACGGCTTCTGGGGTTTCGGTGTTCGTCCCGCGGACACCGTTTTCTTTGCCTTCAGTTACGGCACGTTCGTCGGTTTCTGGGGCGCGCACTACGCGTGCGAAAAGATGGGCTGCCTGGTGCTCCCCGGCGGAAACATGACGACAGAGGCGCGCGTCAAGCAGATCGTGGACATGAACGCCACGGTCGTGTGCTCGACTCCCACCTACGCGCTGCGCATGGCCCAGGAAGCGAACAAGCTCGGCATCGACCTGGCCGGCGGACCCGTGAAGCGCCTGATCCTCTCGGGCGAGCCCGCCGGCTCCATTCCGGCAACCAAGAAGCTCATCGAGGATCAATGGGGCGCGGTGGCCGGCGATACGGCGGGAATGACCGAGTTGGGGACGATCATGATCTTCGAGTGCTCCGAGCAGCCCGGCGGCACCCACATCATCGAGCCGCACTTCATCGAAGAGGTCGTCGATCCAACCTCCGGCGAACCCGTCGGCTATGGAGAGCAGGGCGAGCGCGTCGTTACGTCGTTCGGCCGCGGCTTCATTCCCGTGCTGCGCTACCGCACACGCGACCTCGTGGTGAAGGTCCCCGCCGATCGCTGCACCTGCGGCCGCACCCTGGACCTCTACGAGGGCGGGATCGTCGGACGCGTCGACGACATGAAGTTGGTGAGGGGGACCAACGTCTACCCGCGCGCCGTCGAGGCCATCGTGCGAGAGTTCTCCGAGGTCGATGAGTTCCAGATTCGCCTCTTTACCGCTGAGGGCATTCGGGACGAGATCGAGATCCTGGTCGAGATCCCGGACGAGTCCGCGGACAGCGACACGATTCTCAAGAAGATCGCCACCGAGTTGTCCGAGGCGCACGAGGGATTGCGCTTCGGCGTAAGTAAGGCAGAAAACGGATCGCTCCCCCGCTTCGAGCTCAAGGCCAAACGTCTCAACGACGAGCGCGAAGTCATCGGTGGAGCCGGCGAGAAGAGGACCTAGGACATGCCGAAAACGTGGGTCACGCCCCCGCCCGAAGCCAACCTCAACGACGCTCAACAGGCTCTCGTCGAGGCCTACAACACGCTTGCGCGCACCCTGGAGGAGTCTCCGGGCGAGCTCGAGCCCTTCGAGCAGCGCAACGCTCTGAAGGCGCTGGCCGCTCTGTGGCAGGTGATGAACGGGCTCGACCTCGATCCCGGACAGCTCTACGACGTGGGGGTCTAGCGCAAGGTGACCCTGACGCTCGAGCAGTACGCGGTCGCCCTTCGCACCGACGGCGCGGCCCTTGCCGAAGCCGCTCGCACGTATCTCGACGCGGCCGTGCCATCGTGTCCCGGATGGACGATGCGGGATCTGGTCGTCCACACCGCAAACGTCTACAAGCACAAGTACGAGATCGTGAAGGACTTGATCACCGAACCTCATGACAACACTCCCGAGACGCACCCGGAGGACGACCAGAAGCTCGTCGCGTGGTTCGAGGACTGGCTGGCCACGCTGGCCGCCACGCTGGCCGAATCCGATCCGGAGGCGCACGCGTGGAACTGGTCGGACGGCGAGCAGGTCGTGAGCTTCTGGCACCGACGCATGGCTCAGGAGACCGCCGTCCACCGCTGGGACGCGCAGAACGCACTCGGCGATCCGGCTCCAATCGAGCCAGAGCTGGCGGCCGACGGAGTCGACGAGATCCTCTACGCCTTCATGGAGGGGGATCGATCGGTGGGCCCGGAGCGGAGCGTGCACGTTCACTGCACCGATCCGGGGCTCGAGACCGGCGGCGAATGGCTCGTCAGCATGACCGAGGGCAAGGCCCTGGTTACCCGCGAGCATGCCAAGGGAGACTGCGCGCTGCGCGGTTCCTCGTCGGATCTCCTGCTGGCGCTGTGGGGAAGGATCCCGCTCGACGACGTCGAGTTACTTGGAGATAGGAGCGCGGCCGAAGCGCTCATCGCGCTGCTCGACACCGAATAATGACCCCTCCTCTCACCCAGCGCGGGTCGTGGCGAGACCTGCAGGAACACTACGAGCTCGTTCGCTACAGATCCTTGAGCGACCTATTTGCCGAAGATCCGGCGCGCGGCGAGCGATTGTCGGCCGAGGCGGCGGGCATCTACCTCGATTACTCGAAGAACCGGGTGACGGTCGAGACCTTGAGCCTGTTGTTCGCTCTGGCCGACGACTGCGGGCTGAGGGAACGGATCGAAGCCATGTTCAAAGGCGAGCGAATCAACGCCACCGAGGACCGGTCCGCGCTGCACGTCGCCTTGCGCGCGCCGCGGAATGCAACGATGACCATCGACGGGACCAACGTCGTGCCCGAGGTTCACGCGGTCCTCGGCCGCATGGCCGCTTTCGCCGACGAGGTGCGCGCAGGGCAATGGATCGGATACTCGGGCAAGCCGCTACAAAACGTGGTCAACATCGGGATCGGCGGATCCGACCTTGGCCCGGTAATGGCCTACGAAGCTCTGCGTCACTACAGCCGACGCTCGTTGAGCTTCCGATTCGTCTCGAACATCGACGGGACCGACTTCGCCGAGGCAACCCACGACCTCGATGCCGAGGAGACGCTGTTCGTGGTGTCGTCGAAGTCCTTCAAAACGACCGAGACGCTCACGAACGCTCGCACGGCCCGCGCCTGGTGTGTAGAGGCCTTCGACGGAGACGAAGCGGCGGTTGCCAGGCACTTCGTCGCCATCTCCACCAACGCCGAGCTCGTCGACGAGTTCGGCATCAACACGGACAACATGTTCGGTTTTTGGGACTGGGTGGGCGGCCGCTACTCGGTCGACTCTGCCATCGGGCTATCGCTCATGATCGCGATCGGGCGGGAACGATTTCGTGAGTTTCTAGACGGCTTTCGTGCGGTCGACGAGCACTTCCGCACCGCGCCGTTCGAAGTCAACCTGCCGGTGATCATGGGGCTCATAGGGCTCTGGTACAACGACTTCTTCGACGCCGCGAGCGTTGCGGTGCTCCCCTACGACCAGTACCTCCACCGCTTCGCTGCCTACCTTCAGCAACTGGACATGGAGTCAAACGGCAAGCACGTCGAGCTCTCGGGCCGGCGCGTCGAGGTGCCGACGGGTCCCATCGTCTGGGGCGAGCCCGGGACCAACGGGCAGCACGCCTTCTACCAGTTGCTCCACCAGGGCACGAGGCTGATCCCCGCCGATTTCCTCGGCTTCTCGCAGAGTCTCAACCCGCTGGGTGGACACCACGACCTGCTTATGGCGAACCTCTTCGCGCAGACAGAGGCATTGGCGTTCGGGCGTAGCGAGGAAGACCTGCGACGCGAGGGCGCGGATCCCGCACAGATCCCACATCGCGTGTGTGAAGGAAACCGGCCGACCAACACCATCATGCTCGACCGCCTTACGCCGTCGTCGTTGGGCTCGCTCATCGCGCTTTACGAACACAAGGTCTTCACCCAGGGAGTGATCTGGGGCATCAACAGCTTCGACCAATGGGGCGTCGAACTCGGCAAGGTGCTGGCCGAACGTATCTCTCCAGAACTATCCGGCGGAGACGAGCCCGACCTCGCCCACGATTCATCGACCAACGCGCTCATCCGTCGCTACCGTCACGGGAAGAAGGGAACCTAATGAGCAACGATTCCATCCGCACCGCCATTCAGGGAGCCGTCGAATACCTGACCGACCACCCCGGCGACGCTCGGGCTACGGATTCCTTTGCGACGGCGACCATAGAAGAAGGCCTTCGATGCGTCGTTAGTGGCCCCGACGGCGCCGAGACGCATACCGACATGGTGACGGCGGTCGGAGGCGCGAACAGCGCACCCTCCCCAGGATGGTTGCTCCGAGCAGCCACCGCTAGTTGCGTCGCAACCCTCATTGCCATGAAGGCCGCAATCGAGGGTCTGAGTTTGGGAGCGATCGAAGTCACCGTCGACAGCGAATCCAACGACCTTGGGATCCTGGGCATAGACGACGAGGTGCCGGCCGCTCCCTCGTCGGTGAGCGTTCGGGTGAAGCTCGAAACGACCGACGGCGACGCTGCCAAGGTGGAGGAGATCATCCGCTGGGCCGACGAGCATTGCCCAGTGACCGACCTGACTCGCCGCGAGGTCCCAGTCACGCTCGAAACTGAGATCACCTGAGCATCGGGCCTGTTAGTTGCGGGCGGCGATCAGGTCGAGCGCGGAGTCATGCCGCGACCAAGTCCGCCCGACCGGGTTCGTAGAGCCGGTTGCCGGGTTTGAACCAGTGCACCATCCCCGGCTTCTTGCCCAGCGCCACGCGCCAGCCGTGGAGATGGACGAGCTTGTGATGGAACTTGCAGACCAGCACCAGATCGTCGAGGT
>JBOGWU010000104.1:0-4937 GCA_050693935.1 Actinomycetota bacterium | reverse complement strand
CGTCTCGAATTGCCTTCATCCCACCCGCGCGCACGGCCGCGATGCGTGTGTCCCACATCTCGTCGGATCCGATCTTTGCTGCAGTGTTCGCATGGACCGCTCGGTCGACTCGCTCGGGGTGACTAGCGGCTAGCCACTGCGCCACCATGCCGCCCATCGAGATCCCACAGATATGAGCCCGTTCTACCTCGATGGCATCGAGCACCGCGAGCGCGTCGCCTCCAAGCGCTTCGATCGTGTACGGCCCCTCGGGAGTATCCGACCCTCCCTGTCCGCGACCGTCGTACCTGACCACGCGATAGCGGCCGGCGAAGGCCTCCGCCTGCTCATCCCACATCCGCAGATCGGCCCCGAGCGAGTTCGAGAACACCACGACGGGGGCATCGTCGGGCCCGTCTATTTGAACGTGAATCCGAATGTCGCCGCTTTGCACATACGTCATGAGGTTGCTCGGCCCTCCGCGATCGCCCGGAAGCCCTCGACCGCCCGCTCGACGAACGCGTCGGTGCTGCCCAGGTAGGCGTCCGGCGAAAAGACGCTCTCGAGAGCGCCCGGAGCGAGGACTCGGCCGATCTGCTCGTCGGCGGCGGCGGCGCTGCGAAGGTCCGTCCCCTGTTGATAGGCGCGCTCGCCGGCCTTCGCTACGAGCCGGTACGCCTCGGGGCGGCCGACGTGAGGAGCCAGCGCCATCACGAGAGCCTCGGACATGATCTGCCCCCCGGTCGAGTCGAGGTTTGCGCTCATCCGCTCAGAGTCGATCTCGATGTTCTCGACGATCGAGCGAACCCGGTCCACGGCCGCCGCGGTGAGGCGGAACAATTCGGGAATCGCGAGCCACTCCGCCTGCCAGCCCCCGGCCGCCCGCTCGTGCTCCTGCATCATCGCCGAGAGGACTACGGGCACCGTTCCGGTCGCCAGGCGCGCTGACGCGATGGCTCCCGAGGCGAGCACGGGATTCCGCTTGTGTGGCAGGGCCGACGAAGTCCCCGGGCCGGCGGAGGCACCTTCGGAGACCTCACCGACCTCGGTCTGCATCAAGAGAACGACGTCGCCCGCGATCTTGGCCATGGACCCGGCGACGATGCCGAGCGAAGTGGCGACCTCGGCCACACGATCGCGCTCGGCGTGCCAGGGCAATTCGGGGACGCTCAGGTTGAGCTCCTCCGCGAGCAGCTCGGCAACTCGGACACCGTGAGCATCGAGCGACGCGAGGGTTCCGGCCGCTCCTCCGAACTGCACGACGAGGGCCCGGCCCCGAAGATCGCGCAGACGGAGCACTTGACGCGTCACCAGCGCCAGCCAGCGAGCGGCCTTGAGCCCAAACGTGATGGGCAGAGCGTGCTGGAGGAGAGTGCGGCCGGCCATCGGCGCGCGGTGATCCTTTGTCAACGATTCGCAGGCCGCGCCGACGGCCATGAGATCGTCGATCAGGAGGTCGAGTCCGTCGCGCGCCTGGAGGATCATGCCGGTGTCGATAACATCCTGGCTGGTCGATCCCCAGTGAACGTAGCCTCTCGCATCCTCGTCGACCAGCTCGGTGAGCATTTTGACGAGAGGGATTGCGGCCGTGCCGGCGGTTGCCGCATCCGCGTAGAGCCGCGTGAGATCAAACAGCCCCGCACGGCACCGGGAGGCGATCGCGTCGGCGGCCTTCTGAGGGATGAGGCCCGCTTGCGCCTCGGCGCGTGCGAGCGCGGCCTCGAAGTCGAGCATCCTCTGCGCGCGCGACTCGCCCGAGAAGATCTCGGACATCCGCGGGGTCGAGAACATCGTGTCGCCCAGGTCGGCCACCGTCAGGTAGCACCCGCATGCGCGCGAGCGGTTCGCTCGTGCAGTTCTCTGAGCACTTCCAGCTCTGTCTCGGTAGGCGGAGGGGTGTGTTCGACGACGTCGCCGAAGCGGACCGGCCACCCGGTGCGTTCCTCGATCTCGCTCTGGGTCACGCCCTCGTGAATGGACACGACCACAAGCTCCTTGGTCTCGGGATCGGGCCGCAGCAGACAGAGGTCGGTCACGACCAGGCTCGGGCCCTTCGTAGTGATTCCGAGATTTCGCCGGTGATCTCCCCCCTCGCCGTGACCGAACGAGGTGATGAAGTCGACCTCGGGGACCAGCGCGCGCTCGGTATGACCGGCGATCACGAAGATATCCTTACAAGACGTCGCGATCTCGGGCGCGCCGCCGCTGCCCGGAAGCCTGACCTTGGGCTGGTCATACGCGCCGATCACCGTCGTATTGATGTTTCCGAAGCGGTCGATCTGCGCAACGCCGAGGAACCCCACCGACATGCGACTGCCCTGCAGCCAGTAGTTGAATACCTCAGGAACCGACACCGTTGTTAGGGCCGTCTCACACAGTTCTCCATCTCCAATGGACAGGGGGAGAAAGTCCGGTCTGGTAGCGATCGTGCCTGACTCGTAGATGAGCGTGATGTCAGGGGCATGGGTGAACCGGGCGAGGTTGCACGCGGCGGAGGGCGTGCCGATCCCGACGAAGCAGACATCGTCGTTCTTGAGCGCCCGCGCCGCAGCGATCGTCATCATCTCCGTCGCCGAGTACTCCAGAGCCTTTGGTCGACTCACCGTTCGAGTGTGGGTTGAGCTGCGCGATCGGGCGCGCCGTTCACAACCTTGGCGCCCATCCAGGACAGAAATGCTTCGCGATCACGCGACAGCGCGTCCCATGCCTTGTAGGACGAGTTGTCTCGCCGGTAGTAGCCGTGAGCGTAGGAAGGGCGAGCGCCGCCGGACGCCTCGACCACCGCTGCGATGGTCCAGCCGGGCAGCACCATCGAGTTGGGTCCTGCTCGATGAAGCTCGTCGACGACCTCCTCGACGGTGACCACCGCCGCCCGCGTGGCTGCGAGCACGGCCTCCTTTTGCACGCCGACTATCCCCTCGATGAGGACGTTTCCTGCGGCATCAGCCTGTTGGGCATGAACGATGGTCACGTCCGGTCGGAGCGCAGGCACGGCAGCAAGTCGCTCACCCGTGAAGGGGCATTCGATGAAGCGGATGTTGGGGTTCACGTCGGATAGACCCGAGCCCGCATATCCGCGCAGGATCGCGCAAGGGAGGCCTGATGCGCCGGCCGCATAGGCGTTTGCCATGGCCGCGTGACTGTGCTCCTCGAGCTCGAGCGGCCCCGGCCACCGGTTCTCGACGGCGTCGCGAAACCGGTGGAGCGACCCAACCCCCGGATTTCCGCCCCACGAAAAAATGAGCTTGCGGCAACAATTCATCCCAATCAACTGGTCGTAGATGAGATCCGGCGTCATGCGCACCAGGGTCAGGTCACGCTTTTCTTGCCGGATGACCTCATGGGCCGCAGCGAAGGGGATCAGGTGCGTGAAACCCTCCATGGCTATCGTGTCGCCGTCTCGGACGTATCCCGCAATGGCAGCGGGAAGAGAGAGAAACTCAGTCACTTCGATCGCCTTACCGTGTTGCCCGCATCGTTCATACCTCGAAGAACACGGTCTCGCCGGGACCCTGCAGAACGATGTCAAACCGATAGATGGCGATCCCGTCTCGCATCGAACGCTTGCCGATTAGCGTCGACGATCGGTCCGGGCCAACGAGCTGCAGCAGCGGATCGTCGCTATTCGCCGGCTCGTCCTCGAAGTACAGCCGCGTCCTGAGATGGTCAAGCAGGCCGCGGGCAAGGACGTGGACGTTGATGTGGGGCGCCTGGAAGCTGTCAGACGTCCACACGACGGGTCCCGGCTTTACGGTTTCGAACCAAAAGCTCCCCCTCTCGTCCGTTCCGGCGCGGCCAAACCCGATGAAGGTAGGGGGAGTTTCCTCAGGTCCATCCGCGGCCTGCCGGTAACGACCATCGGCGTCCGCTTGCCAGATCTCGATCACGGCATCCCCCACGGGCTCGCGGTCGCCGTCGTACACCCGTCCTTCGACTCTGATTCGCTCGCCCTCCGTCTCCGGGCCGGTGAGGATGTTCCACGCGTCGTTCAGAAGACGGTCTTGAAAGAAAGGACCAACCGTCTGCGATGGGGTAAGGGCGACCATCACGCTTCCTTCTTCGGGTGGGGCTCCTCGAAGGGTGTGGCCTGCGGCCCACCGAGCGTTATGTCGAATCGATATCCAAGTGCCCATGCCGGCTGCGTCACGTCATGCGCGTAGCGAGCGATCAGCAATGAACGCGCCTCCTCAGATGGGATCGAGTTGAAGATGGGATCGAGCTCGTGAAGGGGGTCTCCGGGGAAGTACATCTGCGTCACCAGGCGGTTCATGAAGGAGGGCCCGAGTACCGAAAAGTGGATGTGCGCCGGGCGCCATGCGTTCTCGTGGTTTCCCCACGGGTAGGCCCCGGGCCGGATGGTGAGGAAGCGGTAGGTGCCCGTCTCGTCGGTCAAGCACCTCCCGATACCCAGGAAGTTGGGGTCCAGAGGCGCATCGTGTTGGTCGCTCTTGTGAACGTAGCGCCCCGTCGAGTTCGCCTGCCAGATCTCGATCAGAGCCCGCGGCACCGGCTCACCGTTGCGGTCCAACAACCGCCCGGTCACCACCATCCGCTCGCCTATCGCCTCACCTGCGCCTCCTGCGTTGCGAGTCAAGTCACAATCCTCATCAAGGATCGCACTCAAGATCCGTCCGGGGCCGGTCAACTCCGACTGCGTGTGAGGGGTGGCGAGCGGGGGCTGAGACGGGGCCCGCCGCCGCGACGATCGGTAGGCCTCGTACAGATACGGCGGAAAGACTGCGGAGTCGCGACGCCCGCGCGCAGGCCCAAGCTCACTCATTCGTCGGCTCACTCCGCAATTCGCGGGGCTCGGAGTCCTCGAACGTTGATTTCGCGAGCTTGAAGGCCGCGTTGGCCGCGGGCGCTCCCGCGTAGATGGCGACCTGCAGGAGCACCTCCTTCAACTCACTCTGTTGTACGCCGGTGTTCCTGCCGGCGCGCAGGTGCATCCCCAGCTC
>JBOGWU010000103.1:0-20378 GCA_050693935.1 Actinomycetota bacterium | reverse complement strand
GTCTCCCCCGGCAGGAGCCGTCGGTCCACGACGATCGACACCTCTTCGGGAATTGTGTGAGGAGCTAGAGGAGAGCACGAGAATTGATAGGGGGTGACCGTCACCGGTACAAGCGAGGGGTGCTCGGGGGGCACGGAGAGGTTTTCAAGCGCGATCAGAACTCTCGCTCCTTTGGGAATCGGGTTCGAAGCGAGCCATGGCTGGCTCGAGTGAGAAGAGCGTCCCTGTATCTTCAGCAAGACATCGACTCGGCCTCGGTTCCCCAGTGAGATCTTCAGATCCGTGCCGATCGACACCACGCCGTGCGCTGCCCTGACGCCCAAATCATCCAGGAGCCTCGTGGATCCGCCGTGAGAACTGCGACCCTCTGTGTTGACGGTCAGCCAAACCGGGCGAGTCAATGAAGTGGCTCTCGCACGTACGGCCGCGATGGCTGCCGCCATCGGCCCCTTGCCCTGGGTGGCGCCCTGGCCAACTGCTACTGGACCGTCGTGTCCGTAGTCTCGTCCGTCGACAATCGACCCAACGTTGGAGTCATCCATCAAATTGGCGTGCTGCGAAACGATGTAGGTCTGAATGAGGAAGCCGTCGTCGGAGTCGGGACCGAATCGCGCCGCCACATCGCCCATCGGATGACGTCGAATTTCGTCCGGGCTGAGTGCTTCCAGGGCCGGGAGGACGACCTCGTTGACCGCGGCCACAATCCGCGGATCACCGGGCTGGATCTCAGTCTCTCCGAGCGGCACCTGGGTGTCGGTAGTTAAGAGCTTCCGAAGGATGCCCTCGAGCTGCGGGCGCTCGATCCGATCACTCATTCCTTGACCAACGATGGCACCAGCTCATCCAGTGCCCGCGACATCTGTCTCTTCTGATCGAAGGACGCAAACCTGATGATCGGGAGGTCCAGACCCCCCTCACGGTAGAACTCAATCCTGTCAGCGATTTGCTCGGGCGTGCCGTATGCACCCCAGGCCGTCATCACCTCTGGCGCGACGTCGATAGAGTAGTACTCCTTGAGAAAGCGCTTCGCTTCAACGCGCGCGGTGTCCTCATCGTCTTGGATGTTGACCATCAGGTGCACCGCCGAGCGCATCGGTGCCGTGTCCCGGCCCTGTGCGTCCGCTGCCTCTCGGATCTCCGCCCAGCGCCGCCTGAAATCCTGCGGCCCCACCACCGTTGAGAGCCAGCCATCGCCGAGCCGTGCGACCCGCAATATCGCCTTGCGGTAGCGCTCTTCTGAAAGCTTTGTGTGATCAGGGTTACTCGCTATCCAGATCGGACATGGATTCTGTGTGGGCTTGGGCACAAGATCGATCTCTTGGAACTCCCAGAATTCGCTGCTGTGCGAAGTGGGGCCTGCCCACAGGTGGCGTACCAGTGAGATTGCTTCCTCCATCCGAGGCACTCGTTCCTTCGGCTTCACTCCCATAGCCTGCAGCTCCGCGGCAAAGTCACCTCCACCTCGACCAGTCGGCGCCCCCAGACAGACGGCCAGCAAGGACCTGCCTCCCGATAGGGCATCCAGGCTCGCCCACTGACAGGCAAAGAGCACCGGGTTGCGCAGCGGGAAGGTGGCCATGCAGCAAACCCCGAGCTCGACCCGGCTCGTGCGCGCCGCGAGGGCAGACAGGGTGGCGATCGCCTCCAATCGGGGCTTCGCAATGAGCCCGTCTCCAACCCACACAGAGTCGAAGTACCCCGAGTCCTCGGCCTCCTCGGCCAGGCTGTACATCTCCTGCACCGTGGTTGCTCCGAAGAGCACTCCGCGGTTGGGCAGGCTTAGCCCGAGTGATCTCACATCTCCTCCTAGCTCGATACCAGCAGCGTTCCGGTCGTGTCACCGTGCAAGGACCTTCGAGATGATCCGGTCAACGCCGATCCATTGCGAGCGCGCAACCGTCAATGGTGCCGACGCACCGAGACCGCGAGCCCAGAAGCCGTCGAGGCCCATCTCCCGGGCGGCCTGCAGGTTGATGCCTCCGGGAGGGGCCGACAGGTCGATCGCAAGAGCGTTGGGAGGCAGATGCCTCAGCTCCTTTTCGCCGATCACCGAAGCGGGGACGGTGTTGAAGAGGATCATGATCTTGGGGAACAAAGAGGGGATGTCCTCGAAGGAATGAGCTCTGGCGCCGATCGCGTGGGCGCCGGCGCGTGTCTCGGCGCGCCTGGCAATCACGTGCGCGTGGGCTTTCAGAGCGATGAGACTTCCGGTCAGCACCGACGCTATGCGGCCGAATCCAACGACGGCGACGTCGGTGTCGTGGATCGTCACGGGGCTGCGCTCGATCGCCACTCGAATCGCGCCCTCTGCCACGGCGGAAGCTCGCAAGAGCATCAGGTCCGTGTCTGATTCGTACTCGTGGATCGTGACGCCGGCGGCTAGGGCAGCGTGGCGCAGACGGTCGTCGACCTTGCCGGCGACGAGGTGGGCGTCCTCCGCCATTAGCGCGAGGTGCTGCTCCTCGAGCAGGATGGGGGCCTTTGCATGCGGTGCGTACACGGTGCTATCCGACCCCATCAGCGGCACCGGAAGGATCCCCACGTTCACCCCCCTACAGGCTTCCTCGAGTGATGAGCATCGACGGACGCGGGACGCGACCCCGGTATCGGGGACTCCATAGGTACGCACGGCGGCTCCATTGTCCATCGCGATCAAAGCCATCTCCGCTTCGCGTCCATCCCCACCTATGAGGGCGACCTCGAGTCCAGACCACACGTTCACCCCTCGGCTACCTCCTTGATGCCCGAGGCGTCCAAACCCGCTATCCCGAGTCGGGAAGAATTCAACCCATTCGCGCTCAGGTCCTGCTTCGTGATCACCCGCGCAAGCTCGATCAGCGCGTCGGCGGTGGGCGTGGCGACGCCCGCGGCCCGAGCCAACTCGGTGAACGGGACGAGGCCGAACGAGATGTCCTCATGTAAATAACGGTGATCGAGTGACGAGGGTGCCTGGATCGTTTGGTTCGCCTGTCCTTGGGCCACTGCCGATCTGAGATCCCCGCGCCGAGCGGCTTCGGCGTCGGCCGTGCCGAGTGCCGCCATCGTCGGGCCGAGCTCACGGAGGTTGAAGCCGAACGCTCGGCCGACCTCCCCCCGCTCACGATCGAGGCTTTCCATAACCGAAGCCACCGCGGGGGTCACTCCATCCGAGTAGAAGCGGAAGGCCCCGCCGGTTGATTCGATCCACGCTGCGGCAAGGATCATTCCGGGGGGATGAAGCACCATGTTCACATCGTGCAGCCACACCTCGATGGGATGCGCGATTCTGACGTCGGGGAACAAGGCGCGGACGCAGGCACCGGTAACTTCGTTGTCCCGCGGGATGATCGCCAGAGGAACCTCGGTGGTGCGCAGGTAGACGTCCACCGCGCCATCTCCGGAGGAGCGGCAAACATAGGTGAGGGTCCCGAGCTCGGCGAGGGGTGGGACGCTCCCCCCATGTTGCGCGATGGTCCCGCGGAAGTGCAGGGAGCCGCACATGTGACCCGGATTGAGTAGAACGGGTGCGCCCGGCTCGAGGGATCGAGCCAGCTCGGCTGCGATGGAGGAGTGAGCTGTCGCGGGAAGCACCACGACGACGACGTCCGCTCCCTTGATCGCACGCGCCACATCGGTGGTTGTATCCCGGGGAGCAACGGTGTGATCTCCGAGTACGCCGGTTAAGCCGACTCCTCCTCGTTGCTCGATAGCGTCGAGCACGCCCGGGCTCCGGTTGTAGAGGTTCACCTCGTGACCCTTGAGGGTCAGATCGGCGGTGGTGGCGAGTCCACCGTTGCCGGCCCCGAGCACCGCGATCCTGCTCACAGCGAGCTGGCCTTCACCTTCTCCTCATCCACCTCTATGCCCAGCCCGGGGCCATCCGGGACCAGCAGGGCTCCGTCTTCGAAGCGCAAGGGCTCGGTGATGAGGTCATCGGAGTAGTAGTTGCCGGCGATGCCGAAGCGGGTACCGGCCGGGGCGTTCACCGGACATACGCTCGGCAGTGTCGCTATGGGAACGGAGGCTCCCAGCTGCAGGTTTGCGGCGTTGCCTACGCCCATCTCGATCGAACCTCCGATGTCCGACCACAGACCCAACGTTTCTGCGATCGCCGCCTGCTGGCGCGCTCTGAAGAGTCCGCCCGGCTTGGTCACGTAGAGGGAGAACGCCTCGATCGTCCCCGCCGCGGCGATCTCTACGATGTCGAGAGCCGACCACGCGGACTCATCGGCCATTACCGGCACGTCGACGCGACGGGCGACTTCGGAGAGCTCCTTGATCGTGCGAAGAGGCTGTTCACACAGGAAGATGTCCGCCTCCTCCACCATTTGGTTCGTGATTCGCACCGCTTGGCTCACGGTGTCGTAACCCTCATTGGCGTCGACCCTTATCTTGATCTCGCTTCCGAGGGTCTCGCGCAGGCGTCGCACGATGCGCAGGTCTCTGTCGGGATCGACCCCGGTCTTCACCTTGATCGTGCGGATCCCTTCGGAGACGACGATCTCAGCCTCCTCGAGGGCGATTTCGTCTTCCATGATCCCCAGCGAGTGGCACACCTCGATCCTGTCCCTGATCCGACCCCCGAGCAGTACCGACACCGGCACGCCCAGGGCTTTGCCGGCGAGGTCGTAGACCGCGATGTCCAGTGCGGCCTTCGCGTAAGGATTGCCTTTGATCACTCGATCCATTGCCGCATGGATCGTCTGGGGTTCCGCCGGCAGACCCTCGATCGCCGGCCACAGGTAGGACTCGATAACGTGACGCGCCGAGCCTGGGGTTTCGCCGTAGTTCCGAGAGTTGTTACCGCCCCAGGTGGCAATGGCCGGAGTCTCGCCCCAACCGACTCGGCCCTCGGTGTCTTCGATGCGGGCCAGGACGTGGCTGCCGATTGGGGTCAGCATCTTCGACGCCCAGTTGTGATCTCGCCGCTTCGGAAGCGCGACGACGAAGGTCTCTAGTTTGACCAGGCCCAAGGATCAGCCTCCGATCTTTAGCAGAGGGCCTGCGGTGGTCAGCAGCTCGCAGCCGTCGCCGGTGATGAGAATCTCGTCCTCGAGCTGCATGCCAAAGCGGCCGTCGATCAGACAGAGGGGTTCCACGCACATGACCATCCCTTCCTCCAGCCGGACGTCGTGTAGCGGAGAGATAAACGGATCCTCGTGGAGGGTGATGCCCAGCCCGTGCCCCAGGAAGTGATACCGGGGGAGATCGGCTGCATCCATCAATGACGCGAAGTCCTTGTAGAGGTCGGACGTAAGCACACCAGGACGCATCGCCTCGAGGGTTCTCTCGTGGCCCTCGCGCAACACGCTCCAGATCCTCTGCTGTTCGGGGGTTGGTTCCCCCACGATCGCCGTCCGTGCGACGTCGGAACAATAGTTCTGCATCGTGCCGATGACATCAATGCGGATCAAGTCCCCGGGCGCGATCTTTTTGTCGGTAGCCGGAGCGTTTGGCTCGGCCGATCTCTCGCCCGACCCCACTACCAGCATCGTGAGCTGGTCTCCCCCTCCCTCGATGTAGAACTCGGTGATCCTGTTCGCAACGTCGCGCTCGGTGTCACCGGGGACGGCTTCTTGGATTGCGGTGAGCGCGGCTCGCTCCGCTACCGCTCCAATGTGACGAAGTTTCCGCAGTTCCTCGGCGGTCTTGACCAATCGCAGGCGACGGAACACATCGTCGCTCGGTTTGAGTTCGGCCTTCGGAAGGTAGTCACGGAGCCGGTCCAGGTCCCGCGCGGGTAGGTGACCGGCCTCTATGCCGACGCGCTTATCGGTGCCGACCAGTTCGGTAACGAGGTCGCCGGCCACCCGGATCGGATCCTCCGCGAACTCCTCGTATGCCACCACGCGATCGGATGTGATCCGAGGACGCACGGTTCGTTCTTCCAACCGTATGACTACGTAGGTGCTCGGCCCCTCGAAAGGAACGACGCAGAACGCGTGCCGCGACCGGACGGTTCTTTGAGAAGGCGGTGAGACACCCCCTAGATAGGTGACGTTCTCGGGAGAGCTCGCCAGCAGGAGATCGATCCCCTCCTCCTCCATGGCCTCCCGGGTCTTGCGAAGGATCTCCGACAACCCCTCTCCTTTCGGATTGATGGAATCAGTCGCCGTGGAACTCCAGCTTGTTGCCGCTCGGATCCTCGAAGTAGAGCGACCGTCCGTAGGCTCCCGGAGCCGGGCCGCTGATGACCTTCCCCCCCGCCATCTCGATTCGCTCTCGGAAGTGGTCTAGGCCCTTTACCTGAAAGGCGATGTGTTCGACCGGACCCGGAGGCTCGGGACCTCCTTCGGTGAGACCGAGCCCTTGGGCGAGAACGATCAAACGACGCCCGTCCGGCAGATCGCTCCGATTGCGGATCTCGAACCCGAGCCCGCCCACGTAGAAGGCCTCGGCGGCCCGAAGGTCTTGAACCTGGAGCAACAAGTGAGACAGGCCGACGATCCTCACGGCTCGTCCGCCCTCCGAGGTGCGATCGATCCCCAGGACTCCGGCCCTAGCCCAGTTCTCCTTGCCGCTCTCTTGAAGGATCACGTGAAGACCGGAGGGGTCGGCGTCGGCGTGGTTGACCATCGCTTTCGTGATTGCTGCCGCAAGGGCCCTTTTCTGCTCCAGCGTGCGGCCCTCCCACAGCTGGACCGTGACTACCGGCATCTCACCGGCTCTCCCGGGAAGCCCCTAGTCGAGCAATCTCAGCGCCGGTCCTGCGGATGTGTTCTCGCATGGCCGCCTGGGCTGCCTCGGG
Source organism: Actinomycetota bacterium (assembly GCA_050693935.1). Taxonomy (GTDB): domain Bacteria; phylum Actinomycetota; class CADDZG01; order CADDZG01; family WHSQ01; genus WHSV01. The sequence continues at coordinate 13,651 of JBOGWU010000103.1, read as the reverse complement.
CTCCCGCTTCTCGATAGCCTGGGCTATCCGGCGATGGTCGGAGTGCGAGATCATCGGCCTTCCGGGGAGTGCGAACATCGCGAACCGGGATTCCTCGAGGACACCATTCAACTCGCGGATCAGCGACGCGAGCACGGCGTTCCCCGAGGCATCGGCGACTGCGTTGTGGAACGCGATGTCGGCCTGAACCAGCGTTCCGAGATCCGCTTCCTCGTCCACCTCAGGAAGGGCAACCGTCGCGGCTTGATCGGCGGCGCTCGCGGCGGCCCTGGCTTCCAGGGCCTCCCGGACCTCAAGCAGCTCGAACACCTCCTCCTGATGTGCCAGCAGCCAGCGACGCAGCAGGCCTCCGCCCGGGCGGACGTCGGCTGTAGCGATGAAGGCGCCCTTCCCTTGACGGACGACTATCACCTCGAGAAGCTCCAGCACGCGCAAGCCCTCGCGAACGCTGACGCGTGAAACCCCGAACGCCTGCGAGAGCTCTCGTTCGGAGGGGAGCTTGTCGCCAGGTTTGAACTGACCCGCGCGCATGGCAACGAGGAGCTCCTGCACCACCCCTTCCGACAAGCGCTTCTGTTGCAGTGTGGGTAGCACGGTCTACTTGTATGCTGGTTAGTCCAGTCTGTCAATGTTGGGAGCAGAACCCGCGCATGCCTTGGCGATCGATTCAACGAGACCTGCTACCTCGCGGTGCGCGAACCTCGAGCGGCTTACCGAGGGACAAGAGACGAGTAGCGTCGGGGAGGTCTCGCACGGCTGAGGGAGGGAGCAAGTGCTCGGCAGGGAGTGGATGGCAGTCGCCACCGGAGGTATCCAGGGAGCATCATCCGGCCGTGAGCTACATCGGTCGACCGGGGGTCTGCGACGGTGATTGAGCTCACCGTCCTGCTCGACGGCCAACCACTACGAACCCGTGAGGGCATCGTCGGGTTCTGCTCCAACGTCCTGATCGAGGGCACGAAGCGGACTCTGGTGGACGTGGGTCACGTGGGCAGACGCACGGCGCTTCAGACGTCGCTGAAGTCGCGGGGCTTGACGCCTGAGGACATCGATTGCGTCGTATTGACGCATTCGCACTGGGATCACGCGCAGAACCTCGATGTCTTCCCAAACGCAGAGATCCTCATGCATCCGGCCGAGCGGAAGTACGCCGAAAACCCGCACGCGAACGATTGGGCCACCCCCGCGTGGACGGGAAAAATGATCGAACATCAAACGAGCATCGTAGAGGTGGAAGAGGGCTCCGAAATCGAGCCCGGAGTCTCGATCCTCTACACTCCGGGCCACTCGCCGGGAAGCGTCTGCGTCGCGGTCACCAACGGCGAGCGATTGAGCGTGGTCACGGGTGACGTTCTCCAATACTCGACGGCTGCCTTGACGAAGGTCAATCCGGTTGTGTTTTGGAGCGATGCTCAGGCAACCAGCAGCATCGAACGAGTCCTGGAGCTGGCCGACGTCATCTACCCGGGACACGATCGGCCGTTCCGCCTAGTCGAGGACAAGATCGAGTACGAGTATCCGTTGTCACTCGCGTTTATGGGCGTCGATCCGGACGAGGCAGGTGTGGAGTTCTCGAAGACGCCCGCCCCTCGCTTCGTGATGCCTGGGATCGAGGAGCAATCTCTATGAGTGCATGTGGTGTGGTCGGCGGCTACTCGGAGGTCACCTAGATGCCAGAACTGACCGGCGCGGAGGTAATCGCGCAGATGCTCGAGGCCTACGGCGTCACGCACGTTTTCTTCGTGCCGACGATCCTCACGCATTCTCTCGTTGAAATGGAAAAGAGCACCGACATCGCGCGCGTTCTCGTACACAGCGAGAAGGCCGGCGCCTACATGGCGGACGGTTACGCGCGTGTGTCTGGTCGTCCCGGTGTGTGCCTTGCGCAAATGGTGGGCGCCGCCAACCTTGCTTCAGGACTGCGCGACGCACGACTCACTTCTAGTCCCTTGATTGCCATCACCGGCGGCCCGTTCAAGCACAGCAGGGATCGATTCCAGTATCAGGAGATCGAAGACCGGCCGATGTTTGCCCCTCTGGTCAAGTCGAGCACCCGCGTGGAACTCGCAGATCGGCTTCCCGCGGTGTTGCGCCAGGCGTTTCGTACCGCGACGAGCGGCCGGCCCGGTCCGGTGCACGTTGAGTTCGAGAGCCACCACGGAGACTCGGTAGAGCTCCAGACGACGGAAGAAGAACCGTTGACCGATAACCGGAACCGTCAGGTTCCTCCCTTCAGACCGCCGGCGGACATCGGCGACGTCGCCGAGGCCGCCCGCCTCCTGTCTCGAGCCGAGCGGCCGGTGATCGTCGCCGGTGGTGGCGTGCGCATGTCGGGAGCCCGGCAACAGTTGGTGGAGTTCGCCGATGCCTTCGGAATTCCCGTCGCCGCGTCGCTCTCCGGCAAGGACGTGATTCCCTCTGATCATCCGCTCTCGGCCGGCGTCATCGGGCTCTACTCGCGGGAGTGCGCCAATCGAATCGTCGGTGGCGCCGATCTGGTGTTCTTCGTGGGCACCAAGACGGGAAGCCAGGGGACCCACAACTGGAAAGTGCCGGACCCAAGCAAACGCATCATTCATTGCGATATCGATCCTGAGGTGGTCGGAGTCAACTACCTAAACTCCTCCTCTCTCGTGGGCGACGTCTCGGCAACGCTGCGACAGCTGACTGAGGCGATGAACGAGCTCAAACAGGTCGATCGCGCGCCATGGATTGCGAGTGTGCGTTCGACGGTGACGGACTGGTATGCCGCGAACGAGGCGGTTCGCAACTCGCAGGCAACACCCATCCGTCCGGAGAGGTTGTGCAAGGATCTCTCCCTCGAGCTTCCCGAGGATGCAGTCGTAGTTGCCGACACAGGACACGCGGGCATGTGGTGCGGCGGGTGGCTCGATCTGCGCTCGCCGGAGCAGATCTTCGTGCGTGCTGCCGGTTCGCTCGGGTGGGCGCTCCCGGCTTCGATCGGCGCCCAGTGCGCCCTTCCCGATCGGCCCGTTGTGACCTTCACCGGCGATGGAGGGATCTGGTACCACCTCTCGGAACTCGAGACGGCGGCGCGCTGGAACATCCCGGTGAAGGTGATCGTCAACAACAACAACTCGTTGAACCAAGAAATCCCCATCTATCAGGACGCGTACGGCGGCGAGCTTCGCGGAAAGCACGAGCAGCTGTGGCATTTCCGAGAGGTCAATTTCGCCAGCATTGCGCGCGAGTTCGGAATTGCGTCGGCGCGGGTGGAGTCCGCAGACGGCTTCTCGGTCGCGTTCAAGGAGGCGCTGCGCACAGATGGGCCCTTCTTGATCGATGTCGCCACAGACATGTTCGCCACGGCCCCGTTCGCATTTCTGCCGCAGGAGGCCGGGCCTTGAGGCGTGGGAAGCATCGCTTTGTTGGGACAAAGTCGCCCGCGCCAGCAAGGGATTGATTCACCTCCGGGTGCAACCACGGGCACGGCTCGGGAGTCGGTCGATTAATGACGGACTCCCGCGAGCACACGGAGGAACGAGTGAAGAAGACGGCTGCGATTGCGCTGGCGGCGCTGACTGGGGTTGGACTTCTATCCCACGCGGCGACCGCGACCGAGACTTTCCCGGGTGACAACGGAAAGATCGTCTTCGTACGTCGAGGCGATCTCTTGGAGCATGAACGAGCGAGGTCACAATGAGATCCGGCTCACCAACACAAAGGGCCGTGAGACCGCTCCAACGATCTCTCCCGACGGAAAGAGGATCGCGTTCACGCGAATGCGCGGCGAGCATCGGGGGGCGATCTTCAAGATGCGAATCGACGGAACCGGTGTCCAAAGGTTGACGGGTTTTCGCAACACGAACTTCGGCCCGAGCTTCTCACCCGATGGAAGGAAGATTCTCTACACCTGGTCATCGGGTGAGGACAGCGCCCAAGTCCGTGTCATGAATCGCAGTGGAACGGGCAAGAAGCTGCTGACGGGAACCACCGACAACTTCTCGGCGGTGTGGGGCCGGGTCGGGAAATCGGATCGCCTACTTCAACCGGCTCGGTCGCAGGCCGGGCCTTTACGTCATGAGGGCAAACGGCTCCAACAAGAAGCGGATTCTGGCCGGCCCTCTCTCGAGCGTAGATGACTGGGGGCCCGATGGCCGCATCCTGTACACCACTGCCGACGGGCAGATCGGTGCGATCAACCCGAACGGCTCCGACAGCCAGCTCCTCACCAGCGGCAAGAGGTGGAATCATTCGCCCATCAACTCGCCCGATGGCTTGAAGATCACCTTTCAGAGTTGCCGTGGATCGAGCTGTGGCACCTTCTTGATACAGGAGGGCTTCAAGCGCAGGCTTTCCGGAACCACTCGCCCCTCCGACGGGCCTACCTGGTCGCCCGACGGTCGGCGGGTCGTCGTTCCCTTCTTCCGGTCGCGCATGAAGCAGTGGGATCTCAAGTTACTGACTCTCGACGGGCTCTCGGCTTGGCTTACGCACAGCGGTGGCATCAGAGAGGCCGCGGCTTGGCAGTCACGATGATGAACAACGCCTTCTGTCTTTACAACCTCTCGTCGGCGGCGCCGTGCTGGGCGCCGCTCGCCGTTACGGGTTGCGGCCCCTCCACGCTTCGGTGTCCATGCCCTCCCAGGGGTCGTAGTCGACCTCGAGCGCCTCTTGGGCGGGACGATCGGCTTCCGGTACGTTCCTTAAGTTGAGCCGGATGCGGGTCCAAGTCTTGCTGGGGCCGCGCATCGAGTCGACCATCACGTCGGCGGGCTCGAGGTGTGGCCACACCTCCTCATGGCGCGCCTTCCAACGTTCCAGCCCCGCTCGGGCCTCGGCCTCGGTTGCGGCGCGGGCGATCTCGATGAGCGGGGCGGTCGTCCGGCGCCGGCCGGTCGGGCCGCTGCGCTTGCCGGGCGCCGGCGGCGGCACGGTTCCCTCACGCCCTGACCTGCGCTTGGAGGGCTGAACGCGCGGTGCCTCGCCCTCCTGCTTGGTGAAGTGAGGGGGCCACGGCGCGTCCGGCAGCCCGCGCGACTCGTCGGCCTCGGCGAGCTCTAAGAGTCTCTCGATCGAGCCAACCGCGTCGTCCATACCCTCCAACGGGTCGCCGCTGCGGGCCACACGGTCCGGCACCGTGACGATCGTGAACGCGTCGGGCTCGCACTCGGGGACCTCGTCCCAATTCAATGGAGTGGACACGCGCGCGTCGGGTAGCGGTCGCACGGAATAGGCCGACGCGATGGTCCGGTCCTTGGCGTTCTGGTTGTAGTCGATGAAGACTCCACGACGCTCCTCTTTCCACCACTTGCTGGTGGCCAGCTCCGGGACACGCCGCTCGACCTCGCGTGCCAGCGCGACCGCGGCGCGGCGCACATCGCCGAAGCCCCAACGCGGCTCGATGCGGCAGTAGATGTGAAACCCACGCGACCCTGAGGTCTTCGGCCACCCTGTGAGCCCGAAGTCCTCGAGCGTGCTCCTGGTCGCCATCGCCACGTCGCGCACCTGGGACCACTCGATGCCCGGCATCGGATCGAGGTCGACTCGTAGTTCGTCGGGATGATCGAGGTCACCGGCGCGCACAGGGTGTGGGTTGAGGTCGATGCAGCCAAGGTTCACGACCCATGCGAGATGTGCCGCGTCGTTGACCACGATCTCCTCGGCGGTACGGCCCGACGGGAAACTGAGCTCGACCGTGTCGATCCACTCGGGTCGCTTCTTCGGCGCCCGCTTCTGAAAGAAGAACTCGCCCTCCGCCCCGTTGACGTAGCGCTTGAGCGCCATCGGCCGGCCGCCGGCCCCGCGCAGGGCACCCTCAGCGACCGCCAGGTAGTAACGGACGAGGTCGAGCTTGGTGTAGCCGGTGCGCGGGAAGTAGGTCTTCTGGGGATTCGAGATCGAGACCTCGCGCCCCGCGACCTCGATGGTCTCCTTCGGCGTGGCCATGACCTAAACGATAGGGGACGGTCGGGGCGAGATGCGAATTACGAGGACGGACGCTCTCGCCGAGGGCCGGGAGTGACGGCGAGCCCCCATCTGTGATGGATGGTCCAAGGTCGACGTCTCCCTCCAGTGCCATACGGGTCAGCCGAGCCATCCCCAGGCATGCCTGCTGGGCGAACTGGGTTTGCTTTCGTCGACCGAAGAGACGAAATCCGAGCCGCACGATGAAATTGCCTGGATCGGCAGCCCTCGAGACCGCCTCGATCCTGAACTCCACCTCACCGGTGTCGAGCCACTTCCACACCTCGTAGTCGATCCTGCCCCTCTCGAAGTGCCCGCGGAGCGTCTGGTAATTCCACGCCCACACCCGCGCCCGGCGGCCCGCCTCGGCGCGAAGCCCATCGAATTCCTCGCCGACCCGAACGCCCGCGTAGATGCGGAGGCCCCAGAAGTTGATCTCGAGCAGCATCGGGCGACCTTCGGGGGGATCGTCCGGGTCGTAGTACGCCGTGACGATCGTGGGGTCGACGAACTCGTAGAGGGCGCACAACCGACGAGCGACCGACCACGACCCACCATCGACCGGGTCGCCGGGTCGCTCCGAGGGCAGAGCGATCTCATAATGATCCACTCTCCAGTCGGGATCGTTTCTCAGGCGCGGCAGCTCCGATGGCTCGAAGTTGAACTCGCGCGATCGGAGGCGCTCGAGCTCGACTCGGGGATCGAGGGAGCCGAAGAGTCTCAGCTCAGCCATCGACGTCGTATCTATGCGTCTCGATGCTTATTCGCCCTTTTCTCGAGCCTCCCGCCAACCTCACGACCCGCTCCAGGGTCGAGGTCCACATGTGGAGCTGGATCTCCTTGGCCATGCGGAGCCGGTTGTATAGCAAGCTCGACAGGGGGTCTCCGCTTCGAGCCCACGACTGGATCTGGAAGGCCAGATCGTCATCCTCCGTAACACGGAACTCGATTTGTCCCGCTTCGAGGTGCCCGCGGAGCGTGACGAGCCGGAAGGAATCGTCGGCGACCTCGGCCACTCGCACGGGGCCGTTCCAGGGTCCCGGTATATGCACGACGTACTCGTCGTTGACCCGCATCGCGCCGCCCCTCCCCCTGATTCTCTCGAAGCGGGCGAACTCGGTCGGCGCGACCAGGTTGGGGTCCGCCTGAACCCTGGCCATCACTCCGGACGGGGTCAGCCGGGCGTCTGCGATCACGACCCGGTAGCGACGGTGATACAGGGGACCGCTGCCCTCCTCCGGCCGTTGTACCTCGTCGCCGTCGAAGTCGGACGATACCGAGGGCGGCTTCGCACTGGCCTCCTCGGCCGCCATCTCGCGGCGGCGCATGGGGGTCGTTCGCCACATATACCGCCAAGAGGTGAACGCGATCCCGGCGGGCCAGCGCGCCAGCGCTGCGAGGCTGCGGGATCGCGGAACAGTTCGGGGCATGGGATCGCTTTTACCCCGGCTCTGGGTATGCACAAGCACATGTTGATAACGGCATTACACGATCTCGGCGTGCGCAGCTTTCATCTACACCTGACCTCGCTCGGGTCGGTAGGCCTCTGTATTGGGTTGTGGATCCGGGCCAAGACCGTCGATCAGGACGAGCGGGGGAACGCGGAGCGCCGAGCGCTTTTCGTGGGGCTGTGGGCACCCACGATCTGGCTTATCGGTAATTCGCTCGAGAACCAGGAGTAGACCGCCGCTCGGCCGAGCGAGTTAGGCCGGCACTCCAACGAGGTCCTAGGAACCTTTGGGCAGGATGATCCAAAGGATGATGTACACGACCTCTCCCGCACCCAGCAGTCCGAACGCAAAGAATGCCCACCGGATGCGCTTCGAACTGATTCCGAAGTGTTCTGAGAGTCCGCCGCATACCCCTGCGAGCATCTTGTTGCTGGATGATCTCGTGAGCTTTTGAGTCGACACGATTACCTCTCTCCTAGGGCGTGGGATCCGAGGAACCTCCTTCTGTTCCCCCTCCCGCAGATCCCCGCTACCCGCGCTTACCCGAATTCGCATCGATTCACGCGCAACTCAGACAACCTAACGAGCACCTCGTTGGTCTTTGACAGGAGATGACTGCTTCAATTGAGAGAAGCGTCCTAACTGTAAAAGGGAGTTTATTCGGCTTATGCGGACAAAAAGGCACCGGATCTTCGCGCATGATTTTGCCACCTCGCTCGCCCTTGGCCGCCCCAACAGGTCCCGGTGGACTCGGTCCACCGCGATGTTCTGCTTGTTTGTGCTCGGAATGTCGCTGACCGTGATCGCGGGCGATCGGGGGACCGCTCGCGCCGAAACGATGAGCGCCAGACTGGTCAAGGAGATCAGACCCGGCAGCCGCGGCGGCTCTATTCACCAAGGAACCACCGTCGGCGGCTCCGTGTTCTTCACCGCCGAAGACGGGACGAACGGGTTCGAGGTGTGGAAGAGCGACGGGACCGAGGACGGGACGGCGATGGTCAAGGAGATCAGTCCGGATCCGTACGGCGAGGAGACCCCGGATTGGCTCACCGACGTGGGCGGCACCCTGTTTTTCTCCCACAACGCGGGGATCAACGACCGCGAGCTTTGGAAGAGCGACGGGACCGAGGCCGGCACGGTGATGGTAAAGGACATTAATCCGGACGGAAGCGGGGCTCCCTCGGTGCTCACGGAGATGAACGGAACCCTGTTCTTTACCGCCGGCAACGGAAACTACAATCGCGCGCTGTGGAAGAGCGACGGGACCGAGGACGGCACGGTGAAGGTCAAGGAGATCAGCCCGGACGGCTACCTCACCGCCGCCGGCCGCACCCTCTTCTTCGCCGCCGAGGGGACCCCGGAGCTGTGGAAGAGCGACGGGACCGAGGACGGGACGGTCCTGGTCAAGGACATCGATCCGGACGGAACTTCAAGCCCCGGGAGCTTTACGAACGTCGGCGGCACCCTGTTCTTCTACGCCAACGACGGCATCCACGGCCAGGAGTTGTGGAAGAGCGACGGGACCGAGGAAGGGACCGCGCTGGTCAAAGACATCAACCCCGCCGTCGGTGGCTCCTCACTACCGGGCAGGTTCACGAACGTCGGCGGCACCCTGTTCTTCTACGCCAACGACGGCATCCACGGCCAGGAGTTGTGGAAGAGCGACGGGACCGAGACTGGCACCGTCATGGTCAAAGACATCATGCCCGGTTCCTCTGGTAACGGGCCCCGCTCGCTAAGCGCCCTGGGTGACACCCTGTTCTTCTCCGCCGATGACGGCACCCACGGCAGAGAGCCGTGGAAGAGCGACGGAACCGAGGGCGGGACGGTCCTGGTCAAGGACATCAATCCCGCCGGCAACAGCTCTCTTGCGAGCTCGTTCATCGAGGTGGGCAACACCCTGTTCTTCTCCGCTGATGACGGCACCCACGGCGGCGAATTGTGGCAGAGCGACGGAACCGAGGAAGGCACCGTGATGTTCAAAGACATCGCACCGGGGCCGTCGAGCGGCCAACCCTGGCCCTTGGCCGCTCTGGACGGCACCTTGTTCTTCTCCGCCGATGGCGGGACCACAGGCAACGAGCTCTGGGCAACTTATCCGGTACTGCCTCCGGGGCCGTGTCCGGACGAGCCGACGAGCCTGTGCGTTCCACCGGGCGATGCCGACTTCGAATCGAATGGGCGCGGCGTGAACGTGGGAGAGGGCGATGGTCATGTCGTCATCCGCGGGGACTACAACACGATCACGCTGGGGCCCGGCTTCACCGGCACCCTGACGGCGGTCGGGGACGAGAACCTCGTTCGGGGCACCGATGACGGTGACGTCATCGCGGTAGAGGGATGCGGCAACCTGATCAGAGCCGGCGCCGCCAAGGACCTCGCGGTTGCCAAAGGCACCTGTCGAGGCGGCCAAGCTTCGGCGGTCGTCGACGGTGGCGCCGGCAGTGATCGCCTCCTTGGGAGGGCGCACTCCCAAATACTGAGGGGCGGCCGGGGCAACGACACGCTCAAGGGTGGCCGCGGCGCAGACAGGCTCCTTGGAGGGCGCGGTAACGACAAGCTACTAGGCCAGCGCGGCAACGACTTCCTGCGCGGCGGCCGTGGCAGGAACCGGCTGTACGGTGGGCTGGGTCGCGACGACTGCGGAGTCAGGCACGGCAGAGATGCAAGGCGCGGATGTGGCTGACACGAGGTTCGAATTGGCCTTCCTTTATGGATCCTCTCTCGATGAATCGATCCTGCCTTCACGAGTCATGATTTCCGTTGGCTTATTAGACCGCCGACCAGCAGCGCGACAACGGTGACGAGATAGAGCTGCCCCGTGATGGCCTCGAGGACCGAAGCCATCCGCCCGACATCGCCACGGGCGATGAGGTCTCCAAACCCTACGGTGGTCAGCGTGACGTAGCTGAAATAGACATAGTCCGGAAGGGAGCCGTTGACGCCCGAAGCGAAGAACGGCTGGTCGATCGCTCCCATCACGGCAAAGAGGAAGGCGAAGAAAAGCCCGATAAGCAGATACACGCTTAGGGCGGCAAAGACCGTTTGGGCGGTAATCTCGATGTGACTGCGCGCCCCACGCACGATGGCCACGGGCGCACCCACTACGAGCAACCCGCTGATCACGGCATCGATGCCGCGACCTGTCTCGCTGTTCCCCATTGCCACGGCTATCGCGGCCACCGTCAGAGCGACGATCACGAGCGCAAGAATGGTCAGGCGCGCCCGAGCCCTTGCGCCGGAGATGTTCAGGGTAAGTAGAAGCGTGACGCCCTGAAGCACCGCAACGAACCAGCGTCCCCAGGGGCTGCGACCCAGAGCGACCGCAGCGAGGACCGATAGCAGGATCGAAATGAGCACCAAACCGTAGGCACCAGACTGGTCCCGAGTAGATCGCAACACCTCTCTGCCTTGCCGGCTCATTTCGCTCCCGGAAACTTGGGTGCGAGTCATGCTCTCACCTTCAAGTCCTGCACGCTGAAGGGGAGTTGAGCACCTTGCAGCGAGCGGCTTGTAGCCTCTCACGAATGCCTCCGGATTCGCCGCAACGGCGCGCCGTGATCCTTTCCTACGATCCTTCGTGGGCGTCGCGCGGAATCGCTCTGACCGAGGAGCTTGTCCGCGAGCTCGGCCCCCTGGCTTTGCGCGTCGATCACATCGGTAGCACTGCGATTCCAGGGATGGCAGCCAAGGCGATCTTCGATCTGCAGATCGGCGTGGACGATCTGGATGAGGCGGCTCGCGCCTTCGATGAACCCCTTGCGAGACTCGGGTTCGAGCGCTGGCCCTACACGCAAGACCACATGCCCGCCGGCACCGAGGACGACCCGGTTCGGTGGCAGAAGCGTCTGTGGTCCCGCCGCGAGCACTCGGAGCCCGACGTCAATCTCCATGTTCGTAAGCGCGGCGCGTCCAACGAGCGGCTGGCCCTGTTGTTCCGCGATTGGTTTCGCGCTCACCCAGAGGCAGTGCCGTCATATGCCGGCTTTAAGCAATTGCTGGCTTCCGCCGTCGCCGATTACGACACGTACACGGACCTCAAGGACCCGGTCGTCGATCTAGTCGTGGTTATGGCGGAGGAGTGGGCGAGCGAGACCGGTTGGACTCCCTAGGGCACGTGATCTTCGATTCCCGGCGAGGTTTGCGAGTCCTCCTGGCGGTCGCGTGCCTATCGTTGCTGGCCGCCGCATGCGCCACGGGCACGGAGGGGAGTGCAGAGGGCAGCCGCTCCCGAACCATCGAGTCTCAGCCGGTCTACGCGGCAATCGGCGCGAGCGAGACCGCCGGGGTCGGTTCGGACGATCCTCCGACCCAAGCATGGCCAGAGGTCCTCCAAGCGGACGCGCTGCCGGAGTTCAGGATCGTCAACCTGGGCATCTCCGGAGCGACCGTCGAGGACGCATTGCTCCGGCAACTGCCCGAGGTCCGGCGGGTTGAACCTGAGGTCGTCACGGTGTGGTTGAACGTCAACGACCTCCTCAGAGGAGTGAGCCCCAGCGACTACGGCCGCGCCCTGACCAAGTTACTGAACGAATTGCAGGCCTTGGATCCCGCGCAGGTTCTGGTGGCCAACACTCCGCCGCTGCACAACCTCCCGGCCCTGAGGAATTGCGCGTCGAATTCGTCTGATGAAGGCGTGTTGTGCTTCCTATTCGAGGGCCTCCCTCCACCGCGAGAGATCAGGTTTCTCGTCACCCGCTACAACGAGGTGATCGATGCGGCGGTCTCACGCGCCGGCTTCACCCTGGTCGACCTCCACTCCGCGGGGCTCGAGGCTCGGCAAGAGGGAGAGGAGCTCGAGCTCATCAGCGGCGACGGTTTTCACCCAAGCACGGCGGGACATCGTGCGATCGCCGAGGTGTTCGCGGCCGAGCTCGACAAATAGATTGACAAACGTCGATGTATCGTGTTGGATCGACAAACATCGATACAGGAGTTGATTCTGGAGGACGGCGTATGGCGCCATTGAGCACCACAACGAGACAACTTCCGGTCGTGGAACCCGCGGCCGAGTGCTGCCCGCCGCTTACCGAGGCGGGGATGTCCGCCGAGGAGGCGAGCGGCACGGCCGCCCTGTTCAAGGCCCTGGCCGACCCCACGCGCGTCCAGATCGTGAACCTCTTGGCCAACAGTCCCGAAGAGATGTGCGTCTGCAACATCAACGAGAGCTTCGATCTCTCTCAGGCGACGCTCAGCCATCATCTGAAGAAGCTGGTGTCCGCAGGCCTCCTGGCGCGCGAGCAGCGAGGCACCTGGGCTTTCTACTCACTCAAATCCGACGCGCTGCGGCGCCTCGCCGACGTCGTCCGACCACTGGAGGTAACCACATGAGCCAGATCCGCGAAGAGGTAAGAAGCAAGTACGCCAGCGCAGCCAGAGTTGTCGAGAGCGGCGCGCCCGCCGAGGACACCGTCGCGGGATGTTGCGGCTCCGCCGAAAGTTCCTGCTGCGGAGACGCGAATGCATCTCTCGGCTCCGGACTGTACGACCCGTCCGAGCGCGAGCAGCTTCCCGATGCGGCCGTCCTGGCTAGTCTCGGCTGCGGAAACCCCACCGCCGTAGCGGACCTTCACGAGGGCGAGACGGTGCTGGATCTCGGATCGGGCGGTGGCATCGACGTGCTGCTGTCGGCCCGGCGAGTTGGACCGACGGGCAAGGCCTACGGGCTCGACATGACGGACGAGATGCTCGCCCTGGCGCTTCGAAACAAGGCAGAGGCCGGTATCGACAACGTCGAGTTCCTCAAGGGCTACATCGAGGCCATCCCGCTGCCCGCGGACACCGTCGACGTCATCATTTCGAACTGCGTGATCAATCTCTCCGACGACAAAGGGAAGGTCTTCGACGAGATGGTGCGGGTGCTGAGGCCGGGCGGTCGCATCGGCATCAGCGACATCGTCGCCATGGACGAACTCACGCCGGAGGACCGCGCGCAGCGTGGAAGCTACGTCGGGTGCATCGCGGGAGCGCTCTCGTTTGACGAGTACCGAACGGGGCTCGAGAAAGCGGGTTTCGAGAACATCGAGATCGCCCCCACCCATGAGGTCGCCGACGGGATGCACTCCGCGATAGTGAGAGCGACGAAGCCTCTCGCTTGAGGTCCTTGTTGCGCGGTTAGGCCGCGACCGGCCCCGCCCGGCTCGGCTCGTAGAGCCGGTTGCCGGGTTTGAACCAGTGCACCATCCCCGGCTTCTTGCCCAGCGCCACGCGCCAGCCGTGGAGATGGACGAGCTTGTGATGGAACTTGCAGACCAGCACCAGATCGTCGAGGT
>JBOGWU010000102.1:0-8954 GCA_050693935.1 Actinomycetota bacterium | reverse complement strand
CGCGTTGCACGAGCGCTTTTCCTTCGTCGACATCGTCTGTTCGGGCGAAGCCGACCGGTCCTTCCCCGCGATCGTGCAGCGCGTCGCCGAGCGGCGGCGAATCGACGAGGTGCCGGGGGTGGTGTTTCGGAGCGAGGGACGAAGCATCACCACCGGACACGCGCCCATGATCGGCGACCTCGACTCGCTTCCCTCACCCAGCTACGACGACTACTTTGCGTCGAAAGAAGCCTGCGCCTCTGCGACGGAGGTGACGCCGGTGCTGTTGCTGGAGACCTCACGCGGCTGCTGGTGGGGAGCGAAGCATCACTGCACATTCTGCGGGTTGAACGGCGGCACGATGGCCTTCAGGTCGAAGAGCGCCGAGCGCGTCGTCGAAGAGATCCGCTCGCTCACCTCGAGGTACGACATGCACACGATCAGCGTCGTCGACAACATCCTCGACATGCGCTACTTCAAGACCCTGCTGCCCATGCTTGCGGACGAGGGCCTGCCCATGAACCTCTTCTACGAAGTGAAGGCCAATCTGACGCTCGAGCAGGTGCGCCTGCTGTGGGCTGCGGGCATCCGGCATGTTCAGCCCGGCATCGAGAGCCTCTCAGACCACGTGCTGGACCTCATGGACAAGGGAACCACCGCCCTCCAGAACGTCCAGCTCCTGAAGTGGTGCCGTGAGTTCGGCATACGACCCGAATGGAACTTCCTTTACGGTTTCCCCGGCGAGAACGCCGGCGACTACGACGCGATAACCGCCCTGATCGATTCGATCGATTTTCTCGAGCCACCCAGCGGGCACGGGCCGATCCGGCTCGATCGCTTCAGCCCCTATCACGACAGCGCCCGGAGCTATGGTCTGACCAACGTGCGAGCCATGAAACCGTACGAATCCCTGTATCCCTTCGATGCGGCGACCTTGAGCCGGGTCGCTTACTACTTCGACTTCGATTACGCCGACGCCCGAGATCCGATCGCTTATGCGGGACCGGCCATCGACCGCATGCGCCGGTGGATGGCTTCGGGCCCGGTTGGGGCTCTGTGGATGATCGAGTTAGGTGATCGCCTGGCCCTCGTCGACCGGCGCGGAGTCGAGCGAATCAGCACGCTCGAGGGTTGGCGGGCCGATGTCTACCGAGCGTGCGACCGGGCAACGTCGATCTCATCGCTGTTGAAGGTCGCTCCCGAAACGCCCGAAGCAGACATCCGGACTTTCCTCGACGGCTTAGTGGGCCGGCGGCTTATGGTGGCCGTGAAAGAGAGATATCTCGCTCTGGCGGTCCACCGGCCACCGCGCACCAGTCGAGTAGAGGAGCCGAACCGAGTCGCCCTCCGATTGGTCGAGGCATCGTGATCCCGACGGAGGCAGGAGTAGTGAACGAGGAAATCAGGCTCAGCGCCCTGGTGGTGCTTCGACCGGCCAACGACCGTGCCGGTCCGGGGCCGATCACCTCCGAAGTAGTCGGCTCCTACATGCCGGCGCGGGCAGCCGTCGAGGCCACTACCTCGTTCTTCTCTGAGCGGGGCTTCGAAGTCAGCGACGTGGTTGCCATCAGTTTCTCGATCACCGGTTCCCGATCGCTCTTCGAGGACCTCTTCGGACAAAAGGTCCAGGTCGAACGACGTCGGGGAGGTGAGCTCTCGTCGGTCCGCCTCGACTCGGGCTCGCTCGAGTTCAGCCTCTCGGCTCTTCCGAAGAACATCTCTAGCAACCTCCAGGCGGTGACATTCACTCCTCCGCCGGACTTCGGGCCCGGCAACCCTTGAGCGCGACAACCCAGCGCGAACGTCTGTCGAGCGCGGAGGACGCCATCCTGCGAAGCCCTCTCGCCGCACACGGCGGCGCTGCGGTCATCAGGCTGCTCGATGACGCCGCGGTCACGGGACTTGCGAACGAGGCCTTCGTCTGTCATTCCGACGCGATCGTCCAAGAGGTGTGCTGTCCGGGAGACGAGTTCGAGAGGCGTGGTGATCCGGATCGGTGGCTCGAGTCGGCAAGCGGAGGACCGCTGCTGCAGGGCTTCTATAACTCCGCGATGGTGGGGGACACCATCGCCGGACTAACTGGCGTGCACTGGAGAACAGCGGGCGGACTGGGGACGTTCTCCTACTACCGGAGGGCCGGGCATCATCTCGGACTCCACCGCGACCTCGAGCTGTGCGATCTCGCGGTGATCACCTGCGTTTACGACAACGTAAGGGATAGAACCTCGTCGGGCACCCTGTGCCTCTACCCGTCGCGCACCGGCGAGACGCTGGAGGCCATACGCGCCGACGATCGAGGAGGGGTGCACGTGCGACTCGCTCCCGGACAGTCCCTCGTTCTCTTGGGAGGCGTGATAGCTCACCGGTTGCTGCCGATGAAGCCGGGGCACACTCGCATCGTCGCTCCTCTCTGCTTTCAGGCCGCCGGGTGACTACCACGCCCCCCCGGACGACAAATCGAGTTACCCCGACGGTGTAGTCGCGCACGCTCGTATGTGTCGCTCCGAACACTCGATCGTGTATTCGGGTAGCTCGTTCAGGCCATCGCGAAAACGCTCCCGCTGCGCCATGTAAACGGTGACGGTGCTGATATAGACCAGTCATGTGAGAGAGACGGTGCCGCGACGCGAGATTAGCCTCGAACTGCTTGGTGGGTTCGAGCTGCATTGTGACGGACGGTCGGTCGACCTCCCCACCAGCGCTCAGCGACTTCTGGCTTTCCTCGCTCTTCACGATCGCCCCTTGCTGCGTAGCAACGTCGCCGGAGTTCTGTGGAACGAGACCACGGACGAGAAGTCCGCGGCGAACCTCCGATCGAGCTTGTGGCGCCTTCGCCGGCCCGGATACGAGCTCGTCGAGGCCCGTCGTACCGACCTCCGCTTGTCTCCGCAGGTCAATGTCGACGTGCGCCAGGTTATCGACGTCGCGCACGATCTACTAAGCCAGCGCTCCCCCGACCGGTACATAGACCTCGATGAGGACGAGCTCGCCGGCGACCTCCTCCCGGACTGGTACGACGACTGGGTACTGGTAGAGCGTGAGCGTCACAGGCAGCTCCGGCTCCACGCTCTCGAGGCACTGGCTCTCAGGCGACTAGAGGTGGGTCGCCACGGCGAGGCCGCCGTCGCCGCACTGTCGGCGGTCTCGATCGAACCGCTGAGGGAAAGCGCGCAGCGCGTCCTCATCCGGGTTCATCTGGCGGAAGGCAACGTCGGCGAGGCCGTGCGTCAATACCGTCTCTACCGAGACCTGCTCTTCGAGGAGATGGGCCTCGCGCCATCCGACCAGCTCGAGTCCCTGATGAGGCCCATTACCGAACGGGTCGGGATGAGCCTCGGGCGCGTGAGGGGCCGGGTTCGACTCGAGCTCTGAGTAACAAGCCGGATAGGGTTCGGTCATGGCCAAGCCGAGGGTCTTCGGTATCGTGCTCGCCGGAGGCGAGGGCAAAAGGCTCATGCCCCTCACTGCTCAGCGAGCGAAGCCGGCGGTTCCCTTTGCCGGAAGCTACCGGCTCATCGACTTCGCGCTCTCGAACCTGGTGAACGCGTCGTTCCTGCAGATCGCCGTGCTGACCCAGTACAAGAGCCACAGCCTCGACCGCCACATCTCCCAGGCGTGGCGTCTATCCCCGATGCTCGGCAATTACGTAACCCCGGTCCCGGCGCAGATGCGCAGGGGACGGCGGTGGTTTGCAGGCTCGGCCGACGCGATCTGGCAGAACTTCAACCTGCTGAGCGATGAGGAGCCCGACTACGTCATCGTGTTCGGCGCCGACCACATCTACCGCATGGACCCTCGGCAAATGGTCGAGGCCCACATCGAGTCGGGGGCGGGAGTCACGGTGGCCGGCATCAGGGTTCCTCGCGCGGAGGCCTCCTCCTTCGGCATCATCGAAGCGGCAAGCGACGGCGACTCGATCGCGGCCTGGCTCGAGAAACCCGCCGACCCCCCAGGGCTGCACGACTCTCCGGAGGAGAGTTACGCGTCGATGGGCAACTACGTCTTCACAGCCGACGCTCTGATCGACGTCCTGAATCGCGACGCGGACAACGAGGACTCCGACCACGACATCGGGGGCGACATCATTCCCATGATGGTCGACAAAGGAGAGGGCGCCGTCTACGACTTCAAGCGCAACGATGTTCCCGGTTCAACCGCCCGAGACCGCGATTACTGGCGCGATGTCGGGACGCTCGAGAGCTACCACGAGGCTCACATGGACCTCATCTCCTACGAGCCCGAGTTCAACCTCTACAACTACGAGTGGCCGATTCTTACAGGGAACCCGCCGCTACCCCCCGCAAAGTTCGTCCACGAAAGCGAAGGCAGGATCGGACGCGCGGTTGACTCGATGGTGTGCGCGGGCGCGATCATCTCCGGCGGGGACGTACGCCGCAGCGTCGTCTCGCCCGGCGTCAGGGTGAACTCCTTCTCGAGCATCGAGGGCTCGATTCTGCTACCCGGCGTTCAGATCGGCCGCCACTCCGTGATCCGGAACGCGATCCTGGACAAGAACGTCCGCGTTCCCGAGCACTGCGAGATCGGCGTCGATCCGGCCAGGGACAAGGAACGGTTCACCGTGTCGGACACCGGCATTGTGGTCGTGGCCAAGAACCAGAGGATCGAGGCCTAGACGCGGCGGCGGCGCGGTGGGCTCATGAACGAGCCCCTGCGTCCCGAGGTGAACACCTTGCGGGGCTTGGCGACCTTGAGCCCCTCTGCCTCGAACTCCTCTTTGAGATTGAGCTCGGAAGCAACGATGCTGACGTCGGCCTGCTGCTTCGAGGTAACGAGGGTGACCCCCGTCCCCGAGCGGCCGGCGCGCGCGGTGCGACCGATCCTATGCACGTAGTCCTTGTGGTCCTGCGGCGGGTCGTAGTTGATGACGTGAGTAATGTCGTCGAGGTCCAGGCCGCGTGCGGCCACGTCGGTTGCGACAAGAACGTCGACGGCTCCGGTTTCGAAACGGTTCAGCGCGCGTTTCCGCTGCCCCTGGCTCAGGTCGCCGTGCATCGCAAGCGCGGTGACCCCGCGCTGCTTGAGACGCTGGGTCAGACGGTCTGCGCCACGCTTGGTCCTTACGAACACGAGCGTCAGGTCGCGCTCCTCGTCGAGGAGCTCGATGAGCTTCTCGACCTTGTTGTGCTCGTCGACGGGAACGAAGCGATGCTCCGCCTCTTCGACGGTCTGGCGCTTGTCGACAACCTCGTGCTTCAGGGGGTCGTTCGTGTAGGCCTTGGCCATGTAGCCGACTCGACCGTCAAGCGTGGCCGAGAAGAACATGGTCTGGCGCTGCTTGGGGATGCGGCGAACGAGCCGGTCCACCTGCGGCTGGAAACCCATGTCCAGCATGCGGTCGGCCTCATCGAGTACGAGAATCTCGATCGAATCCAGCTTGATGAGCTTGCGCTCGGAGATGTCCTCGAGCCGGCCGGGGGTCGCCACGACGATGTCGGCCTTCGCGGCCTTGGCGGACTGCTCGCGCAGCGCGGTGCCACCGTAGACCGACGCCACCCTCAGGTTCATCGCCCGCGCTATTCCGCGGAAGTCGTCGGTTACCTGAACGCAGAGCTCGCGGGTCGGCACCAGCACGAGTGCCTTCGGCCGGTTGTTGCCGGGCTTGATTCGCTCGACGATCGGGATGGCGAACGCCAGGGTCTTGCCCGAGCCGGTGCGGGACTTCGCAAGCACGTCGCGGCCCGCGATAGCGTCGGCCATGACCAGGCCCTGTATCTGGAAGGGGACGTGGATATCCTCACGCGCCAGCGCTTTGAATACGGGCGCGGACACGCCTAGTTCGGCAAATGTTGACACTGTTCAACTCCTTCGGGCAGCAACCTTGCTGCCTGTTTACGGGAGAGATTCACTGTCCCGCACCCTCATGCAGCTACAAAGGAGGAACCGGAAGGCAAATCTCACGAACGGCACTTCGCCGTCCTCGATGACTCAGGGTAACAGAATAATGGAAAACTCTGTTCCCATTTAGGTTTCGGAAGGTGTATCGGCAGGTTCGCACTGCTCATTGAGCCGTGCGTAACAGGAACCAAGAGGAGTAGCGGCATCGAAAACGTGCAAGTACCGGCGCGCGGAGTTCCCGCCGGCGATCAGGTCGATCTCGACCGGTCGTTCTGGCGGGCCGCGCTGCTTGCGGTCCTAATCACCGGATGCGGTTCCCTTCCGGTGTTCCTCGTCGGCGGCCTCGCCGTTCAGATACGCGACGAGCTCGAGCTCCCCGTCAGCCAGATCGGCCTGCTGACCGCGATCTTCTTCTCGGCATCGGCCGTGTTCTCGGCCCTTGCCGGTCGCGTTGCGGAACGAATCGGGGCGGGGGTGGCGATGCGCATTAGCGGGGCGGGGGTGGCGGTCTCGCTCATCGGCCTGGCCCTGTCACCCACATCGGTGGTTCTCATGGTTTTTCTCGTCATCGGTGGACTCGCAAGTGCGCTGGCACAGGTGGGCGCGAACCTGCACCTGGCGAAGCGCGTCGATCCCAGCCGTCAGGGGTTTGCGTTCGGCATCAAGCAGTCGGGCATTCCCGCGGCGACGCTAATGGGCGGTCTTGCGGTGCCGCTGATCGCCCTCACCGTGGGATGGCGCTGGGCCTTCGCGCTCGGTGCCGTCCTGACCCTGGTGGTGGTCGCCCTGATTCCCGGGGCCGGGCTTCGAGCAAAAAGAGGAGCGAAGAAAAAGGTCGATCGTCGCAACATCCCCGGGCTGATAGTCCTTGCGCTGGGCGGAGCCTTGGGGTCGGGAGCCGCCAATGCGATGGGCTCCTATCTAGTCGACTCGAGCGTGAGCGCAGGACTGGGGGAGGCCGCCGCGGGACTGCTGTTCGCCGCCGGCAGCCTCGCGGGGTTGTCATTGCGCGTGGGAGCAGGATGGTTCGCAGATAGGCGCGTCGGGGGCCGGTTGTTGTGGGTCGCCGGGCTGTTTCTTTTCGGGTCGGTGGGAATGCTTCTCCAATCCACCCGTCAGCCGCAGCTCCTGATTCCGGCGACGCTGCTGTGTTTCGCGGGAGGTTGGGGATGGCCTGGGCTCTTCAACTTCATGATCGTCATCCGAAATCGCGAAGCCCCGGCCGCCGCGACCGGCCTCACTCAGACCGGCGTCTACCTCGGCGGGGTGAGCGGCCCGCTTGTGTTCGGCTATGTAGCGGAACACATCGACTATTCGGCCGCGTGGCTTGGCGCCGCGTGCTCGGGGCTACTCGCATGCATCGCCGTGGTCTTTGCAAGACGAATGATGGTGAGCGTCAAACCACGCGGTTGAGCTTGCGCATCGAGTAGTCGGTCCATATCCCGTTGTGCCAGTACGCGTCGGACTCGACGATCGCGGCGGCCGCCTCCTCGCTCGCGACATCGAGCACCAGCAGTGACGAACTCATGTCGTCGAACGCTCCTGCGACGAGCATCACGCCCTCGCGCTGAAGCTTGCCGACGCGCTCGAGATGCTCCTGGCGGAAGGGGCCCCTTTTGTCCGCGGCCCCCTCGACGTAGGTGGGCTCGACCACGAAGCAACCCTTGATCTCGGCCATGGCCTGAATGTAACGCGGTTCGCTTGCCGGTTAGCCGTACTGGAAGCAGTTCGGCCAGGCCTCCGGTCCCTGACCGTCCAGGACCCGTTCGGCGATGGCAATCTGCTGCTCGCGTGTCGCCTGCCACGCGTAGCGAGCGTAGGCCCCGCCGCCGTAGCCGAGCCAGGTGTCGGGATGAAACTGGAGCCCGCCGTCGTAGGTGCTGTCGAGACTCCAGTTGCCGCCCGACTCGCATTCGGCGATGGCGTCCCAGTCGACGTCGCCCGAGGGAGCCGGGGGTGGAGGCGGCTCGGCGATGTCCTCGAGCTCCTGTTCCAGTTCCTGGGCCTGCTCTTCGGCCTCCAGGGCCTCAGCGAGCCGCTGCGCCTCTAGCTCCTCCTGCAGGGAGGCCACCTCGCCGGCCTGATCGGAGACCTTCGTCTGCAGGCCGGCCTCGAGTTCTCTCACCTGAGCCAGCATGTCGCTCACCTCTGAGCGCGCCTCATCCAGATCGTCCAGCTTGGTCAGAAGTAGGGCGCGGTCGTTGGCGAGCTGCTCGAGTTCCTCGAGGTGAACCTGACCAGATGACTTGAGGTATTCGGCTCGCTCCTCCAGCTCGGACAAGCTCTCGGCCGACATCAGCACCTCGAGACTCACGGAAGCTCCGCTCTTGTAGAGCTCCTGAGCGACCTTCACCAGCCCCTCCTTGCGCCTGAGGATTCGCTTAGCGATCTCCTCGACGTCCTGGGTGGTCGTGGCGATCCGGTTGCGCACTTCGGTGAGCCGGGCCCTGGTATCGCCGAGCCGGCTCTGCACCGAGCCGAGATCTCCCTGAAGCTCCTCGAGCCGCTCTTCCGCGGCGTCGACGCCGGCCTCGGTGGGCGCTGCACTCGAGGTGGGGCCCGCCGCCTGCACGAGCAGGGCGAGTACCCCGAGCACTACGCAAGCTAGTTGAATTGATCTGAAACGCATTGCTCCCGCGATTTCCCCTCTTCTCTCACGCCCCCCGCGAAGTGGGCCTCGCCGGCGAACGGACTCTCCGCTCGAGCCGGGATGAGAGCTGTCTGTGCCGGACACCTTACCCCGGTGGAGAGACCCTCCAACCATCCGGCGAGGTGGCAGCCTTCGACCTAGACGAGTGTGGCCCAGGCTCCCGTGCTGGCCCGGTATAGCGCCCGCTCGAGATAGCCGCCGTCGGCCTTCAGGTGGGCGGCGCCGCCGGCCTTGATGAGCCGCTCGAGCAGCGGCAGCAGTTGCTCCTCGTACTTGTACATGCAGGTCTTCGGATGAATTCCCGGCCACGAGTAGCAGGTCGCCGTGGGCCGGCGATTGGATGTGGGCACCCCCGGTGGAATCTTGGCGCACCAGTTCGGGTCGTCGGGAAAGAACAGGTACTGCTCGAGGCTCCCCTGCGGGATCCCCTCGATGCCGCGCACCGTCGGCGGGTGGGCGTCGAGCAGAT
>JBOGWU010000101.1:0-2800 GCA_050693935.1 Actinomycetota bacterium | reverse complement strand
GGGGATGATCTGTCACGACTTCAAGGGTGGGATCGGCACCTCGTCCCGGATGGTCTCGGCCGACGCGGGCGGGTACACCGTCGGCGTCCTGGTCCAGGCCAACCACGGACGCCGCGAGCGCCTCAGGGTCAACGGCGTTCCGGTCGGCGAGCGGGTGACCGATGCCGGAGTGCCGCTTCCAGTGGAGCAGGATTGGCCCGTTTCTCATCCCGGCTCGATCATCATCCTCGTGGCGACCGACGCGCCCCTGCTGCCGGGTCAGTGCGACCGGCTTGCGCAACGAGCCGGCTTCGGCGTCGCCCGAACCGGCGGCGTCGGCGAGCACTCCAGCGGCGACCTCATTCTCGCCTTCTCCACCGCCAATCGTTCCCTCATGGTCGGTGAATCCGGTCCTGAGGGCGAGCACGAGATTCCCATCCGCATGTTGTCGGACGCCTACATCACTCCCCTGTTCGACGCCGTCATCGACGCCACCGAGGAGGCGATCGTCAACGCTCTGCTGGCGGCCCGAACCATGGAGGGTCATTCAGGAACCGCCTATGCGCTGGACGGCGACACGCTCCTCGGAGCAATGAACGCCTGAGGCCATCTAGGCGCGCGAGTACTCCGCCGGAGCGAACAGCACCAGTACCGCAAAGTCCTGAGCGATGTCTACGAAGCGGTGCTCCTCGCCGGCGGGCACGTAGACCACCGAGCCGGGGACGACGTCGGCGGTTTCATCGCCGGCCACCAACCGAGCGCTGCCTAGGGTCACGACGTAGATCTCATCTTCGCTGTGAGGCGACTGGCCGTCCGACCCCTCGCCGGGAACGGAGTAGGTGCCCACGCTGAGATCGGGCACGCGCAGGTGCTCGATCCAGTGGGTGTTCTCCACGCCTTCGGGAGCCGAGTAGCGGCCTGCGGACTCGATGACCTTCACGGTGCTCCTTTCACGGACCATCCTGGGGCTGGAAGCCTCCGGCTGCGAGCCCATCATCACAGGGCGTACGCTGCCGCCATCGTGACACCGTCATATCCAGATCGAGCGGGGTCGTTTCACCGGGCGGCGGACGTATACGAGCGGGCCAGGCCCGGCTACCCCCGGCCCGCCGTCGAATGGGCGGTTGGCGAGAACGCGCAAAGGGTCCTCGATCTGGCCGCCGGCACGGGCAAGCTCGCGGCCGGCCTCGTGACGCTGGGACATGACGTCGTTGCGATCGAGCCGCTCGAGGGGATGGTTCGCCAGCTCATCAACTCGCTCCCATCGGTGAGGCCGGTCATGGGAGTGGCCGAGCAACTCCCCATCGCCGACGCGAGCTTCGACGCTGCGGTGGTTGCGCAGGCCTTTCACTGGCTCGATGCCGAGCGCACCTTTGCGGAGCTCGCGCGGGTACTGAGGCCGGGAGGACCAGTGGCCCTGATGTGGAATGTGCGCGACCAAAAAGTGCCGTGGGTCGCAGAGCTGACCCCCATCATCGGCTCTGAGAAGGTCGAGTCTGACTGGCAGGAAACGCTCGAGTCTTCTCCCCTGTTCGGGCCGGTCGAGCGCCGGGACTTCCGGCACGAGCAGTTGCTCGATCTCGCAACGCTGCTCGATCTGGTGGCGTCGCGCAGCTACGTCATCACCCTCACCGAAGCGCAGCGCGCCGAGGTGTTCGAAAGGGTCCGGCGACTTTGGTCGGAGCATCCCGGTCTGTCCGGGCGCGAACGCGCTCCCCTCCCCTACGTCACCGAGGTCTACCGGGTGCATCGCACCGGCGAATGAATCGATTGGTTTTTCGGTAACCGTCATTTCTGTTTTACTGGTTACGAGAGCCCCAAGATTGGAGGTTGTTCATGGCAATGAAGCTGGGGGTGGTGGTCCTCGACAGTAACGATCCCGAGGTCCTCGCCTCCTTCTATGCGGAGCTCACCGGTTGGACGGTGAAGCGCTCCAGCGACCCGACCTCGCCCTACATCGACCTCGTCAACCCGGACGGAGGCGTCGAGCTCGGGATCCAGCGAGTCCCCGAGCCGAAGAGCGGCAAGAACCGGGCTCACTTCGACTTCCACGTCGACGACATCGACCTGGAGGCGAAGCGAGCGGTCGCCCTAGGCGCCACACTGGTGAAGCGCTTCGCCGAGGACGACGAAGGCTGGATCTGGATGAGCGACCCCCAGGGCAACGAGTTCTGCTTCTGCAACTCGTGCTGATCTAGCCGGAGCGCTTCAGCTTGCCGTGTTGCTTGGCGTATCTTTCGCCGCGCTCGAAGATCTTGAGCCCCAGCGGGATCGAGATCAGGCCGATGACGATTAGAGGCCACAGGTCACCCCACAGGGAGCCGACGCCCGCCCCCTCGAGGATCGCCGCCCGGATCCCCTCGAGCGCGTAGGTCGCCGGTGAAACCACCGCGATGGCTTGCATGAAGCCGGGAAGTACGTCGACGTCGTAGTAGACACCGGACACCACCAGCAGCATGCCCTGAGCGACGAAGCCGAGCTGCGTTCCCTTCTCCGGCGAGATCAGTGGAAGGACCGCAGTCATCATGCCGATTCCGATGAACGAAACCGACGCCACCGCCAGCACGATCAACGCAGCAACGAAGTTCGCGTTCGGCATCTCGAGGTCGAAGAAGAACGCGATGACGCCGAACAGCAACCCCGCACGGAGAACGCCGTAGGCGACCGCGAACACCCCCATCCCGCCGAGGTGAACGACGCGCGACAACGGCGCCATGAAGGTGTACTCGATGGTGCCCTCCCAGCGCTCCCAGGCAACCGTCTCGGTCAGGATCTCGAAGATGATCCCGAGGTAAGCCCAGATCACCGCGCCGATCAGGAG
>JBOGWU010000100.1:0-9703 GCA_050693935.1 Actinomycetota bacterium | reverse complement strand
TGGATGTAGTCCCTGGTCGGCTCGCCGTGGCCGAAGAGCACGGGCGTCCGCCCGGCCCAGAGCTGATGGCTGAATATCGCGACGACGCCGGCCTCTCCATGAGGGCTTTGCCGGGGACCGTAGACATTGCCCAGCCTGCATACGCTATGTGGGATCCCGGTCGCCTCCGACCACCCGTTGACGTATGCCTCGCCGGCCCACTTAGACGCGCCGTACGGCGCCACCGGCGCGGGGATCCAATCCTCTCGGGTGGGCCGGGGGGCCGCGTTACCGTAGAGTGCGCCGCCCGTAGACGTAAACACCACCGGGATCCCGTGACGCTTGCTTGCCTCGAGGATGTTGAGAGTGCCTCCGACGTTGACCGCACTATCTCGCCGCGGGTCGTCGACGGATACGGTGACGCTTGATTGCGCGCCGAGATGGAAGATGCCCGATGGGCGGCAGTCGTCGATGATCCGGTCGACTGCACGCACGTCGGTGATGTCGACCTCCTCGAGGCGAGCGGCCGCGGGCAAGCGACCCGCATCTCCGCTGGATAGGTCGTCGATCACCACTACATCCAGTCCATCGAAGATCAGTGAGTCCACGAGATGGCTTCCGATAAAACCCGCTCCTCCGGTCACCACGAATGTCTCGGTCAAGTGGACTCCAGTTGCTCGGGGGATAATGAGAAAGGAGCAGCGATGAACGCCATGATTCTCGCAGCCGGCAGAGGAACTCGTCTAGGAGCTTTGGGTCTTTCAACACCCAAAGTGCTGGTAGACGTAGGCGGCGAGCCTCTTCTTGCAAGACATCTTCGCTACCTTGGCGATCAGGGTTTCGAGCGCGTCGTGATCAATGCGCATCACTTGGCCGAGCACATCGCTGCCTTCCTCGCACGCTACGAAGGTCCGCCGGAGACCACGCTCCTGGAAGAGAGCTCGCTGCTGGGAACGGCCGGTGGTGTCCGTAACGCCCTCGAGGAACTGGGGACTGCGCCCTTCCTAGTGCTCTACGGCGACGTGCTGATCGATGCGCCCCTGAGAGAGATGATCCACGCACATCGAACACTGGCCGCGGACGCCACGGTTGCCGTGTACGCAAGCGCGGAGGTCGAGGGCAAGGGTCTCGTGGAGCTGGATGATGCCGGCCGCATAAGCTCATTCGTGGAGAAGGGGAAGCGTGGCGACGACGGCGGTTCGGGGGTGAGGGGGCCTCGGACGGCGGACCCCCGAAAGGACGAGGGCGCGGCCTGGGTGAACGCGGGCGTCTACGTGCTGGAGCCCTCCTTCGTAAGAGAGACGGTGCCCGAGGGCAAGGAGGTCGACTTCGGCAACGAGGTTTTTCCCGCCGCACTGGGCTCGGGCCGGCGCCTCTTCGGCCACGTGCTGGCCCGAGCGGTGATCGATGTCGGCACCCCAGAGGCCCTGGGCCTGGCGCGCCGGTCTCAGAGATTCGGCCGGTCGAGGTACATGATCTGAGTGCCTCGCAGGGCGAAGTTGACCGGTACCTCCTGAAGCCGTCCCAGTGCGCCACAGATCGTCGCGTGTTTCTCGGGAGGAGCGATGAAAAGGAGGAAACCGCCGCCACCGGCCCCGAGCAGCTTCCCGCCCGTGGCACCGTGAGCGCGCCCCGTTGCGTAGAACGCGTCGATGTCGCTGCTCGATACGCCCGAGGCCAGGGAGCGCTTCATCTCCCAGCTCCGATCCATGATGTCGCCGGCCCGGTCCGGTTGCCCGGCTCCGATCGCGTCCCTCAGCTCGTAGGCCATGTCCCGGATGGCCATCAGTGGCGCGATCGCTCGACCATCGAGAATCGCCTCCCGTTGGGTCTTCAGGACGTCGGTGGCCGAGCGCTGCACCCCGGTATAGAAGAGCAACATGGAGCTGTGCAGTCGCTCCAAGGTTCCCGGTGGACAGACCAATGGTTCAGCCCGAACCCCACCTCCCGGGAGGAACTCGATGAAGTTGAAGCCACCGAGGGCCGCGGCGTAGTGGTCTTGCTTGCCGATGGGCTTCCCAAGCACCTCTATCTCGATCCGAGCTGCCTCCTCGGCCAACTGCACCGGTGACTTGTAGACGCCCTCGTAACCGTACAGAGCGTTCAGAAGCCCGATCGTTACGGCACTCGATGACCCTAGACCGGTGCCGCGCGAGGGCACGTCTGCGAGTGTAAGGATGTCGAGCCCGCGTGGGAGCCCCGTCACTCGAAGAGCCTCTCGGACGAGCTCGTGCTGAACCTGGCTCGCGGTGTCGACGATCTCGGTCCGCGAATAGCTGACGCGAAGGTCTCCCTCGAACCGGCGCGCGACGATGACGTGTATCCATTTGTCCACCGCCGTCGAGACGACGGCCCCTCCATGGACATCGCAGAAGCTCGGTAAGTCGGTTCCCCCGCCGACCAAGCTGATCCGAAGTGGCGTCCTGGAGATGATCATGTCGGCAACATCCTTCCACGGACGAGACTCGCGCGACCAATTCCTGTGTCAAAATCCCAGTGCGTCTACGAGTCACATGAGGACGGGCGAGAGCCCTCCCGACGCTCTCGTTACGGACCGCGTCCCGAGAGAGCCGCCCGGGCTCCGTCGATGAGATTGGGCAGAAGAGCCCACTCCTCGACGGTCAAGCTGTGGAGCCTGCGGCCGGCGATCTTGAGCATCGATGCCGCACGGTGAAGCCGCAGCCATGTCGCGTCGGGGCGGGCGCCGAGACTGTGGTATCCGTTCAGGAACGCGCTTCGATAGTCGTTGAGCAGAGCGGCATGATGAGGTTCCCGTAAGGCTTTCCATTCGAGGTAGGCAAGCAGGTTGCCGACGTCGCGAGCGGGACTCGACCAGCAGAAGCCGTCCAGGTCGATCGCGATGATGCGCTCGCCGTCGGTCATCAGCTGGTCGGTGCGAAGGGCTCCGTGAGACGCCACCCCGGCCGGAGGAACCCGGCCGCGAGCGAGCTTGGCGGCTGTGGCGACCGCGTCCCGGTAAGAGTGCTCCAGCTCTGGGATCAGGTGGCCGAACAGCGTCGCGTAAGAGCGTAGCTCCGCCGCGTCGTCGTCGAAGGCCCGCGTCGGACCGGGCACCTTGGCACAGCGGTGCAGCGCGGCGATGGAGACACCCGCTCGATGCATCCACTCGAGGCCGTCGACGCGCTCCGTGGTGGTGGCAAAGAGGATCGTCCGCAGCGATCGACCCTCGGGGATGGCTTCCTGAACCACCATGTTGAGGTCGTTCCAGTGTGCAACGGGGCGCGCGACGCTGGGCATCTCCGGTTCCTCGCGAGAGGCTTCGGACAATGCGGCGATCGTCTTGAAGAGCGCGGCGTCGCCCTGCGCGAGGACCTTGCCGAAGAAGGCGCGGTCCTCGAACCCGTATCTGAGGACGCAGCTGCGCTCGGGCTTGTAGCGCACCGGAGAGATCTGGCAGTCGGCGCCGTCGATGGTGTGTTCGTGCTCGGCGGTGGCGACGACGGAAGCAAAGCGCTCGCGCATGACATCCGCATTGAACGCGCGACGCAGCGTCCTGCGCAGCACGGGATCCTCGTACCACAGACGAAACGCAACGCCCGAGGGCTTGACATCGATAACACCCACGCTGCGCTGCTCACGACCGTCGAGCGACCTGCCAGTGAGCTCGTAGGTCACCACGCAGCGGACGCCCGGTGCATATCGGGTGCCGTGACGAGCGCACGAGAGGATCTCGGATGGCCCGCCCTGCTCCGCCCATATGCCTCGAAGCCGGCGCGCGACCGAGTCGCCGTCGGCGATGGATGTCAGCCCCCGAAGCAAGGGATCGAGCGAGCCCAGCTCTTTCACGTGGCCCAGTTTGCCTCCATGGGAGCCCGTCTGCGAGTGGCCGAGGACTAAAACCTGGAAACCCCATTGAGATGGGTTTGGGAATCCGAAAGAATTCTGTTCGAACCTGTGGTGGACGCCAGGTGAACGAGAAGGACCGGACGGGGAAGAATGGGACGAACCCCTATGTGTAGCCACAACACTGTGATGGGGGCTTCAGCATGGGTTCGCCACACAGGCCGCCTCCAATGAAGCGCCTTCTCATGTACAGCCAGGACGGCATGGGCCTGGGACACCTGCGTCGCAGCTCGAACATCGCGCATGAGATTCTCAAGCGTGAACCAGAGTGCGACATCCTGATCCTCGCGGACTCTCCGGCCACCTCTCTGCTGTCTTCGCAGCGCGGTATCGACGTCCTCAAGCTGCCCACCATCGTGAAGACGGGAAGCGCGAGCTGGAAGGGCACGAGCTGGCGCAACGGCACACTGTCCACGAAGGTCCAACGCATCGTGAATCTCCGCGCCAAGCTCATCTTGCAAACCTTCCTCGATTTCCGGCCCGACTCGGTGTTGGTGGATCACATGCCGGTGGGCGCGCTCGGGGAGCTGAGGCCGATGCTCGGCGCGGCCATCAAGCGTGCACAGCGAACGAAGCTCTACCTCGGCTTGCGCGACATCCTTGACTCTCCCGCAGTGATCAGGCGCGTGTGGACGAAGGTCGGCGGCTACGACTACCTGCCCCACTACGACGGCGTGCTCATCTACGGCCGGCGCGACATCTATGACGCAACGACCGCCTACAACCTGCTGCCCCACGCCCGCAACATCGTCTACTGCAACTATGTGTCGCGGACGCCGACCAATCTTTCCGTAGTGACGGCGGACCCGTTTCTTCTGATGATGGGCGGCGGCGGGCACGATGCCTTTCCGCTCGCCGATGCCTTCCTGGACGCCGCTCCCGAGCTATGCCGCAGGCTCCGCATGGGTGCTCTCTTGGTGACTGGGCCGAACATGCTGCCGGAGCAACGCGACGCGCTAGTGGCCAAGTCGACCCCCATCGTGCGCGTCGAGACAAGCGTGGAGGATCCCGAGTCATGGATCCAAAAGGCCTCGGCGGTCGTGACCCTCGGTGGCTACAACAGCCTCTGTGAGGTCCTTCTGGCTCGCAAGAAAGCGCTCGTGGTACCGAGGTCCGGCCCCAGCGCGGAGCAGCGGACGCGCAGTCAGGCCTTCCTCGAACGAGGTCTCATCAAGGTCCTCGACTCGAGCGCCGCGACCCCGGAGCGGCTCACACAGGAATTGCTGGATCTCGTAGACGACGACAACCTGCCGGACGAGTCGCGCATCCCACCTCTCGACGGCGCCCAACGATCGGCCGGCGTGCTATTGGACGGTGCACCCGCTGCCGAAGAGGTTGTCGCCGATGCGTTCAGCGCGGACATCGCCTGAGGCATGGTCGTGCCGCGTTCGTTAGAGGGAGCAGCTAGCTCCGTTGATATGGGTCTCCCCCTGGTCGACGCAGCGCTCGACATCGTGGGGATGAATCGGGCCCTCGCGTCCACGATCTCGCCGGTCGGGGGCCGCACACCGAGGCTGCTGGGGGCGCGCGTGATCGACCTCAAGCAGGGACGGCGTGCGTCGATCGTCTACGAGGTCGAGGGCGACGGGGGCAACATATTCGCCAAACATTTCTTCAATCCGAACCGAGGTCGCCGAGTGCACCGCATCCTCGTCGGACTGGGCCTGGCGCTCCAGGCGCGCAGCGCATCGGTAACCATCCCCGAGCCGCTCGCCTGGATCGAGGAGCCGTCCGTCCTGCTCTATCGCCCCGCTCGGGGACGGTCACTCTCGGACGCCATCGCCGCCGGTGAGCCGGACGTTGCGTCCGTGCTGGGAAAAGTGGGTCAGTGCCTCGCGGAGATGCACGATTGCTCCCTCGAGCTGGACCGGCGGTTCGATCTCGACAACGAGATGACCAACCTACGGGCATGGGCGGAGATCGTCGCCGCGGCCTGCCCGGGGGACGGCGGGTGTGCTCCCGAGCTGGCGGAGACGGTGGGGGGATCGTTGCGCGCACTCCGCCTCGAGGCCGGCGCGCCGATACACAAGGACTTCCATCCGGGTCACGTCCTGGTCGGCTCGGGGGTCTCCTTCATCGACTTCGACGAGATGCGGTGGGGTGAGCCCAGCTTCGATCTCGCCCATTTCTGCACCTATCTCCACCTCCTGGGGTTGCGCAAAGGCCTTCCCACGGCTCGCATGGAGATGCTACGGCGCGCGTTCCTCGAGGGGTACGAGCGGCGCTCGAGCTACAGCCGCGAAGGGTTCTTGGCTTTCGGCGTCTACGCCTCCCTCAAGATCGCGTGGCAGATGTGCTCGGATGGCGGCGTGCGCCCGGTCCCCGCCGGAGGCGAGCTCCGGCGTCAGCTTCGAGCGATCCTCCAACATGGCCAAGAGCTCGGACAGTCGCTGTGATGTCGGGGGAGGCGACGCAGTCCCCAAGCGAGGAGCACCATCGCCACGTGGCGTACATCGTGCGCAGCTTCCCGCGCTTGTCCCAGACCCACATACTGAACGAGGTCCTGGGTCTGGAGCGACTGGGCAACACCATCCAGATCTTCGGCATGACTCGCTCGGGAGAGACACTCCTCCAGGAAGGAGTGGCGTCCCTGCGCAACCGCGCGGAATACCTCGATGGGCTGCAACGGTCGCTGCTGGCAGTCGTGCTCGAGCACGTCGAGATCGCGCGCAAGCATCCCGTCCGTTACCTGGCCACGATGATTTTTCTGTCCCGGCGTCGTGACCTCACCGCGGGATATACGACCACGACGCGTTTCAGGTCCTTCATGCAGGCCGTGCACCTAGCGACCAGGATCCGCCCCCGCGCCCGCGCAGGGGAGGACGGCTTCGACCATGTTCACTGCCACTTCGCGCACGATCCGACCTTGATCGCGCTGTTGTTGCACAAGCTGACCGGCATGCCGTACAGCTTTACCGCTCACGCCCGCGACATGTATCAGATCCCTCCGTCCTCTCTCGCGGCGCGCATCGAGCATGCGAGCGCCGTTGTGTCGATCTGCCAGGTCAACATCGACTTCATGAGACAGGTGACTCCGGATGAAACCAACGGGAAGTTCCGAGTCGTGCATACCGGCATCGATGTCGATGCCTGGTGCCCGCCGGAAAAAGACCGGGTGAGCAGAACGATCCCCGTCATCGCCGTCGTGAGCAGGCTCGTCGCCAAGAAGGGGATGCTCGACCTCGTGGCTGCGCTTGGCCTGGTCAAAGCCCGTGGGCGCGCGTTCCGGTGCGTGATCTATGGCGACGGGCCAATGCGCGAAGAGCTCTCGACGGCGATCTCCAGGCTGTCGCTTACAGGCGACGTCGAGCTTGCGGGAGCATGCACTCAAGCGCAGCTGCGCGGGGTGCTGCAGCGAGCGGACGTCTTCGCGCTCACGCCATTCGTAACCGACGACGGCGACCGCGAGGGCCTCCCCAGCGTGATTCTGGAGGCGATGTCATGTGGGCTGCCGGTCGTCAGCACCGCGGTCGCCGGCATTCCGGAGGCGGTGCTCGACGGGGAAACTGGACTTCTGGCTCGACCACACGACGTGGAGGGTATCGCTACGCACCTGGAGACCTTGCTGGGAGACGACGCCCTTCGTCATCGGCTCGGGACGAACGCCCGTGCAGCCATCGTGGCGCAGTGGAGCGCCGGCTCGGTCGCGCGGGAGCTGGCATCGGTCTTCGACGCCGTTTCGGGTAGGCATCCGTGAGCCTCGACCTGGGCGGGGCGCGCGCCGCGGGCGCCGGCGAGCGCGAGCAGGTCGACAAGGCGCTCAACGCGCGCGCCATCGCGGCCTACCTCGAGGTCGCCTTCCCGAGCGCGCCCACGGCCCCGCGCGCAGCGTGCCGCGTCGTCGACGCCAAGTACGAGCCCGGGGCGCGTTGCACGATCCTCTATCAGCTCGGGGATCGCTTGGTGCTGGGAACCCTACGATGGGATCGCGATTTGAAGGCGGATCGGGGGCGGCGCATCGAAGAATTAGGAATGACCGCCTATGAGTTCCCGCACGATCCCTCCATCGCGGGACTGGCCCCCTGCATGGAGCCGGGGGCGATGGATCGCGTGCTGGCGGAGATCTTGCCGGAGTGCCGCGAGGAAGCGACAGTTCCGCTTCGAACGCGGGTCACGCTGCTGCGCTACCGGCCCGGCCGGCGCTGCACCCTGCGCGTCGACGCCCGGCTGCGGGACGTGGGGACCGGGGAGGTCCGCGCGAGGACGCTGTACGCCAAGCTTTATCACGATGTCGAAAAGGCAGCATCCGTCTTCGCGGAGATGCGGAGCCTGCATGCCGATTGGTCGTTGCGGTCGTCGGGTTGCATGGTGGCCGAGCCGGTGGCGTTCGTGGCGAACCTCGGTCTCATCCTGCAAGAGCCGTTGCAGGGCGTGCCGCTCGATGAGCTGCTGCGCGGCCGCCCGGCGGGCTCGGCCGGAGATGAACCAATTGTGGTGCACGCCGCACAGGCATTGGGGGCGTTGCATTCCGCTGAGGTCGGAAGTGAACGAGCTCGCCCGGTGCACGTCGCTCTCGAGCGCATGGCCGGCTGGGGCCGCGCGATCGAGGCCTTCGACGGCGCCATGGGAGGTGCGCTGTCACAGGTCACCCACGCGCTCGTCGGGTCGCTGCCGCTGTTGGATGAGTGGGGGGCCGAGCGCACGTTGGTGCACGGCGACTGCAAGCCGAGTCGGTTCCTCATCGACGGGACCGACGTCGGGCTTCTCGACTTCGATCACTGTGGCATGGCCGACCCGGCGTCGGACGTGGGGAACTTCATGGCCACGCTGCGTCAACATGCCCTGCGCCACGAGCTCAAGCCGAAAGCGATGCGGATCGCGCCGGCCCGGGGCGAACGACTCCGCGGCCTGGAAGAGGTCTTCCTCGAGGCCTACCCCGCAGGCGCGGGGGCCCGGGACGGGACTGAGAAGCGAGCTCGGTGGTACGAGGCGGCGGCGTTATCACGCAAGGCTTACCGAAGCTGGCAGCGAAGCTTGCGCTCCCCGCTCCCCATCGCACTGCTGCAGGAGGCCCGGGGTTGCCTCTCGTCTGTAGTCAAGCCACACTCATATATGGACCAGCAACGGGTGAGGACCGGATGAACCAGGAGCCGTCGTGGTGAAGCTGATCGGCTCAGAGAACGAGGAGCCGCGCGAGGATCTCGATCCCGATCGCGTCGCGCGCTCCGAGGAGCCGGCTCCACGCGAGCCGGCATACAAGAGCCCGAAGCGCCCGAAGAGCCCGAAGAGCAACGACAAGACCACGGGCGAGGTGCGCAGAGCGTTTCGACTCTTGCGCCGCTATTCGGGAGGACAGCGCCGGACCTTTTGGTCTGCGCTGCTTGTCCTGATCTTCGAGGCGGTGACCTCGGTGTTCGAGGCATACCCGCTTGCCTACCTCATCGACTACCTGCGCGGCGACAGACCCGCGCTGGACGTTCCCTTGCTGCCGCCGGGAGACATCAGCACGATCGCGGTGCTCACCGCCGGCATCCTGCTGCTCGCGATGTTGAACAGCGCGGCGGACTCGACGGGCGAGATCCTGCTCGCGCGCGGCGGGCAGAGGCTCGGCTACCAGCTAAGGGTCGCGCTCTACGCCCACCTCCAGCGGCTCTCGCTCGCGTACCACGATAGAAGCCGAACCGGCGACGTCATCACCCGCGTCACTGGAGACGTCAAAGAGCTCGAGGAATTCGTCACCGACTCCGTCAGCGACCTTGTCGGAAGCATGTTCCTGCTCGTCGGAACGGTGAGCTTCATCCTGTTCAACTCGTGGCAGGTGGCGCTGGTCGCCGTGCTGATGATCCCGATCCTCGCCCTCGTCTCGAACTACTTCGCGCAGCGCATCAAGAAGGCCGCCAAGAAACAGCGCGCCAGGGAA
>JBOGWU010000099.1:0-15336 GCA_050693935.1 Actinomycetota bacterium | reverse complement strand
GTGAGCACCATGTTGTCGAGATCGGTGGGACCGCGCTCGGGGGTCCAGTGCTTGATGTGATGGGCCTGCAGGAACCAGCGGGCGCCGCAGCCGGGGAAGGTGCAGCCCCGGTCCCGCACCCGCAGCTGACGCATCAGCCAGGGCGGTGGCGTGCGCGACACCTGCCCGATGCCCAGCGCGTTGCCCTCCTTGCCCTCCAGCACCAGCTCGAGCCGGCAGTCACAGGCCAGCCGGCGGGCGGTGTCGGGATGCAGCACCGCGCCGGACTCGGTCTCGCAACCGCCGCCCTGCCCGGCGAGCGCCTCGAGCGGGGCGTGGACCACCACCGTGGCCCGGTCGGCATCGGCGTCGGAAGCGATGCGGTGAGAGGCCAGCGCGTAGAGCGCGTCTGCGCGCCTCATCTCCAGTGAGGTCTCGAAGTCGGGCGGCGGCTCGTCGTCGGAGTCGGCCACGATGTCGGGCATGCGCCCGGCCATGCGATCCAGTGCCTTGGCCACCACCGCGCCCTGGTCGGCCGGCAACAGACCCTCGAGGCATAGTGAGGCGCCCTCGTCTTGGAACCAGTAGCGCAGGTAGCGGGCCCGTTCGATCTCCACCACCTCCTCGCGGGCAGGCGCGCAGGCCACGTCGGCTCGGTGTCTGACCGTGGCCGGCATCACTCGGCGGGCCCAGCCGATCAGCTTCTGCTCGCTGTCCGGTGTGGCGAAGCGACACAGCTCCAGCACCTTGTCGAGCCCCAGGACCCCGGAGTCGAGCGCCGCGGACAGGCGCGGCAGTGTTGGTAGCGCTTGCGCGGCGGTGATCCAGCGGCGCGCCGCCCAGTGCGAAATACCCAACTGGGCGGAGACCCACTGGGCCGGGTCTCGGGCTCCGTCCTCGAGCCACAGCCCGGCTCGTTCGCACTCCGCGATGGTCTCCAGTAGCCGGCGCTGCGCGGAGCTCACCGCGGCATGGTCACCCTCGAGTCGGCCGATCAGCTCGGCTTTGCGATTCTTGCTTCCGGAAGTCTCCATGGCACCTTTGGCTCCCGGGAGCGCGGCTCGGTCAGCATATCGAACAAGTGTTCGATAGTCAAGCTAATCAAGCTGACCAGGCCACAGATCCAAGGAGGATCAGGCCGAGCGCACGGCGGCGGTGCGGCTCGGGTAGCCCGAGGCGCCACGCGGGTGCGGCTCCGCCACCTTTCTGGTTTGGATCGCACCCTCTCCATCGGTCGCGCGGCAGACGATCTCTACGTCACCGGCGTCGGTCGGAGTCCAGCGGTAGGCCCAGAAGCGCCACATGCGTTCGTTGATTGGACTCTTGAGCTGAGCCTGATTCCAAGTGTCCCCGCCGTCGGGCGAAACCTCGACTTTCGAGATGCCCCGCGCACCGGCCCAGGCGATGCCGGCGATCCAGGCAGGCTCGCCGACCATCGCGGAGCCGTCATCACCGACCACGTCGATGCGACTCTCGGTCTTCACGACCGCCTCGTCGCTCCAGCCCCGGTCCATCCAGTAGCCCTGATAGTCGTGGGTGACGAGCTCGATCGATTCGAGCCACTTGACGTTCTTCATCCCGTAGATCGCCGGAATGCGAAGCCTCACCGGGAAGCCGTGGGCCTGCGTCAGCGGTTCGCCGTTCTGGCTCACCGCCACGAGCACGTGTTCGTCCATCGCGACGTCGAGAGGGATCGAGTCCGAGTAACCATCGGCGCCGCGCAGGACGAGATCGACGACGCCGTCGCGCACTCCGGCCTCCTCGAGGACATCGCGCAATCTCACTCCCCCCCAAAGCGAAGTTCCGATGAGATTGCCGCCGACCTCGTTCGATATGCAGGTCATGACCGAGTACTCCTGAACCACCTCGAAGCTCCGTTGCAGGCCGGTGAAGTCGAGGGTGAGCTCGTTATCGACCTCCCCGAACACACGGAGCTCCCACCCCTCGACGTCCACCGAAGGCTTGATGAGGTTGACGTCGACGACGTAGTGGTCCGCCGCGCTCGTAACCTCGGGGGGCAACCCCGCGATATCGGGCCAGGCCTCACCCGGAGGCCTGGCCTCTGTGTCGAGAGGGGGAACCAGCGCGACGTTGCGATCCGGTCCGGAGAACGCGCGCGCCACCCATCCAAGCGCACCGCCGGCGAGGGCGATCATCATCGCTCCGCCGAAGCCAACTCGCAGCGCGCGCCGCCTCGACTCATCGACGCCGGTCAGAGTGGTTGCGTAAACGGAGTCGGCCACCATCGAATAAACGATCACCGAGACGACGAGGGCACCGGCGGTGAGGAGCAGGTTGCCCGTGCCCGACGTACTAGCGAGAGAAGCCACCAAACCCAGCGCGGCGATCAGCGCACCCGTCTCGAGGGAACGCAGCCGGGAACCGGACCGTCTCCACAGCAGTTCGCCACCCAGCAGGAGTGCCCCCGTGAGGACGCCGGCGATCAGCAACCGAAGCGCCCAGTGACCCAAGGCGTCGATGAAGAAGGTGGAGAAGCCCCCAGGGACGCTGCGAATTATGAGGTCGGCCATCGCCGCGGGGGGAAAGATGACGCCCTCGAACATGCTGGACAGCAGCCACATGAGCGCGGTCGATACGGCCATCGCCGCCAGCCCTGCGCGTCTGACCCGCCCCTTATCGAGAGGCTCGACGGGATCCGTCTCGGCGACCTGAGTGCTCACATCTCTATTGTGGGCCCACGGCGCTACAACTGGATGGGCCCGAGCTTACGGAGTGATTACCAGCCGCGCTCTTTCCACTCCTCGAGGTGCGGCCTCTCGGCTCCGATGGTGGTGTCGTCGCCGTGCCCGGGATAGACGCGTGTGTGGTCGGGCAGCGTGAAGAGCTTGCTCTCGATGCTGTCGATGATCTGAGCGAACAGCTTGGCGTCCTCCCAGGTGTTCCCGGGACCCCCCGGGAACAAGGTGTCCCCGCTCACGAGGTGGTCGCCGGTCAGGAGGCAGACGCCGCCGGGGGTGTGGCCCGGCGTGTGAAGGACCACCACCTCGTGGTCCTTGCCGAACGAGATGGTGTCACCGTCTGAGAGCTCGACGTCGACCGGTACCGGATAGCTCTCCGCGGGGTGCGCGTATACGGGGACGCCGAGCTCATCCTTGATTGCAGGCAGCGCCTCGACGTGATCGTGGTGGCCGTGCGTCTGCACGATTCCCACTACGTGCGCACCCTCTAATGCCTTGAGGATCACGTCGGCCTCGAAGCAACCGTCCACGAGCAACGCTTCGTGAGTGGCGGGACACTCGAGAACGTAGGTGTTGTTCTCCATGTCGCCAACGCGAATCTTGCGGACGATGAGGTCATTGCCCTCGTAGTGGTGACCCACGTGCCCTCCTCGAAGAGTTCGCTTGGTTACTCGGTCACGGTCGCAGCGGCATTCCCCGCCGTGACCCGTGTACCCGGCTCAACCGTGTGGCGCACCATGGCCAGAGCGCGGTTGCCCGCCACGCTCGTTACCGTGCCGACCTTGGCGTCGTCGGCCTCGAGCTCGGCCCCGACTTCGAGCGGAGCGTCGGCCTCGAGCCGGCGCAGCCGGCGATTGACCTTGCCGCGAAAGCGAATCTTGGCCATGGCCTCCTGTCCGACGTAGCAGCCTTTGTCGTAATGGACCGCCACCTCGTCGAGACCGGCCTCGGGGGGAAGGGTCTTCTCGGTCATGTCGCGACCCCAGCGCGCCATTCCGTGCTCGACGCGCAACTCCTCGAGCTCGGTTTCGTTCGCGTGCTCGAAACCCCTGCCCTTGAGCTCCGCCTGAACTCCTTCGACGTCATCCCGGGCCGTCCATAGGTAACCGGCGGGAACCCCCAGCGACAGCGTGCGATGAGCCTTTGCATCGGGAGCGATCTCTGCCGCGACCTCGCTCCAGTTCGGGGCCACTACCAGCACCAGGCCGAAATCCGCAGTCACATCGGCGATGTCCACCTGCGTCGCGAACACGTAACGGCGAAGCGAGTCGGGCAGCGTATCCGCGAGCTCCGGCTCGAAGTGCATCAGGATGGCGTCCTCGGTCGCCAGCGTCTCCATGTAGCCGACCATGCGGCCGTGTGCGGTGATCAGCGCGGTGTCGCGCGCCTCGCCCGGGCTGATGTCCTCGAACGCCTGGGTCAGGATCTGGTGCAGGAACCAAGCACGCTGGGGTCCCGTCAGCGCGAGCTTGCCGCGCTCGGAACGATCTGCAAAGACGTGCCTCTGTGGGTCCATACGATTCCCAGTCAACTTACTAGCTTCCGTACCTCTCGAAACGACGCCATGCATCCAGTATTTCCGCCTCGCGCTCGGGCGCCATCCCCACCGACGGTTTGCGCTCCTCCGATCGCATCCACGCCGGGGTGTCTTCGATCGTGGTCCCGAGCGCCCTGAACTCCAGGCCCGCGGCGATCGCCCGGTCACAGTCGACCGTCGCGCTTCCCGGGCTGTCCTCCGGCGTGTAGAGCGAGAGTTCGGCCACGAAGTCGACCTCTCGATCGTGAAGGAAGGCCTTGGGCACCCACTCGAGCTCGGTGTCCTCGCCGATCACCTCAACGCAAGCGTCGAGGAACCGGCCCCAGGTGAGGGGGCTCGCGGGACCCGTTGCGTTGAAGTAACCGTGAGTCGGTCTCTCCGTCAGGTCGACGGTGAAGCTGGCGAGATCCCTCGCGTCTACGAATTGGATCGGCCTGTGGGGGTCGTCGGGAGCCAGCATGTCGCCGCCCCGTTGCGCCCGCGCGCACCAGTAGGGAAACCGATCCGTGTAGTCGAACGGCCCCACGACGAAGCCCGGTCGAACGATCGTGCAGTCGTCACCGTAGATCTCGTGCACGACGTTTTCGCACAGGACCTTGAGCGGTCCGTAGGTCTCGTCCGTGACGTCCTCGACAGTCTCGTCGGGCATGGTTCTCAGCGGCGAGTCCTCGGTGATTCCCGGCGAGCTGAAGTCCCCGTAGACCGAGACCGTCGACACGAAGGTGTAATGGCCGGCAATGCCGCGAAGCAACTCAGCCGACTGCCGAACGACGCGCGGCACGTAGCCCGATACGTCGATTACCCGGTCGAAGCTGAGCCCGGCCAGCGCGCCGAGGCCTCCATTTGCTCTGCGGTCCGGCCGAGCCCGCCCCGTGCGGTCGCCGTGAATCTCCTCGGCCCCCGCAACCACGCCGGGGTTGGTCTTGCCGCGCGTGAACAGCGTGACCTCGTGTCCGCGCTCGATCGCACGCTCGGCCATGTGGCGGCCGACGAACTGAGTGCCGCCGAAGAACAGGATCCTCACGTCAGCCGGCGGCCCTTGAGTCTCCCGCACGGGCGAGGAACTCGAGCATCAACTCGGCGGTCCTGTCGGGATGCTCGATCTGAGGAACGTGCCCGCAGTCGGGCCACACCTGCACCTCCGCAAGGGGCAGCGTTTGCTCGATCTTGCGACCGAAGTGATAGGTGATGACCGAGTCCTGCTCGCCGTACACGAACAACGACGGGGTCTTCATCAACTCGAGGCGGGTAAAGAAACCCTCGTCTCCATGAGGCTCCTCGAGGTAGATCGACCGGGCCGCCGCGAAGAAGGCTCCACGGGCCCTGGGACTTCTCCAAACGCGAAAGAAGTCGTCGATCGCGGCCTCGACCCAGACGTCCTCGAGCCGGTTGGAGTCTGCGAACAGTGACTTGATCTCATCGCGGACCCGAGCCCGAGGGATGAAGCCCACCGCCATCCCGAGTTCGGGACGCAACCATTTGACCAAGCGGAGCATCGGCCGGTTACTGAACGCCGAGGCCGGACAGAGACACATGATGGCGCGCACCCTCTCAGGATCGAGCATCGCCATCTCCATCGCGACCTTCCCGCCCATGGAGTTACCCGCGACGAAACACTCGTCGATCCCCAATTCGTCGAGAAGCCTGCACAGGTGTCCGCAGAACCAGGCCGAGTCGTAACGTCCGATCGGCTTGGACGAACGTCCGAACCCGGGAAGGTCGATGACGATCACGCGGTAGCTGCGCGCGAGTTGAGGGACGACCGTCAGCCACGACGCCTTGGTCGCTCCGAGCCCGTGGATCAGCAACAGCGGCTCGGCCTCTGCTCTACCGGCCACCAGTGCGGAGATCTTCATGCCGCGCCCAATGTCGACTTCCTCCATCGTGTAACGCATGCCGCCAGCGTCGGGGCGGTCGAACATCGGCTCGAAGTGGAGCGCTCGCTCGATGCTTCCCCTGACCGTCAGCTTGCGTTCGACGAAGGCCTCGATGCCCGACATCTCGCCGGCGTCCATGGCCCTCCAGGTGTCGGGATCGGTCTGGATCTCGGCGTCGACCTTGCCATTCGTTTTCTCGACATCTGCTCCTGAGCTCGTGACGATCACGTCGCGTGCGGCCCGTCCGACACGAATGCGCCAGCGGCCCCCGCCCTGAAAGCGATCCTCGAGCCACCGCTCGGGCAACGACTCGACGAGTCCTATCGCGCTGTCCCTCATGTGCTACGAGGATATCCAGACGCTTCGGTTTCTAAGCGGATAAGAGGATCACGCGTCCAGTAGCTCGGTGGCGACCGCGGCTCTTCGGCTCGATGGTGTTCCGTCGAAGGCGGCGATGCCGAGCGCCCGCTTGTAGTAGCGGTGAAGGATGTGCTCCCAGGTAAAGCCGATGCCCCCGTGAACCTGAATGGAGTGCTCACACGCGGACACGGCCGACTCGCTCGCCAGCGCCGCGGCCGACGCCGCGGCTCGGCCGGCCGATGTGTCCGAGGTGGCCACGCACCACGCGGCCCAATAGGCCAGCGAGCGCGCAAGCTCGGTGTGCATGTACATGTCGGCAACCTGATGCGAAACGGCCTGGTAGGAGCCGATCGGCTTGTCGAATTGCTTGCGCTCCGAGGTGTACTCCTGTGCCAGCTCGAGCACCTTCTGGGAGACTCCGACCGCCTCGAGTGCAAGTGCAGCCTGGCTCCGGAGCCTCACTTTCCGCAACACCGCGGCCGCATCCCCGGGCTCGACCAGCAGGGTCGCCGGATGCGAGTCGAGCGTGAGCCGGCCTAGGCGGCGCGTCGAGTCGACGGTCTGGAGCGAGCGGGTCGCTTCGGGCGACGGCTCGATGAGCCACATGCCGGCATCCCCGCCCGATCGGGCGCTCACCACCACGTGCGTCGAGGCTCCCAGATCGACGACCAGGTCCTTGACGCCGGTCAGTGTCCAGCCTTCGCCGTCCGGCTCGGCGATGGTGTTGATGCGCGCGGCGTCCTCGATACTGCGAGCGCCGTCGGGCTCCACTGCGGCGAGCGCGACACGGCCCCGTCCATCCGCAACCCTCTCGAGCATGTCCGGCGAGGACCTAAGGGCGGGCAGCGCCAGGGCGATGGTCGCGAAGTAGGGCCCCGGGTAGAGGCCGTAGCCGAGCTCCTCGAACAGCACGGCCTCGTTGAGGAATCCGTCGCCATTTGTCCTGTTGCGATCGTCGAGACGATCGCTTGTCCCGGCACCCCCGAGCTCTTCGGAGATCGACAGCCCCGTCCAGCCGAGCCCGGCCATCTTCGCCCACGAGGCTTCGTCCCAGCCCTCGCTCGATTCGGCCAGCTCGGCCACGCGCTCGCCAGAGTTCTCGGATGCCAGGAACGAGCGCGCCTGATCGCGCAGCATCTCCTGCTCCTCGGTAAACCCGAAGTCCACTAGCGACTCCTCGGGAGGCCGAGCACGCGCTCCGCAACGATGTTGCGGAGAATCTCGGAGGTGCCTGCCTCGATCGTGTTGCCCCTGCTCCGAAGCTGCTGGTACTGCCAGTAGCCGTTCCACATCGCGTCGTCCCCGTCGAGCTGGGCGCGCTCTCCAAGAATCTCGAGAGCGAGTGCCCCCAGGCGTTGATTCGATTCGCTCCAGTGAAGCTTGGCGATCGAGCCCTCGGGTCCGGGGACGCCGGTCTTCATCAAGGTCGTTAGGGCCCGGTAGTTGGTGAACCTCAGGGCCTGTAGTTCGATCCACTGTCGAGCAACGCGGTCGCGTACGAGTGGATCCTCGGAGGCGCCGGTCTCCTTGGCTAGTCTGATCAGCTTGGCGACGGCCACCTCGAGGCGAGCGGTGAGCGCAAAGCCGAGCGTGCCTCGCTCGTGCAGGAGCGTCGTCATCGCGACGTTCCACCCGGAGTTGGCTTCGCCGACGACGTTCGTCTTGGGCACGTTGACGTCGTTGAAGAAGATCTCGTTGAACTCAGGATCGCCGGTGATCTGAACGAGCGGTCGCACCTCGACACCCTCGGAGTGCATGTCGACCAGCAGGTAGGTGATCCCCTTGTGCTTGGGCGCGCTGGGGTCGGTGCGAACCACGAGGATGCAATAGTCGGCGATGTGAGCGTAGGAGGACCACACCTTCTGGCCGGTGACCACGTAGTGGTCGCCGTCGTCGGTCGCCCTCGTACGCAGCGACGCCAGGTCGCTCCCGGAGCCGGGCTCCGAGAACCCCTGGCACCAGACCTCTTCACCGGACAGGATCTTCGAAAGATGGGCGGACTTTTGCTCGTCGGTGCCGTGGGCGATGATCGTGGGCCCCGCCATGCCAAGCCCGATGACGCCGATGTGCTCGGGAGCCTCGCCTGCCGCGCTCTCCTCGAGAAAGATCGCCTGGTGCGTGTAGGGCGCGCCCCGGCCCCCGTACTCCTTGGGCCAGGTCAGTCCCGAGTAGCCGGCGTC
This sequence comes from Actinomycetota bacterium, assembly GCA_050693935.1. Classification (GTDB taxonomy): domain Bacteria; phylum Actinomycetota; class CADDZG01; order CADDZG01; family WHSQ01; genus WHSV01. Next base: position 6,704 of record JBOGWU010000099.1, on the reverse strand, counting down.
GTAGAGCGCCTTGGACCAAGCACGCGCGAAGCCCTCATCCATGCCTCCACCGGTCGGCCCTCGCTCGCGCCAGCCCTCGGGGAGGTTGTCTGCGATCCAACCTCGCAGCTCCTTGCGGAACGCCGCCTCTTCGGGTGTGTCCCTGAAGTCCATAGGCGGCGCAGTCTAAATGGCGGGGCCGTACAGTAGAAGCAATGGCTCCTGATTTGGATATCGAGATAAGCATCAACGACCTGACGAAGTCCTTCGGTGCCCAGACGGTGCTCGAGGGAATCACCTTCGACGTCCCCAAGGGCAAGGTGACGGTGATGCTGGGTCCTTCGGGAACGGGAAAGTCGGTCTTTCTCAAGCACCTCGTCGGCCTGCTCAAGCCCGATCGCGGCGAGATCTGGATCGATGGCAAGAACGTGCCCGCCTTATCCGAGAAGGAGCTCTACAAGGTCCGCCGCAAGTTCGGAGTGCTGTTCCAGGACGGAGCCCTGTTCGGGTCGATGAACATCTACGACAACGTCGCCTTCCCGCTGCGCGAGCACACCAAGAAGCGCGAGAGCGAGATCAAGCAGATCGTCGACGAGAAACTCAACATGGTGGGGTTGGTGGGGGCCGAGAGGAAGCTCCCCGGAGAGATCTCGGGAGGCATGAAGAAGCGAGCCGGACTGGCGCGCGGGCTGGTCCTCGATCCCGAGATCGTGCTGTTCGACGAGCCCGACTCCGGCCTCGATCCCGTTCGCACCGCGTTCCTAAACGAGCTCATCATCGACCTGAACCGCCAGCTCGAGGCCACCTTCATAGTCGTCACGCACGACATCTCGACCGCGAAACGCGTATCCGACTACATCGGGATGCTGTACCGGCGCAACCTGGTCCGCTTCGGCCCTGCTCACGAGATGTTCGAGTCCGACATCCCCGTGGTTCGTCAGTTCCTGGCGGGCGACACCGAGGGCCCGATCGGAATGTCCGAGGAAAAGGACCAGACGAAACCACAATCCGGATCCGGCATGACCGCCGCCGAGGTCGAGGAGATGGAGCGCGCCGCCGGCGCGCCGACAGAGGAACCTCAGAGGCGGTGATGCGGAGAGTCACCGACACCGTTCGCACCGCGGGATGAAGCTGGCTCTCCTCGGGCTCGGCGCGGCCCTCGTCGCGGCCGGGCTCTTCTTGGGCCTCTGGCTCAATGCGCGCACCACATCCTCGGCGGGGATCGACGAGACCCTGGCGAACGAGGCTCCCGAGGTCCGAGAGGTCGCCACCGAGATCGTCGACCTGCTCGTGAACCTCGATGCGGCAAGGCTCGAGGCGAGGAGCGCGCGGGTGCTCGAGCTTTCGACGGGGAACTTCCGCTCCGACTACGAGTCCCTGCTCCCCGGCCTGGGCCCGGCGTTCGAGGAGTCCGGCGCAAAGGCCACCGGCGAGATCGTCGAGGGACCGGACGTTACCTTCTCGGCGTCCGATGAGGCCTTCGCGATAGCGAAGGTCGCACAGACCACCATCGTCGACGACACCGAGCGCACGGTCGACTTCACGGTTCGCCTGACCATGGTCATGCAGGGCGAAAGGTGGAGGGCCGACCGCTTCGAGCTCCTCGGCGACCTCTAACTGGTGTTGCCGCCGAAGGTCTCGACCAGGGCCTGGTAGTTCTCGAACAGTCGGTGCGAGGAAACCCCGTACCACGGCCCGCCCACCGAGATGCGGTCCGCGACGCCCTCGTAGTCCTTGACCTTGTCCCTGACCTCGTCCGCCGTACCCGCGAACGCGATCGCATCGCAGAGATCGTCGGGGATGAGCTCGACCATGCGGTCCTTGTCGTGCGCCTCGAAGGCCTCTCTCAGGCCGGGAATCAAGTCCTCGTGCCCGTGAAGCTCGAGGATGGCGCGATAGGTGCGGGTGGTCGCGTAGAACGCGATCTGCAACTTCACCTCGCGTCGGGCTAGCTCGGCGTCGTCCGAGATCGAGATCATCGGACTTGCCGTGAGGTTGCATTCATCCGGCTTCCGCCCGGCCCTCTCGGCGCCCTCGGCGATCGCCGGCCTGATGACCTCTTCGAGGTACTTCTTCGATGCAAGCGGATGGGCGAGGAGCCCGTCGGCGACCTCGCCGCAGACACGCGCCATCACCTTGCCGACGGCCGCGAGGTAAACGGGCACAAGCCGGCGGTCTGGTTGCGGCGCGGGGTTGCCGAAGGACGGCATCGTCACCGTGTAGAAGCGGCCCTTGTGAGTGAGCCCCTTGGTGCCCTGGTTGCTGCGCCACACCGTTCGCATCACCTCTGCGTATTCCTTGAGCTTCGGCGCGGGGTGCTCGAACTTCACTGAGAAGCGGCGTTCGTTGATGCCCTTGACCTGGCTTCCCATTCCGAGGATGAAACGCCCCTCGCTCAGCTCGTCGAGATCCCATGCCGTCATCGCGGTGATCGTGGGGGAGCGCGGGAATGCGAGCGCAATGGCGGTCCCGACGTTGATCTTGGTGGTGGCCTGAATCGCCACCGAGGCCACGATGAAAGAGGTGTTGGTGGTCTCGGCGGCCCAGCACGACTCGAACCCGGCGTCCTCGACCATCTTCGCCATGGGCCCGATCATGGCGAGCGGACCGCCTATCCCGATGCCGTAGTCCATGACGCTCCTTGTTCGGGTGGTGGGCGAGGCGAGCATAGCCGCCGCCTTGCGTGGCTTCGCTCGTGCGGTATGTTCCGCCGCAGGGAATGGCTAACGCTCAAGATACGCATCGATTGGAGGACCGTGGCAGACCTGCTTGAAGAAGAGGAAATCGAACAACGAACCGACGAGTTGGGCGATTGGGAGCGCGAGGGAAGCGCCATCCAGAAGGTCTTCGAGCTCGAGGACTTCACGGCGGCCATCGCCTTCGTCAACGAGGTCGCCAAGCTGGCCGACCGCTACGACCATCATCCCGATATCGACATTCGGTGGAACAAAGTCAAACTCGTGCTTTCGACGCACTCCGAGGGCGGCCTTACCGGGCGCGACTTCGACGTCGCCGGAGAGATCGAGCAGTCGATCCAGTACTGAGGCCGGGCTAGTCCGGCTCGGGCGTAGCCCCCACCTGATCGCGCAACCAGGGCGGAAGCGAGAAGGTGACGTCCTCGGAAGTAACCTCTCTCGTCTCGACCGTCCCGTACCCGTGCTCCGCCAGCTTCTCGAGTAGCCCCTCAACGAGCACCTCGGGAGCGCTGGCCCCGGAGCTCACCCCCACGGTTTCGACCCCCTCCAACCACTCGGTACTCAGGTAGCTCTCGTCGGGCACCAGGTAGGCGGGAGTCCCCGCCTTTATGGCGACCTCGACCATGCGGTTGGAGTTCGATGAGTTCACCGCGCCGACGATGAGAACGAGGTCGGCCTCCGGCGCGATGGCCTTCACCGCAACCTGCCGGTTCTGAGTTGCGTAGCAAATGTCGTTGCGATGCGGACCGCTGATGTCGGTGAAGCGGCCGCGAAGCGCCTCGACCACCTCGCGCGTGTCATCAACCGACAGGGTCGTTTGCGTCAGGTAGGAGATCGGCTCATCCGTGGCGAGGGGAAGCTTGTCGATCTGGCCGACGTCCTCGATCACGTAGGTGTCGCCGGTCGCCTCGCCGGCCGTACCCTCGATCTCCTCGTGGCCCTCGTGACCCACCAGCACGATCCTGCGGCCGCCGCGCGCGAACTTCTTCGCCTCGAGGTGGACCTTGGTGACCAGCGGGCAAGTGGCGTCGATGACCTGAAGGTTGCGCTCGGCCGCGTTCGCCCTGACCTGTGGCGAGACCCCGTGGGCCGAGAAGACGCACACCGCCCCGGAGGGAATCTCCTCCTCTGAGTCGACGAAGATGGCGCCGCGCTTCTCGAGCTCCGACACGACATAGCGGTTGTGGACGATCTCCTTGCGGACGTACACGGGGGCCCCGCAGGTCTCGAGCGCTCGCTCGACGATCTGGACGGCCCGGTCCACACCGGCGCAGTAGCCGCGCGGGGCGGCCAGGATGACTTTCTTCACGCGCGCCATGGTAGCGGCGAGACTCGCCTACTCCCTAACAGGATCACCCGGTGGGGCGTGCCTTTTTGGCGGTCTTCTTGGTCGTTTTCCTTTGAGACGTCTTTTTCTTGGTCGGCTTCTTCTTCGGCACCCGGAAGAGGTCGGCCAGGCCCGCCTCCTGGCTCGACGGGCACAACGGTTCCACCGCACAGTCTTCGCAGCGTGGCCGCTTGGCGTCGCAGATGGTGCGGCCGTGCATGATGAACGCGTTAGGGACCGACGGCCACTTCTCCCTGGGGAACAACTCCATCAGATCCAGCTCGATCTTCGCTGCGTCCTTGGAGTAATGCTTGGTGAGCCCGAGCCGGACCGCAACTCGTCCCACGTGCGTGTCAACCGCGATGCCGGCGTCCGGATCCGCCTTGAGCGTCTCGGGAAAGCAGTTGCTCTGCACGATGTTGGCCGTCTTCCGCGCCACTCCAGGAAGCGTGATGAGCTCTGCCATCGTGGGCGGGACCTCGCCGTCGAAGTCGTCGAGCAGCTTCTGGCTCAGGTTGCGCACCGCTTTGGTCTTCTGGTTGAAGAAGCCGGTGGGCTTGAGATCCTCCTTGAGTTCGTCTTCGGGCACCGCCAGATAGTCCTCGGGCGTGCGGTACTTCTTGAACAGCCAGGAGGTGACCTCGTTGATCTTGCGGTCGGTCGACTGAGCGGACAGCAGGGTGGCGACCACGCACTCGAGAGGAGTCGTGAAGTCGAGCGCGATCCTGGCGTCCGGATACGCCCTCTCCAGCTCGCTGAGGATCTCGTCGACCCGTTGGGAGGCGGGGAGGTCTCGCCGATCGGAGGACATGGCCGGAGAATACCTGCTAGGGTGGACAAACGACCGTTTGTTTGGAGAGCCGACCAGAGGGATTCCCATGGCCCAGGCTGCACCATCCATTTCCAGCCCCCGCAGGGCCGAGCTCGTCACCGCCGCCGCCCGCCTCTTCTCCGAGCGCGGCTACCACGGAACCTCGATGAAGCACCTCGGCGACGAACTGGGGCTGCTCAAGGGGTCGCTCTATGCACACATCGGCTCCAAGCAGGAGCTGCTGCACGAGGTGGTCACCGAGGGAGCCCGGCGCTTTCTCGAGCGTGGCCGAGCGGCACTGGACATGGACGGAGGCGCGGCCGAGCGGCTCGAGGCGTTTCTCGTCGGGCACATCGAAACGGCCACCGAGCACCTCGACGCCGCAACCGTGTTCCTCAACGAGTGGCGTTATCTCAACGACGAGCTGCGCGCCGACGTGCAGAGCCAGCGCGATACCTACGAGGGCTTCGTCAGGACGATCATCGCCGACGGGATCCACACCGGCGAGTTCCGTGACGACGCCGACGTCGATATGGCCGCGCGTCTCGTGCTCTCGGCCGGCAACTGGGTCTACGCCTGGTACCGAGCCGGCGGCTCGCTGTCGTCGACCGAGATCGGACGGCGCTACACCGAACTTCTGGTCAGAGGGCTCATCACCCAAGAGGAGGACCAAAAGCGATGACCTATGAGGAGAAGCTCGCTCGCTTCAACGAGCGCATCGAGGCCGGAGACAAGGTCGAGACGAATGACTGGATGCCGGACGACTACCGGCGCGGTGTGCTGAAGTTCGTCGAGATGCACGCCAACTCCGAGATCATGGGAGCGCTCCCCGAGCGCGAGTGTCTGCCGGCCGCCCCCTCGCTGCAGCGCAAGATGAGCCTGGCGGCGAAGATCCAGGACGAGGTCGGGCACGCGCAGCTGCTCTACCGCGTCGCCGAAGACCTCGGCAAGAGCCGCGACGCCATGTTCCATGATCTCGTCACCGGTCGCTCCAAGTTCCACAACGTCTTTCATTATCCGGTTCGTCATTGGGGAGACGTAGCGATCATCGGATGGCTGATCGACGGCGCGGCATTGGTGACCCAGGCCGCCCTGCGCGACTCGTCGTATGCGCCCTACGCGCGCGTGCTCAAGCGAATCTGTGCCGAGGAACAACTGCACCTTCGTCATGGGGAGCACATCACGATGGAGCTCTCCGCCGGTACCGAAGAGCAGCGCGCGATGTTCCAAGAGGCCCTGACACGCTGGTGGCTGCCGATCATCCACTTCTTCGGCCCGCGCTCCAACGTGTCCAAGGACCTGTTGCTGCGCTGGAAGGTCAAGACGCGCACCAACGAGGATCTGCGCCAAGAGTTCCTGGATCGCTACGTGCCCAAGATCCTCGAACTCGGCTACGAGTTCCCCACGCCGGTGCCGAACAAGGACGACGAGCACTACCTGATCTCCGACGAGGACATCGACTGGGAGCCACTCGACGCGATCAAGAAGAACCGGGGGCCCGAGACCGAGCGCCGGCTCACCTGGCGCCGCGACATCTACGACAACCATCGTTGGGTGCGCGAGGCGATGGCCGAGCCTGCGGTGCACGTGGCCTGATGGATGTTTACGAGGTGTTCAAGCGGTCCGGGCATAAAGAACCGTTTGCTCACGCCGGGAGTGTCATTGCGCCGGATTCCGAGATGGCCTTGATCATGGCCAAGGAGTGCTTTCTCAGGCGGCGCGAGGGCGAGCACCTGTGGGTTACGCGGCGCGCCGACATCCACTCGTTCAGCGACGAGAGCCTGCTCGAGATCGCGGCCGACAAGTCCTACCGCTTTCCCGAGGCCTACAGGGACGTCGTCGACAAACGCGAGAGGGCAAGGGCGCGCGCCCGGGAGATCGTTGCGAGCAG
>JBOGWU010000098.1:0-2167 GCA_050693935.1 Actinomycetota bacterium | reverse complement strand
CGCCGCGCGGCTCGGCCGATCGCTCCACCGGATGCGAACTGCTCGATACATCCGCGCAGCCCGCAGGGACACTCGGGTCCGTCGGGGTCGACGATGGTGTGACCGAACTCGGCTCCCGCTCCCGTGGAGCCGCGCAGAAGCTTGCCGCCGATCACGAAGCCGCTGCCGATTCCGGTACCTAGGGTGAGAAGCACCACGTGATCGAGTCCACGTGCCGCCCCGAAGGTGCGCTCGCCCCACGCGGCCGCGTTCGCATCGTTGTCGACGACCACGGGTAGGCCGATGCGCGCTCTGACCGCATCGGCAACGTGGGGATCGTCGTAGGTGAGGTTGGGGGCGAAGATCACGGAGCCGGTGTTGGCATCGATGAAGCCCGCGGCTCCCACCCCGACGGCGGAGGGACTTACCTCGACTTCGGGCGCAAGGCCAATCAGCTCGTCGATGACCTCGATGATTCCCTTGGTGCCCGCCGACCGGTCGGTCGTGCGCTCGACCCGCAGTAAGACATCTCCGGTGTCGGTTACCAGGGCCGCCTTGGTGCTCGTCCCACCGACGTCGACTCCAATTGCAGTCTGTGCCATGCCCCCAGGATATTCGCCCCCGCGCAACTAGCTGTAGAGGGCCTAACCGATGTCGATGTGCCGCACCCTGGGCTCGTTTGCGTCGCCGTCATCGGGTTTTTCGGCGTCCGTGCGGCTCGAGCCCACGAAACTCTCGGCCTCCTCGAGCATGATGCCGGCGGCGATGATCATCTCGCGCGCCGCTACGGCAAGGTGGTCCATGACCTCCGGCCGGGTCTTGCGAACGACCGCGATGGTGGCGCAGATCGGGCAGTAGGCGCAATCCGAGGTGTGCTCGTCGTGCGCCCCCTCGAAGAGATCGCTGTAGCGCGCGGCGCGTTCCTCACTCGTGCTCATGGCTCCTCTTCTTCTGAGCTTGTGCCTCGAAGGTGACCTCGATGCGGTCACCGACCAGCTTGGCGGAAACGATCTCCCTGGAGGCCAGGACCCTGGGGAGCATGATCGTACGCCGGTAGGGGCCCACCTTAACGAAGAGCTCGTCGACCTTGGTGGAGAGCTCGAGGTCATCGTGCGTCGCGAACGGAAGCTTCAGCGCGAGCACGTAGTGAGAGCCGCGCTTAGAGATGGTCATCGGATCGTCGGTGAAGAGGACCTCCGCCGGCTCGAGGTCGCCGTAGAGCTCGTCCCCCAACTCGGCCAGCAGCTCGTTACCGATGAGCTCGGTCTCCCGCAGGCGGGCCGTCAGGATCGGAACCGGCGAGAACGCGTCGGCGACCTCGGAGAGGTGCTCGGCCTGAAGCTTCTTCCACCTCTCGAAGTAGGGATCGCTCACCTCGTCCGGAAGCAGCCGGTTGGCCACGATGGCGTCGACCCGATATCCGAACAGGTTGAGATAGGTGAAGGTGCGCTTTGCTTCGGCGATGACCATGCGCTCGGGATTGACGACCAGTCTCACCGACGTCGTCTCGGGGTCCGTGAGCACGCGTCGCACGCCGTCGAGCCGGTTGTAGAAGCGACGCACCGCGTCGTAGACCTCTTCGCCGGGCAGAGGAAGCGAGGTCACCTTCCGCGCCACCGGCCGCAGCGCCCCCATGACGCGCCGCTCGACGGGAAAGATGCGCTCCATGTACCACGAGATGATGTCCGGGAGGCTGAGCAGTCGCAGCGTCTCGCCGGTGGGCGCGCAATCGACGATCAGGACGGCGTAGGGCCCCTCGTCGTGATGACGTTTGACGTCGGCGAGGGAGAAGATCTCGTCGAGGCCGGGGATGACCGAGAGCTCCTCGGACTCGACCTCGGCCAGGCCCGCCCAGTTGAGGACCTTGACGGCGTGACGCTGAATATCGCGCCAGTTGTCCTCGAGTTGCCGCTGAGGATCGATCTGCTCGGCCCACAGGTTGTGCGCGACTTCAACGGCCTGAGGGCCGAGCTCGACATCGAAGGCGTCGGCCAGCGAGTGGGCCGGGTCGGTCGACATCACCAGCGTCTTGACCCCCGTCGCCGCGATGCGCAGCGCCGTCGCCGAGGCGATGGTCGTCTTGCCGACCCCGCCCTTGCCGGTAAACAAAACGATGCGGGTCATCCGCCCGCTTCGACTCGTTGCTTCAGGCCCTTGAGCGCCATCGAGACGACCTGCTTGGAGGCCC
>JBOGWU010000097.1:0-2758 GCA_050693935.1 Actinomycetota bacterium | reverse complement strand
GGGGATGATCTGTCACGACTTCAAGGGTGGGATCGGCACCTCGTCCCGGATGGTCTCGGCCGACGCGGGCGGGTACACCGTCGGCGTCCTGGTCCAGGCCAACCACGGACGCCGCGAGCGCCTCAGGATCAACGGCGTGCCCGTCGGCGAGCGGGTGACGGATGCCGATGTGCCGCTCCCCGTGGAGCAGGATTGGCCCATTTCACATCCCGGCTCGATCATCATCCTTGTGGCGACCGACGCGCCCCTGCTACCGGGTCAGTGCGACCGGCTTGCGCAACGAGCGGGCTTCGGCGTCGCCCGAACCGGCGGCGTCGGCGAGCACTCCAGCGGCGACCTCATCCTCGCCTTCTCCACCGCCAATCGCTCCCTCGTGGTCGGTGAGTCCGGTCCTGAGGGCGAGCACGAGATTCCCACCCGCATGTTGTCGGACGCCTACATCACTCCCCTGTTCGACGCCGTCATCGACGCCACCGAGGAGGCGATCGTCAACGCGCTGCTGGCGGCCCGAACCATGGAGGGTCATTCAGGAACCGCCCACGCGCTGGACGGCGACACGCTCCTCGGAGCAATGAACGCCTGAGGCCCATCTAGGCGCGCGAGTACTCCGCCGGAGCGAACAGCACCAGTACCGCGAAGTCCTGAGCGATGTCTACGAAGCGGTGCTCCTCGCCGGCGGGCACGTAGACCACCGAGCCGGGGGCGACGTCGGCGGTTTCATCGCCGGCCACCAATCGAGCGCTGCCTTGGGTCACGACGTAGATCTCATCTTCGCTGTGAGGCGACTGGCCGTCCGACCCCGCGCCGGGAACTGAGTAGGTGCCCACGCTGAGATCGGGCACGCGCAGGTGTTCGATCCAGTGGGTGTTCTCCGCGCCTTCGGGAGCCGAGTAGCGGCCTGCGGACTCGATGACCTTCACGGTGCTCCTTTCACGGACCATCCTGGGGCTGGAAGCCTCGGCTGCGAGCCCATCATCACAGGGCGTTACGCTGCCGCCATCGTGACACCGTCATATCCAGATCGAGCGGGCTCGTTTCACCGGGCGGCGGACGTATACGAGCGGGCCAGGCCCGGCTACCCCCGGCCCGCCGTCGAATGGGCGGTTGGCCAGAACGCGCAAAGGGTCCTCGATCTGGCCGCCGGCACCGGCAAGCTCGCTGCCGGCCTGGTGACGCTGGGACACGACGTCGTTGCGGTCGAGCCGCTCGAGGGGATGGTTCGCCAGCTCATCTACTCGCTCCCATCCGTAAGGCCCGTCATGGGAGTAGCCGAGCAACTCCCCATCGCCGACGCGAGCTTCGACGCTGCGGTGGTTGCGCAGGCCTTTCACTGGCTCGATCCCGAGCGCACCTTTGCGGAGCTGGCACGGGTGCTAAGGCCGGGAGGACCACTGGCTCTGATGTGGAATGTGCGCGACCAAAAAGTGCCGTGGGTCGCAGAGCTGACCCCCATCATCGGCTCGGAGAAAGTCGAGTCTGACTGGCAGGAAACGCTCGAGTCCTCTCCCCTGTTCGGGCCGGTCGAGCGCCGGGACTTCCGGCACGAGCAGTTGCTCGATCTCGCAACGCTGCTCGATCTGGTGGCCTCGCGCAGCTACGTCATCACCCTCACCGGCGCGCAGCGCGCCGAGGTGTTCGAAAGGGTCCGGCGACTTTGGTCGGAGCATCCCGGTCTGTCGGGGCGCGAACGCGCTCCCCTCCCCTACGTCACCGAGGTCTACCGGGTGCACCGCACCGGCGAATGAATTCGATTGGTTTGTCGGTAACCGTCAATTCTGTTTTACTGGTTATGACAAGCCCCAAGATTGGAGGTCGTTCATGGCAATGAAGCTGGGGGTGGTGGTCCTCGACAGCAACGATCCCGAGGTTCTCGCCTCCTTCTATGCGGAGCTCACCGGTTGGACGGTGAAGCGCTCCAGCGACCCGACCCCGCCCTACATCGACCTCGTCAACCCGGACGGAGGCGTCGAGCTCGGGATCCAGCGGGTCCCCGAGCCGAAGAACGGCAAGAACCGGGCTCACTTCGACTTCCATGTCGACGACATCGACCTGGAGGCGAAGCGAGCAGTCGCCCTAGGCGCCACACTGATGAAGCGCTTTGCCGAGGACGACGAAGGCTGGATCTGGATGACCGACCCCCAGGGCAACGAGTTCTGCTTCTGCAACTCATGCTGATCTAGCCCGAGCGCTTCAGCTTTCCGTGTTGCTTGGCGTATCTTTCGCCGCGCTCGAAGATCTTGAGTCCCAGCGGAATCGAGATCAGGCCGATGACGATTAGAGGCCACAGGTCACCCCACAGGGAGCCGACCCCCGCCCCCTCGAGGATCGCCGCACGGATCCCCTCGAGCGCGTAAGTCGCCGGTGAGACCACCGCGATGGCTTGCATGAAGCCAGGAAGTACGTCGACGTCGTAGTAGACACCGGACACCACCAGTAGCATGCCCTGGGCCACGAAGCCGAGCTGCGTTCCCTTCTCCGGCGAGATCAGTGGAAGGACCGCAGTCATCATGCCGATTCCGATGAACGAAACCGATGCGACCGCCAGCACGATCAACGCAGCAAGGAAGTTCGCGTTCGGCATCTCGAGATCGAAGAAGAAGGCGATCACACCGAACAGCAGCCCCGCGCGCAGGACGCCGTAGGCGACCGCGAACACGCCCATTCCGCCGAGGTGAACCACGCGCGACAACGGCGCCATGAAGGTGTACTCGATGGTGCCCTCCCAGCGCTCCCAGGCAACCGTCTCGGTCAGGATCTC
>JBOGWU010000096.1:0-2528 GCA_050693935.1 Actinomycetota bacterium | reverse complement strand
CTTTCGGTGCGGCCCGACCTCGTTTACGGAGCCGGCGATTTGGCCGGACACCTCGAGTTTCGTGCGCAAGCCAATCCTGCGAGAGGTGTCTCTTGAGGCGCATGTCCAACACTCGCATCTTCCTGCTTGCCGGGCTCATGCTGGCGCTCGGACTTGCGTTGTTCGTCAGCCCGTTCGCGAGCGGAAGTCCCGACGGGCTCGAGAGAGTCGCCGAGGACAAGGGTTTCATCGACACCGCAACCGACCACGGCCTGAGCGACTCTCCCGTGGCCGGCTACTCGGTACGCGGCGTTGATGGAGAGCGGATCAGCACCGGACTTTCCGGAGTAGTCGGAGTGCTGATCTGCTTCGGGGTGGGGCTCGCGCTATTTGGACTCATGCGAATGAGACGCGGGCCGAATGACCCCCCGGCGACCGGAGAAGAAACCTGAGCGGCGGCCATACCCACGGCCACGGGCTGATCGTCCACGGTCACAGCCCGCTTCATTTGGCCGCGCCACAATGCAAGGTCGCAGCCGCGCTGCTGTTCGTTCTCATCGTTGTCGCCAGTCCGCGCGAGGCCTTCTGGGCATTCGGGGCTTACGCCGCCTGCCTCGTGGGTCTCTCGCTCGTTGCGAAGGTTCCGCTGACGACCCTGGTCCGACGGCTGGTCATCGAACTGCCCTTTCTGATCTTTATCATCGGCCTGCCGCTGCTGGCGCGGGGAGAGCGGAGCGAACTGCTGGGCATCAGTTACTCGGTCGAGGGACTCTGGGCCGCGTGGAACATCCTGATCAAGTCCACGCTCGGTACCACAACCATGGTCCTGCTGGCATCGACGACCTCGATCACCTCGATCCTTCAGGGGATGCAGCGCCTACGAGTGCCGTCGATCTTCGTCGCGGTGGCCGGGTTCATGATCCGTTACGGCGACGTCATCGCCTCCGAGATGAGGCGCATGCGAGTGGCCAGGGAATCGCGCGGTTACGAGGCGCGCTGGCTGTGGCAGACCCGCGCCCTGGCTTCATCGGCGGGCACTCTCTTCATTCGCTCCTACGAAAGAGGTGAGCGCGTCCACCTGGCGATGTTGTCGCGCGGCTACGGTGGATCGATGCCCGAGTTGAGCGACGGGCGAGCGTCGGCGTCCGAGTGGGTCGCCAGCCTTGCGTTTCCGCTGGCGGCGCTGGCGGTCTGCGCAGCGGCTTGGTTGCTGTTGTGAGCGCGACCGAGCTGCGCCCAGGTTGGCACTCGGCGCTCGAGGTGCGCGGGCTCGCGTTCGCCTATCCCGACGGCCTCCAAGCACTTTTCGGCATCGATCTGTCGATCGCGCGCGGCGAGCGGGTCGCGCTGCTCGGACCCAACGGCGCCGGCAAAACCACCTTGGTGCTCCATCTAAACGGGGTACTCACCGCCGGTGCCGGCTCGATACAGGTCGGGGGACTCGAGGTCACCAAGCGAAACCTGAAGGAAATTCGGCGGCGCGTGGCGATCGTGTTCCAGGATCCAGACGATCAGCTCTTCATGCCCACGGTGCGCGACGATGTCGCCTTTGGTCCGGCCAACCTTGGCATCACCGGCGCCGACCTAGATGCGCGCGTGAGGAAGGCTCTCGAAGCCGTCGGGATGGAGGACCTCGCCGACCGCACCCCGCACCATCTCAGCTTCGGCCAGCGACGAAGGGTCGCCGTCGCCACCGTGCTGGCGATGAAGCCGGACGTCCTGGTGCTGGACGAGCCGTCGTCGAACCTCGATCCCGCGGGACGGCGGGAGCTCGCCGACGTCCTGAGAGGCCTCGATCTCACGATGCTCATGGTCACGCACGACCTCCCCTATGCGCTCGAGCTCTGCGAGCGAGCAGTTGTGATGAACGAGGGCGCGATCGCGGCCGACGGCCCGACCCACGCGATCATGAGCGACGCCGAGCTGATGCGAGCCAATCGCCTCGAGCTTCCCTACGGTTTCGATCCCACCTTCGGACGGGTAGCTCGTTAGCGGCAGTCCTCGCACACTCCGAATACTGCAAAGTGTGTGAAGTCGGGATGGAATCCGCTTGCCGACGCGAACTCCTGCGCGGCGCGCTCCAGCTTTTCGGCGGGGACGGAGCGTCTAGCTCCGCAGCTCGAGCAGATCAGATGGACGTGGTCGTGAGCCTGCGCGTGGTGGTATTCGGGCCCCCGTTCGCCATGAGCGTGCGTGAGGATTCCGACCTCTTCGAGCAGCTCTAGCGTGCGATAGACGGTCGATGCGTTCACGCCGGGAGCCTGACCTTGCACTCGTTCGACGAGGTCCGCGGGCGCGATGTGACCTCGGCTGGCCATGATTTGGACGACGATGGCTCGACGTTGCGCGGTCATGCGGTGACCGCGCTCCCGGAGCATCTCGAGCACCTCGTCGGCGTCGAAAATCGAGACCGGAGTCACGGTCCTGCCATCGGCGGTCGTTCGATCACCCCTGATCGATGAAATACCCTCATCAATTACTCAGGGTAAGCGCTTGTGGTTCTAGCTCGGTGAGGTTGCGAGCATGTTCAACAAACGAAATGAGGCGGT
>JBOGWU010000095.1:0-2392 GCA_050693935.1 Actinomycetota bacterium | reverse complement strand
CGGCACACCGTCGGCCTCGGCCGGCGACTCGTTGTCGGCAATGGCCTTAAACATCACTTTCATGGTGTCGAAGTCGGCTCTCACGATCGATGCGTCGCCCTCGAAGTCGGTGCCGAGGTTGGGAGCGGTGTAGGCCTCATAGGTCTGGGGATCGAAGGCGCGGAGCTTCTGCCCGATCTCGGCCAGACCCTTGAGCGTCGTGTGCTGATCGATAACCACGTTGCGGCGGGCGACGTCGGCCAGCGCATTCACGCGACCCGGCTGGAGCAGGGTTGAGCCCGAGAGAATCTTGTCGAGCGCGGCGGCGATGAACTTCTGCTGGTTCTGGATGCGCTCGAAGTCACCGGAAGCGAAAGCGCGCGAGCGAACGAAACGCAATGCGTCGTCACCGTTGAACTCGACCATTCCGACATCGTCCTCGGTGACCTCGAGTCCCGTCTGCTTGTCAAATGGGATGGGCTCGGGAACGCACACCTCTACTCCGCCGATCGCGTCGACCAGATCGCGGAACCCGGCGATGTTGATCTGGACGTAGTGATTGATGTCGAGCCCGGAGAGATCCTCAACGGTCTTTACGAGCTGCTTCGGACCGCCCATGAGAGCGGAGTTGATCTTGTCGTCCTCACCGTTGACGGGAACCCAAAGGTCGCGCGGGAACTGCACCATCGTGACCTTGGATGTCTCGGGGTCGATGTGGGCAACTATCAGGGTGTCCGCACGCTCACCCTCTCCCTCGAGATCACCGGCGCCCAGGTCCAACTGCTCCTTTTCGGTCAGCCCCGATCGTGAGTCCGAGCCGACCAGGACGACGTTGAAGGGGTCCGCTCGGTTCTCTTGCGGCTCGACGGTCTCTCCGAGGTCTTCTTGAACGTCGCCCTGGAGCGAGTAGTAGTAGTACGCGAGGTAGCCGCCCACCGCGGCCAGCACCACGAACACACCGAGGAGGATCCACTGCCAGCGATGGCGTAGGTGCTTGCGCTCTCTCGCGCGCGCGCTTCGGAAGACGTCGGAGTACGACGCCGCGGGAGAGCTTTTCTTGTTCTTACGAAATAGACCCATCGAGACCTAGGAAATCACAGCCAGCCAGCTTGTCCGATTGCAGAATGTCGATTATGCGGCTGCACGACTCCGATGCGACAATCCCACGCGAAAACTCCACACAACGACTACTTGGAATCCGTTTCCGCGCAGAGGACCGGCAGCTGACAGAAGCGCCTCTGGTCCGCGGTCTGCTGCACGGCAATCGCCGATAGCGCCACGCCCAGCGCAAGCGCGGTCGCCCACCACATCCGAGGGATGCGCCGCCGGCCGCGCTCCTGGAACACCGGGGGTTCGTCAGAAATCTCCAGGGAGACCTCGGCCAGCACGATCCTTGCGTCGATGAGCTGAAAGCGGCGTACGTAAATCATCACGGCCGCCCAGGGGTTCGAGCCCCCGTACACCCACGTCCCCGGAGCGTTGAAGTCCTTGATCGAGTGAGTCTCGACGGCGGCGTCTGCAAGCTTGCCGAGCAGCAACGCCGCCTCGATGTCGTTGGCCGCCCTGAACAGCTCGACCCAGTCACTGCCGCCACCCCGAGGCCCGTCTTCCGGGCGCGGTGGTGAGGAGGGTGGCGATAGCGGGATTCCGGCGTGACCGACCGGCATGGCTAGCGGTGTCCCAGCACCTTGCGCGCGATCACGACACGCTGGATCTGATTCGTGCCCTCGTAGATCTGGGTGATCTTCGCGTCACGCATGAGCCGCTCGACCGGATACTCCTTGACGTACCCGTAGCCACCCAGTGCCTGTACGCAATCGGTGGTGACGGACATGGCGACGTCGCTCGCGTAGCACTTCGCAATAGCGGCCCAGTAACTAACATTTGAATCAGCTTCGTCCACCGCCGTTGCAGCGCGGTACACGGCCATGCGGGCGGTCTCGATCTTCATCGCCATGTCGGCGAACATGAACTGCATCCCCTGGAAGCCTGCTATCGGCCTGTCGAACTGACGGCGTTCGTTGACGTAATCGGCAGCGAAGTCGAGGGCACCCTGAGCGATACCAAGCGCCTGCGCCGCCACCGTGGGTCGGGAGAAGTCGAGCGTGCGCATCGCGATTGCGAAGCCCTCGTTGACCTCGCCGACCACCGCCGAATCGGCAACTCGCACGTCGTTGAGGATGACCTCGCGCGTCGGTGAGCCGCGAATCCCCATCTTGTCTTCCTTCTTGCCGAGCTCGAAACCGTCCATGTTCTTGTCGAGAAGGAAGCAGGTGATGTTCTTGTTCTTGGGGCCACCGGGATCGCTGACTGCGAAGTACGTGTACAAGTCGCTCGCTCCGGCCCCCGTGATGAACCGCTTGGTTCCGTTCAGGACCCAGCCGTCGCCATCTCGCGTCGCGCGGCTCTTCAT
>JBOGWU010000094.1:0-13437 GCA_050693935.1 Actinomycetota bacterium | reverse complement strand
CACCACCTGGTCGTGGATCTTGGCTTTGAGGGGGTGGTCCTCAACGGTGAGGGCTACCGACACATGGACCCCGCCGGGCGCGACCACGACTCCCCGGACCAGGTCGAGCTCGGTGAGGGGCCGGCGTAGCTCGGGCTCGTTCACCGAGCTCAACGCCATGCGCACGTCCTCCTCGGTGATCGCGCTTGCTTGTGACACGTGACTCCTTCCATGCCCCAGCCGGTCACAACCAAAGCGAGATGGCTGGAGCGTGCTACTCAGCTTCACACAACTCCTAGACGGGCCCTGCATCGGGTAGTACTTTCTAACTAGTCCACCAGTTGAGCACGCCCTCACAGGCTTGCGGGGGGCGAGGATCGGGGGTCGCATGGAGTTGACTCGTCGGGACTTCTTCAAGCTTTCCGCCGCCGGCACGGCGGGCGCGGCGTGGGCCGCTTACGGCTTTGATCTCGAGCCTGCGTTCGCGCAGGCGAGCGAGCTGAAGATCAGCCGCGCCAAGGAGATCCGGTCGGTGTGTCCCTACTGTGGCGTCGGCTGCTCGATGATCGCCTACGTCGCGGGTCACGGTGAGACCACTTCGTTCAACACGAAGCCTTACCTCGTCCACATCGAAGGCGACCCCGACAGTCCGATCAACGGAGGTTCCTTGTGCCCGAAGGGCGCGAGCACCATGCAGCTCGCGGTCAGCGAGGAGCGCGTACAGGCGCCGATGCACCGGGAACCGGGCGCGACCGAGTGGTCGGAGATCTCGTGGGACGACGCGCTCAACCGCCTCGCCCGGCTCATGAAGGACGCCCGCGACGAGCGCTTCATCGAGACCGACGACGACGGCAACCTCGTCAACCGCAACGAGGGCTTCGCCTGGGGCGGGGGCGCGACGATCTCCAACGAAGAGGGCTATCTAACGACCAAGGTCTTCAGGGCCCTCGGGGCGGTGGGCATCGAGCAACAAGCCCGGGTTTGACACGGTCCCACGGTGGCCAGTTTGGCCGCCTCGTTTGGCCGGGGGGCCATGACCAATCACTGGGTCGACTTCAAGAACTCGGACGCGTTCCTGGTAATCGGTGCCAACCCCGCCGAGAATCATCCCTGCGGGTGGAAGTGGGCGCACGTCGCACGCGACACGCGCGGTGCGAAGATCATCCATGTTGACCCGCGTTTCACGCGCACGTCGGCCGTCGCCGACCTATGGGCTCCCATTCGCGCGGGGACGGATATCACCTTCTTCAACGCCCTCATCAACTATGTCCTAGAGAACGAGCTGTATCACGAGGACTACGTAAAGCTCCATACCAACGCCTCGTTCATCGTGTCCGAGGATTACGAGTTCAACGATGGTCTCTTCGCCGGTTACGACGAGGCAACGCGGCTCTACGACTCCTCGACGTGGGACTACGAGCGGATCGCGGGCTCCGAACTGAAGCCGTCGATCACGGAGAAGACTCCGAAGGCCCGGGAGGGCGCGACGGACGGGAGCGCTCTTCCGGCCTCGCCCGCCGCGACGCCGGGCTTCGCTAAGCGCGACATGTCGTTGCAGGATCCGCGCTGCGTGTTCCAGCTCATGCGGGAGCATTTCTCCCGCTACACGCCAGAGATGGTGTCCGAGGTTACCGGGATCCCGGAGGAGAAGTTCCTCGAGATCGCCGAGATCTTCGGTGCCACCGGCACGGCCGACAAGGCCGGCAGTGTCGTCTACGCGGTCGGGCTGACGCAACACACCGGCGGGGTTCAGATAATCAGGGGCATCGGCATCCTTCAGATGCTGCTCGGCAATGTCGGAAAGCCGGGGGGCGGAGTCAACGCCGAGCGCGGCCACGCCAACATCCAGGGCAACACCGACAACGCGCAGTCGTGGGAGATCCTGCCCGGCTACATGGCGATCCCCAAGCCCGGCACCAAGACGCTCGACGACTACATTCGGACGGCGGCGTTAGCCCAGCTCGATCCGAACGCGCTCAACTTCTTCGGTGGCGTATACCGGGCCATGACCGTGAGCCTGCTCAAGCAGTGGTTCGGCGACGCGGCAACGGAGGACAACGACTTCGGGTTCTCGTGGCTGCCCAAGCCCGACAAGAACTGGTCCTGGATGACCTTCCACGACGAGGCGCGCGCCAAGCGGCTCCACGGCCTGTTCAACGGCGGCATGAGCAGCGTCAACGTCGGGCCGGACTCGAATCGGGTGATCGAGTCGCTGTCGAACCTGAAGTGGTTCGTGGTAATGGACCCGTTTCCAACCGCCTCGTCGGAGTTCTGGCACGCGCCCGGCGTTGAGTCGGAAGAGGTTCAGACCGAGGTCTTCTTCCTGCCCACCACGCACTGGATCGAGAAGTCGGGTGCGTTCGTGAACTCGGGCCGCTGGGCGCAGTGGAAGCACCAGGCGCTTCCCCCCGAGGGGGACATCAGGAACGATAACTACATCTTGGCGCAGCTCTTCCTGAGGATGAGGAAGCTCTACCAGGAGGAGGGTGGCGCCTTCCCCGACCCGATCCTCAACCTCACCTGGGAATATTCGAACCTGGATGACCCGCCGATGGAGGAGCTCTCGGCCGAGATCAACGGGAAAGACCTCAAGAGCGGGCTGCTCCTTGACACGTTCCTCGACGCAAAGGACGACGGCACCACCGCGATCGGAAACTGGCTATACACCGGCTCCTACACGGAGGCGGGGAACATGATGGACCGGCGCGGTACCGACGACCCCACGGGCATGGGCTACTACCACAACTGGGCGTGGTCCTGGCCCGCCAACCGGCGCGTCCTCTACAACCGGGCTTCGGCCGACGCAAAGGGCGATCCCTGGGACGAGACGCGTCCGGGGATTCGCTGGAACGGGAGCCTGTGGGTCGGTGACGTGCCCGACTACGTGCCTGACTCTCCGCCCTCCGACGGCCTCGGCGCGTTCATCATGACGGGGGAGGGAGTCGGGCGACTGTTCGTGCCGGGCGGGCTGGTGTTGGACGGGCCCTTCCCCGAACACTACGAGCAGACCGAGTCGCCCATCACCAACCCGTTCAGCGGCACCAACAAGAACCCGGTTTCGTTCATGTACGAGGACGCCCCGGCGAGCTTCGCAGAGGACGACAGCGAGTTCCCTTACGTGGCCACCACCTACCGCCTCACCGAGCACGAGCACTTCGTGACCCAGCACGTTCCTCAGCTCGTGGAGGCCATGCCCGACTTCTTCGTCGAGTTGCCTGTGGAGTTGGCCGACAAGAAGGGGATCGCCAACACCGACATGGTAAGGGTGCGCTCCAAGCGCGGAGAGGTAGAGGGTCTGGCGCTCGTGACCAAGCGCATGCGTCCTCTGAAGCTCGGTAACAAGGTCGTCTACCAGGTCGGCATCCCGGTCCACTGGCACTACGCGGGAGGCCACGGCAAGGGCAAGGCCGCCCAGATGGCGAATCTGTTGACGCCCTACATCGGCGACGCGACCACGGCTACACCGGAGTTCAAAGGCTTCCTCGTCAACGTCGAGAAGATCTAGGGGGTGGGGACATGACAACCGAGCTCGGTCTAGCGGTCAAGCGGCAGTCGGCGACTCCTTCCTCCGGTACGAACATCCGCCGGGACCACTCCATCAAGCAGGTCGAGGTCTCCAAACTGGTCGACATCGACCTCTGCATCGGCTGCAAGGCGTGCGAGGTCGCCTGCAAGGAGTGGAACGACCTCCAGGTCGAGGAAACTCACAACTTCGGCGGCTACCAGAGCCACGAGGACCTCACCGCTTCCACGTGGGACCTCATGCGCTTCAACGAGGTGGAGCTCGACGGCAACGACATCGCCTGGCTCATTCGCAAGGACTCGTGTCTGCACTGCGAGGAACCGGGTTGCTTGCTGGCATGTCCCGCTCCGGGCGCCGTCGTGCAGTACGAGAACGGCATCGTCGACTTCGACCAGGACAAGTGCATCGGTTGCCAGTACTGCGTGAGCGGATGTCCGTTCGACATCCCGCGCTTCGACACCGAGACCAAGAAGGTCTACAAGTGCACGATGTGCGTCGACCGCATCAGCAACGGGATGGAGCCGGCCTGCGTCAAGTCCTGCCCAACCGGCTCGATCCGGTTCGGGACCAAGGAGGACATGCTTCACTACGGCGAAGAGAAGGTGGGCAAGCTGAAAGAGCGCGGCTTCGACGACGCGGTCCTATACGACCCCGAGGGGGTCAAGGGCGTGCACATGATGTACGTCGTGCCGCGCGGCGAGATGCTCGACGAGTACGGGCTCCCGGAGGAACCGACGGTGAAGGGCGCCAGCTTCTTCCCCGTAATGAGCGGGCTGCGCAAGCTCGGATCGGTCGCCACTTGGGCGGGGTTGATCGGCGCGGGGATCTTCTTCCTGCGCACCGGCCGCAGGTTGCCGCCATCCGAGGACAAGGCGGTCGCCTCGGCCCAGGAGAAAGGCCGCGCGTCCGAGAAACAAGCGCAGCTCTCCGAGGAAGAGAAGAGCAAAGGGGGCGAGCGCGCATGAGCGTGCGACCGGTAGGAGAGCGCGGGGCGGGCTCGGCCGGACCGCAGAATCAAGAAGGGGTCGTTCGCTATTCATTGGCGGAGCGGATCCTGCACTGGTTCGTCACCCTTACGTTCATCTATCTGCTGCTCTCGGGGTTCGCGCTCGGGTACCCGCGCATGGCCTGGCTCTACGACATCCTGGGCGGAGGCCAGACGGTTCGCTTCCTCCACCCCATCTTCGGCGTGGCCTTCACGGTCGGAGTGCTGTTGATGCTGTTGCTGTGGCTGCGTGACATGGTCTTCGACGATAAGGACCGTGCGTGGACTCGCGACCTGCGCAACTATGTGCGCGAAGGTCACAGCCGCGTCGACGTGGACCGTTTCAACGCGGGCCAGAAGGGCTACTTCTGGTTCGCGTTGGTGACCGGAGTGGTCCTGCTCATTACCGGTCTCCCGTTGTGGTTCCCCGGCCTCATGAGCGCCGGTTGGAACCAGTTTGCCCGCCTGCTGCACCACGCCATCTTCCTGCTGACCGTGGGTGGCTTCATCATCCACGTCTACATGTCCACGGTCATGTTGCCGGGCACGATGCCGGGCATGACCGGCGGCAGGGTCACGCGCGCGTGGGCGGCGTGGCACCATCCGAGCTGGTTCCGCAAGCAGGAGGCCGACCACCACTGAAGATCGAGCGGGGAGGCCCGGGTGACTTCGCCATCCGGTTGGCGCGAGCCGAGGGAGTAGAGCGAACGGCGGCCACGGCCGCTCCCCTCGAGTTCCTGTCGTCGGTGCTCGACCACCAGCGCGGCCGCGCCTCGTCGGCGGCGGTGCGGACGGCGGCCGCCCAGGTGGGGGCGGAGTCGCTCAGCAACCGGCTGGTGGAACGCTTCCCGCTGCTCGATCTGAGCGCCGCGGTGGAGACGGTGGTGGACGAGGTCCGGGTCGCGGTGGACGCGCTGGGAGCTCCGGTGGCCCCCAAGCCCTTAGTGGACGCGGGCCGGGATCTGGCCGCTCGCACTGACGCCGAACGGCGCGAGCTCATCGCGGCTTGGCTCGACGATTCCTCTCTGCTCGAGGCTCGCCTCGCGGCATGGATAACGGTGGCGGCGGGACCGGTGCTCGAGGTTGCGGCCGCGGCCTTGAAACCTCTCTCGAAGGAGGAGTGGTCGGGCCCCGCCTGTCCCGCGTGTGGAGGGCTGCCTCAGGTTTCGGTGATCCGCGAGGAGTCGGGTGAGTTCATGGCGGGATCCCCTCGCTACCTCGTGTGCGGGCGGTGTGCTCTGTGGTGGACCTTCGCGCGTGCCACCTGCCCGTGGTGCGGCGAGGACGACTCGAGACGGGTCGGCTCCTACTCTCCCGAAGGGGAACGGCTGGTGAGGATCGACGCGTGCGACACCTGCCGCGCCTACGTCAAGACCTTCGATCTCAGAGAGGCTGGCGGAAAGGACATCGTTCCCCTTGTCGACGACGTGGCTACTCTGACGCTCGACGTGTGGGCTCACGAAAAGGGGCTGCAGCGCTCCGGCCTGTCGCTGGCCGGCGTCTAAAACTCTGCGATCCGGCCGAGCCCGCCTCGCGGTACCCTGCCAGCCATGTTTAGGCCGAGGCTCGAGTGGCTGCTCGTATTCCTGCCCGTCGCGGTCGTGCTGGAGTTCACCCACGCCGACGCAAAGCTGATCTTCGCCGCCTCGGCGCTGTCGATCCTTCCGCTGGCGGGGATGATCGGACACGCGACCGAGGACCTCGCCGCTCGCACCGGTCCTCAGATCGGCGGGCTGCTGAACGCGACCTTCGGCAACGTCACCGAGATGATCATCGCCTTCTTCCTCATCCTCCAGGGCCAGCTCGAGATCGTGAAGGCCTCGATCACCGGATCGATCATCGGCAACGTGTTGCTCGTGCTGGGGCTCTCGTTTCTGGTGGGTGGATGGACGCGCGAGCAACAGACCTTCAACCGTGCGTCGGCGAACCTCAACTCGGCTCAGCTCGTCATTGCGGTCGTCGCGCTGGTGCTGCCCGCGCTGTTTGCGTTCACCGAAGCCGACACGGAGTTCCGCGAAGAGGCCATCTCGGTCGGCGTCGCCATCGCGCTACTGATCACCTACGGCCTGGGGTTGCTGTTCAGTTTCAAGACGCACCGCAACCTGTTTCGCAGTGACTTCGACCACGGCGAGCCGAAGTGGTCGATGCGCCGCGGCGTCGCCACCCTGCTCGCCGCCACCGTGGGAGTCGCGCTCATGAGCGAGTTCCTCGTGGGGGCCCTCGAGGAGACCACCGAGGCCCTGGGGTTGTCGGAGCTGTTCGTCGGCCTCATCGTGGTGCCGATCGTGGGGAACGCGGCCGAGCACTCGAGCGCGATCTTGCTTGCCGCCAAGGACAAGGTCGACGTCTCGATCGAGATAGCGATCGGCTCGAGCGTGCAGATCGCCTTGTTCGTAGCGCCTGTGCTCGTGTTCGCCGCCCTCGCGGTGGGACAACAACTCGATCTGATCTTCTCCACCATCGAGATCGCCGCGGTCGCGGCGTCGGCGATCATTCTCGGCTTCATCGTGCTCGACGGGAAGAGCAACTGGCTTGAGGGCGCGCAGTTACTTGCGGCCTACGTGATCATGGCCATCTCCTTCTTCTTTCTGTAAGCCGCCTATCCGGGAGGTTCGCTTGCCACGCGCTATCGACTTTCACGTTCACGCCTCGACTCACGAGTGGCTCGAGGGCTCCATCGGACCGATGCTCGAGGCCACCGCCCGCTACTTCCGGAGCGAGGTGCGCGTCCGCACCGTCGAGGAGATGGCCGCCGAGTACAAGAACTGGGACCTGCTTGGGGTGTTGCTGGCCTGGGATGCGGAGACCGCGACCGGCATGCCGCCGCTGACCAACGACCGGGTCGCGGAGATCTGCAAGGCCTACCCCGAGCAGTTCGTGGGCTTCGCCTCGGTCGACTTCCACAAGCCCGATGCGGCCGAAGAGCTCGACCGGGCCATCAGCGAGCTCGGCCTCAGGGGTCTGAAGATCCATCCTCAGGTCCAGGCCTTCTATCCGAACGAGGAGCGCTGGGACCCGATCTGGGACGTGTGCGAGCACCACCGGCTACCGATCGTCGTGCACGTCGGACAGACCGGACTGGGGGCCGGCGTTCCCGGAGGCTCCGGCATCGCCTACGACTACGGTCGTCCGATGCTCATGGACATGGTCGCGGCGCGTCATCCCGATCTCACGGTGGTCATGGCGCACTTCGGCTACCCGTGGCATCTCGAGGTGCTGGCCTCGGCCATGCACAAGACCAACGTCTGGGTCGACCTCTCGGGCTGGCGCCCCAAGTACATCCCCTCCGAGGTCAAACGCGACTGCAGGGGCCGTCTCAACGAGCGCTTCGTGTGGGGGAGCGACTACCCGATGCTCGACCCCGGTCGCCTGCTGGACGAGTTCGACGAGATGGGCCTCGAGGGCGATAAGCTCGAGCGGGTGCTGAGGCGCAACGCGGCCGAGCTCCTCGGACTGTCCCTCTAGGCGAGGAATTCCAACACCGCCCGCTTCGTTACCATGGGCATATGAGCGATCAAGAAAGAATCAAGCAGGAGGTCACCGAGGCCCTCAAGGCGGTCGACGACCCCGAGCTCGGCATCGACATCATCAACCTCGGGTTGGTCTACGACATCAAGGTCAACGAGTCGGGCGACGTCCACATCGAATACTCGCTCACGACCATGGGCTGCCCCATCGGACCGATGATCGAGGAGCAGATGAAAGACGTATCCGCTCCGATCGAGGGCATCGGTGAGTTCTCCGCCGAACTGGTCTTCGAGCCGGCGTGGTCGCCGGACAAGATGACCCCGTTGGCGAGGTCCGCGCTCGGCTTTGTTTGAACCAGCCTCCGCGTATCTGCCTCGACCACACCTACGCTACGGCCGCGGTGTGGGTGGTCGCTCTGGCGATCGGACTGTTCGCTTGAGCGCCTCGGATAGGGAAGCGGTGCCGGTCTGCCGCAGGATCTCTCGTTCGTAAGAGGGAGCGAGCGGAGTGGTGACGCCGTTGGCCTTTACCCCCATCAGGTAGGAGATGCCGTCGCGCCCCTCCCGGCCGGCGGTGGCCCTGGCGCTTGCGATGGCGCGGTGGGCGAGATCGACGGGATCGGGCTCGAGTGTCACCGGCAGCTTGGCGTAGATCACGTTCGCGCAGCCCCAATGGTCGCAGAGGTGATCGACGCGGACCCGGTTCGGCGAGGAGAGCGCGTGGTGGTCGTAGGTGAGCTCGCTGCTGCCGACCTGATTGATCTCCCTGCGATAGAGGGCGTGACGAGCGAGCTCGAGGCCGGTCCCTTTCTCGAGGAGGAGAAGCGAGCCCTCGACCTGGGTTCCGCCGCGGTCGACGGGGGCCAGGGTCGGAGCGCCGCTGCGTCGTGAAGCCGCCCGGGCGAACTCGACGGCGAAGGGCGTCAGGGCGCCGTCGATGCGCCGCTCGATGAGCCCGGCCAGTTCCGCGCCGGGATGGCTGAGCAGCGATCCGTAGGCCAGGATTCCGACTCGTCCGTCCATGAAGGCTATCTTTCCTGCCTTCATGGCGAGTCAACCAAAAGTTTCGCGATCTTGGGACGCGCGTCTTGACGGCCGGCGGCGGGCTCATCTACTATCGAACATACGTTCGATATCGAGGGGGTTGTGGTCGTTCCCCCGGCCCCTACGGCACGGCTCCCCGGCCCGTCCGGCCCCCTTGATCTCGGCGTGACACGGGGCCCGATGGACTCGCGGGATAGCGAGTCCCGGGCCCCTTTTGTGTCCTTTACCGCCGACGATGGGTGGCCGTTTGGGTGACGAAGAGATACGACGACCCGATCGACGTCGACACGGGGTGGCCTCGGCCGGACCGCCAGGACAACATCGACCCAGTCGTGGACGACGCTCCGGTTGCGTTTCGCTGGCGCGGCACGCGCTACGAGGTCGACCAGCGGCTCGACTCTTGGCGCGAGGCGGGGCAATGGTGGGCCACCGCCGAGGTCACCGAGCGCGAGTTCTTCCGGGTGTTGGCGCGACCCTCGGGAACCCTCAGCTCGGGCGAGGTCGACGCCGACGGCTTTCTACGAACCAACGCCGCGGTCTACGACGTCTATCGCGATCGCATCCGCGGCGACTGGCGCCTAGCGCGCATCTGGGACTGATCCCATCAGGTCGGTCCGGTTATCGTGCCCCACGTGACGCGCAAGACAAGATGGGATGCCATCGTCGACGGCTCGGTGAGCCTGCCGGTCAACGACCACCTGGGCTTTCGACGACTCGAGACGGCCGACGCGCGCGAGTCAGTCTCGTTCACGTGGACGGTGCCCGGCGAATACAGCAATTCTGCAGGCAACCTGCAGGGTGGCGTGCTGGCCGCGTTTCTCGATGCGTTGCTCGGCGGAGCAACGTCGGCGCACCTGGAAGCCGACGTCTATCCCGCGCTCGCCGAGATGAAGGTGTCCATCTTTCGTCCCGTGCTTGCCGGCGCGACGCTCACCGGCACCGGCCGGGTATTGAAGGCCGGCAAACGCGTCCTGTTCGCCGAGGCCGAGGTAATCGATCCCGACGGCAAGCTGGTGGCCAAGGCCAGCGCCACCGAGATCCCCAGCCCCGCCCCGTAACCCCGGCTCTGGGAAGTGTCCCGGGCCGATGAGCGGGTTCGTCCACCTTCACTGTCATTCGACGTGGTCGCTGCTCGATGGCGCCATTACGGCCGAGGAGCTGCCCGAGCTCGCCGCCCGCCGGGGTTACGAGGCGATCGCGCTCACCGATCACGACTCCTTGCTGGGAGCGGTGCGCTTCACCCGGGCGGCGCGGCGCGCCGGGATCAAGCCCCTATACGGCGCCGAACTGACGCTCGGGCGAGAGCAACGCGGGGTGGGCTCGGCCGGACCGCAAGAACAACACGTCACCCTGCTGGCGCGCAACGCGACCGGATACGGCAACCTCTGCCGGTTGATCTCCAAGGCCCATCTGGAAAACGGGCGGGATGGGCTCGGCCATACCGCAATAAGTAAGCGGGGAAAACCTCGGATCGATTACGCGGATCTCGTCGAGCGCGCCGAGGGGCTGTTCGTGCTCTCGGGCTGCGAACGGGGCCCGATCGCAGCCCTGGCCGCCTCCGGCAGGGTCGACCAGGCCATCGAACTCGCACGCAGATGGCGTAGCGATCTCGGTGGCGATTTTCGCATCGAGGTCTTCAATCACCGCAGCTACGGTCACCGGGCTCTGCGGGACCGGTTGCTCGGCGTCGCCAAGAACTCGGGCGTGCCGGCGGTGGCGACCAACGACGTCCATTACTCCTCGCCGAGCGGGGCCGCGACCCACGAGGTGCTGCACGCGATCAAGCACATAGTGCCGCTGTCGCGCACCCAGACGCTGCGGTCGACTTCGGAGTACTACCTCAAGGGTCCCGACGAGATGCGCGAGCTTTTCTTCGATGCGTCCGAGGCCGCCGACGAGACCATGGCGATCGCCGAGGCCTGCGACTTCGAGTTGGACCTCGACGGCTACCACTTTCCCGAGTTCTCGATTCCCAGCGGCGAAACCCCGAACGGCTGTCTCATCCGGCGTTGCTACGAGGGGGCACGGCATCGTTTCGGCCGCATCACTAGAGAAGTCGAGGAGCGGCTCGAACACGAGCTCCAGATGATCTTCAAGCTGGGCTTCGCTTCGTTCTTCTTGCTGGTGGCAGACATCGTCGATCACGTCCGCAAGAACATGGGAATCCGCTGCGCGTGCCGGGGGAGCGCGACCGGCTCGCTGGTGTGCTTTGTGCTCGGCATCTCCGACGTCGATCCGATCAGATACGACCTGTTGTTCGAGCGCTTCGTGAACACCCGGCGCGAGGAGCTCCCGGATGTCGATGTTGACGTCGAGTCACATCGCAGAGAAGAGGTACTCGACTACATCGCCAAGGCTTACGGGGCCGAGCAGACGGCAATCTGTTGCATGGTCGATACCTTCCGCGCCCGTAAGGCAATTCGAGAGGTCGGCAAAGCGCTGGGCATCGCGCCGGAAGAGATCGATCTCGTGGCCAAGGCGTTTCCCCGAATCCAGGCCCGCGCCATTCCGCAGGCGATCGCCAGCCTCCCGGAGCTGCGCGACGGCAACCTTCAGGCAGGCCAGCTCGAGCAGCTCTTCGAGCTGTGCTTTGGAATCGACGGGTTTCCGCGTCACCTCGCTCTGCATCCTTCGGGAGTGATCCTTTCGTCTCCCGACCTTGCCGATCGCGTCCCTATGCAGGAGTCGTTCCAGGGCTTCACGATGCTTCAGGCCGACAAGGACGATGTCGAGGAACTCGGGCTGGTCAAGCTCGACGTGCTCGGGGTGCGGATGCTGAGCTCGATCGCGCACGCTCGCGATCAGATCGCGAGGACCCGTTCTCAACCGGTGGACATCGACTCGTTGCCGCGGGACGACCGCTCGACGTTCGAGCTGATCGCATCGTCCCGCACGCTCGGGTGTTTCCAGATCGAGTCGCCGGGCCAGCGCGAGCTGCTGGCTCGCTATCAACCCAATCGCTTCGAGGACCTGATCGTCGACATCTCGTTGTTCCGCCCCGGCCCGGTGAAGTCCGACATGGTGAGCCCGTTTCTCGACCGCCGCCACGGCTTCGAGGAGACCGTCTATCCCCACGACAACCTCGAGCCGATCCTGCGTGAGACCAACGGCGTGATCGTGTTCCACGAGCAGGTCATCAGGGTCATCGCCGCGGTGACCGGCTGCTCGCTCGACGATGCCGACTACATCCGTCGTCATCTGGACTCGGAGCGGCCGAGCCTGCCCGATGATCCCAACAGCCGCCCGGCGCGGGGCGGGCTCGATGGGCCGCGCTCGGGGGTAAGCGAGGACAACGAGGTCGGCGATTGGTTCATCGACCGGGCCGTGCGCAACGGCTACACCCCCTCGCAAGCGAGCAAGCTGTGGAAAGAGGTGTTCGCCTTCGCCTCGTTCGGGTTCTGCAAGTCACATGCCGCCGCGTTCGCGCTGCCGACCTACGTCTCGGCCTACCTCAAGGCGCACTACGCGCCTGAGTTCCTGGCCGGGGTGCTGACCCACGATCCCGGCATGTACCCCCGCCGGCTGATCGTGGCCGATGCCCGTCACTTCAACATCGCCATCCTGCCGATCGACGTCAACGCCTCCTACGAGGACTACCGGGTCGAAGACGTCAGCGATGCGGGAAGGGATCGCGACAATGGAAAAGAATGGGGGATCCGGCTGTCGCTGTCCGAGGTCAAGGGCATCTCGGCCGCCGAGGTCGACGCCCTGCTGGACGAGCGCCGCGCTCGTCGCTTCACCTCGCTCGAGGACCTGTGGCGCCGGGTCGAACTGTCCCGGCCGGTGCTCGAGAACCTCATCCACATCGGCGCGCTCGACTCGATCGAACCCCGCCGCAGTAGGCGTGCGCTGTTGTGGCGCGCCGCGGAGCTGTCGGGCGAGCCCCGGACCGTCCCTGGTGCTCAACTCGGCCTGGCCCTCGACGACCCGGTGAAGCCCGGACCGAAGGGTCGGACCGGCTATACCGAGCTCGAGCAGGTAACCGCCGAGCTGGCCGTCACCGGGATCGATGCCCGCCGTCACCTCATGAGCCTCTACCGGCCCTTGCTGCGAGAGCTCCATGTGACCCCGGGAGTCGACCTGCGCGGTATGCGTAGCGACGCCGAGGTGTGGGTCGCCGGCGTCAAGGTATCGACTCAGACGCCCGCGATTCGATCCGGCAAGCGCATCATCTTCTTGACGCTCGACGACATCAGTGGTCCGGTCGACGTCACGTTGTTCGAGCGCTGGCAGGCTCGCTGCGCCCGCACGGTGTTCCACTCCTGGCTGTTGCTGGTGCGCGGGGTGGTGCGAAAGCGCGGGGGAGCGTCGCTGATCCACGACATGGACCCCACCAACGTCGGCGTCACGGTCGTGGCTCACGAGGCGTTCGACCTCGCTCAGCTGGCCGCCGACCACAAGGAGTGCTCGCTCGCGACGGCGCTTGGTCGCCAGCGCAA
>JBOGWU010000093.1:0-10703 GCA_050693935.1 Actinomycetota bacterium | reverse complement strand
TAACCGGTGCCGAAATCGTCGAGAGCCAGGCGAACGCCGAGGGCCTTCAACTGCTGCACGCGCTCGAGCACGGTGTCCACATCCTCCATGAACACACTCTCGGTAATCTCCAGAACAAGTCTTTCCGGCTCGATCTGGGAATCCTGAAGCGCACGGGTGACATCCTCCACGAGACACTTCTCTTGCAGCTGGCGAGCCGAGATGTTCACGCTAAGGGAGAGTGGGATGTCGCCGGCCTCGTCGAGCCATCGCCGCAGTTGCCTGCAGGACTCTGCCAGCACCCATCTTCCGATCTCGACGATCACGCCGGACTCTTCCGCCACGGGTACGAATGTGAATGGCCCTAGAAGTCCGCGCGCGGGGTGGCGCCACCGGATCAACGCCTCGACCCCACCGATGTGACCTCCGTCGAGGCTGACTATTGGTTGGTAGTGCAGCTCGAACTCGCTGAAATCGATAGCGTGCTTGAGTTCGGCCACCAGGTCGAGCCGCTCGAGCACGGTCTGATGAAGAGACGGTTCATAGACCTGGAGGCGGCCCCGTCCGGCCTTCTTGGCCACGTACATGGCCGCATCGGCGTTCCTTAGCAGATCCTCGGCGCGGTCTCCCTCGGACGCGTTGGCGATCCCGATGCTGGCGTCGATCTTCATCTCCCGGCCGTGCAACGACATCGGCTCCCGCAAGCACGCAAGAATCCGCTCGGCGATGAGTACCGCCGTCATCTCATTTTCATGATCCTCGAGCAGGACGCCGAACTCGTCCCCGCCTATGCGTCCGCAGGCATCACCGGCGCGCAAGCACGAGCTCAGCTTCTGTCCCACCTGCATGAGCAGCTGGTCTCCCACTCCGTGCCCGTAGCGATCGTTGATCGCCTTGAAACCGTCGAGATCTATGAACAGCACGGACACGAGTTTTCCACTTCGCTCTTTGCGCGCCAGCGCATGCTCGGTGTGATCGGCGAGCAACGCGGCGCTAGCCAAACCGGTTAGCGAATCGCGCATCGCCCGTTCCTCGTTGAGCTTCCACGCAATCACGTTGACAACGCTTGCTCCCGCCACGAAAAGAGCGTGAATGCCGGCCCACTTCCAGGGGTGCCGCAACGCGTCCGGGTGATTGAACACGGACCCCGGATCGACCGCACCAACCACCCCGTGATGGAGGAGCACCCAGGCCAGAGACAGTCCGAAGGGAAGCCAGTCTTGGTAGAGCCCAATCACGCCGAGCATGATGAAGAAGTGGAAATGCACCTCGATGTAACCGCCCGACAAATGGGTGAAAAGTGCGCTAGACGCCATCAGCGCCGTGGTCGCGAGGCAGGCCCTGACTCGCGGTGAAAACGCGGTGTTCCTGGCGGCGAAGGTGAGCAGCGCCAGCATCCCCATCTCGGCAGACAGGTGGACGGGCGCCACACCTACGGTGAGCCCGAAGACCGTCAGGCCGACGACGTGCAGCCACAAAAGGATGACGATGCCCTGGTGACGGCGCTGCCAGACGTTTTCCGGCAGAGACTTGCCCTTCGGCAAGGAGAGACGCAACCGGTAGGCGCGGTCGATCAGCTTCTCCCAGGCGGGAGGCTCAACTCCCCGTCTTCCAGTCCCTTCGTCGACTGCCATAATTCTGCTATCGGCAGGCTCAGGGGTCCCTTGAATAATCTGGAAAGTCGAGCGGTGCCGCCCTGGCCGGCCCTGGACGCTCGCCGGCGGCTCTGTCATCGTCCACCAAAGCAATAAGGGAGGGAGCCTCGATGACGCTGTACGAGTTCTTGAAGTTCCTCCATGTCTTCTTGGCCATTGTGGCCGTCGGCTTCAATGCCACCTACGGCATCTGGCTCGCGCGCGCCGCCCGTCAGCCGCAGCAAGCGGGCTTCGTCCTGAGCGGGATCAAGGTGCTGGACGATCGCTTCGCCAATCCAGCCTACGGCCTGCTGCTCATCACCGGATTTGCGATGGTGTTCGAGTCCGGACTCTCCTTCGGCACGTTTTGGATTGCGACATCGCTCGCTATCTTCGTGCTCATCGTGATCCTGGGGCTCGTGGGTTACACGCCAACGCTGCGAAGTCAGATCGCCGTTGTCGAAGCGGGCCGCGCCGACTCGGATGAGTACCGCGCGCTGGCTAAGCGCGGGGGCATTCTCGGAGGAGTGCTGGGAGCCCTAACCGTGATCATCGTCTTCTTGATGGTGACCAAACCGACTCTCTAGGCGTACTCGGCTACGATCGCCCGCATGAAGAAGCGATATGGCACGCCCGTTGCGGGGACCGAGAGAGAGGTGCTCGGCGGGTTCCTCGATCACTATCGAACGACGTTGCTCGATGTGTGCGCTGGTTTGCCCGAAGAACTGCTACGCAAGCCCATGGTGCCGTCGGGAACCTCGCTGCTCGGC
Organism: Actinomycetota bacterium; assembly: GCA_050693935.1. Lineage (GTDB taxonomy): Bacteria > Actinomycetota > CADDZG01 > CADDZG01 > WHSQ01 > WHSV01. The sequence continues at coordinate 8,320 of JBOGWU010000093.1, read as the reverse complement.
ATCGTCAAGCATCTCGCGTACGTCGAGCGCGGTTGGTTCCAAGAGAACGTCGCCAACCAAGAAGCCGGCTGGTACCCGTTCAGCCCCGAGGATCCCGACGCCGATTTCCGCATCGAAGAAGGCGAAACCGCGGAGAGCATCTTCGATCTGTACCGGCAATCGTGTGAGCGATCGCGACAAGCACTCGAGACTGCATCGCTCGATGATCTCGTGCAGAATCCCAATCGGAGCGCGGACTACAACGTGCGCTGGGTCGTGGTCCATATGATCGAGGAGACCGCGCGCCACGCGGGGCACGCCGACATCATCCGCGAACAACTCGACGGAGCGGTCGGGAAAGGCTACGAGGACTGAACCCCGTGTCGGTAGGCTGGTTCGCATGACGCCGAAGATCGCCACCGCACGACACCCCGATCGGACTGAGCTTCTGGACTTCGTCCGTTCCCGTCACCACGGCCTCCTCACATTTCGCTCCGAGGGAGGACCCCAGATGTCGCCAGTTTCGTGCGGTGTTGACTCACAGGGCCGCATCGTGGTGTCGACGTATCCGGAGCGGGCCAAGGCTCGCAACGCGCGGCGAGAGTCACGCGTTTCGATTTGCGTGCTCTCAGACGAATGGGACGGGCCTTATGTTCAGGTCGACGGTCACGCCGAGGTGCTCGACCTTCCCGAGGCAATCGAGCCCCTCGTCGACTACTACCGCTCGATCTCCGGGGAGCATCCCGATTGGGATGAGTACAGAGAGGCAATGAGCCGTCAGGGAAAGTGCCTGATCCGGATCCAAGCCGATCGGTGGGGACCGATCGCCACCGGTGGCTTTCCCCCGCGGCTAGCCCGTTAAGGGCCGGCTCATTCGGCTTCGGTGGCCCTTTGGTCTACCTCTTTCCACAAGCGCATGCCAATCGGCCGTTCGGACTCCTCGGCGAGGTGACCGACGAGTCCCGCGGTACGAGCGAGGAGAGCAAAGCCCCTCGCGACCGACGGCGAAAAACCGAGATCCGCGAGTGCCGCTCCCGCCGCACCGGCGCCGTTGATCGGCAACGACTTGCCCGTCGTATCCCGGTGCACCGTCGACACGCACTCCAAGAGCCTCAGATGCGGCCCAAGGAGTCCGGTCTGTTTCGCCAACTCGTAGAAACGCGGCGTGCGGGGATCTGTGCCGCGATGAATCGGATGCCCGAGCCCCGGGATCCTCCGGCCCTCTTCGGTGGCCTTTTGAACCGCGTTCGCCGCGGCCTCGCTCAACGCCCTCTCGTCGGCCCTGCGCTCCTCCGGAACATCATCGAGGATCGCTTGAAGGAATCGGGCGGTGTCCTCAACCGGTCCCAGGAAGACGCTCCCCCCGCCCAAAAGACCTGCGGCAATCGCTCCCTGCATCGCCTCGGGTGCACCGGTGTAGGTAAGGCGCGCGGCCAACGCGGTGGGGGTGAGCCCGTGATCGGCCAGCGAGGTGAGCACGGCATCGAACATCGTTGCTTCGTCTTCGGTGGGGGCGCGACCCGCGGCCAGTAGAAAGGCGACCTGGGAGAAGGTCATCCGTCCCATCACCTCGTTGCTGAGATCGTGGCCCCGAACCGTAATCGAATCCGATGTGGAACTTCCGATCGACGTTCTCAACCAATTTCGGTCGTCGGACGGCTGGGTCATTGTCTACCTACGTCGTGGGTCGCGGCGTCGAGATCGACTTCCGCACTCGTTCGCTCCTTGGGAAGCGCGTGTTTGGCAATCCTTCCGGTCGGCGTGTGAGGAAGCTCGGCCACAGCCTCGAAGTAGCGCGGGACCTTGAAGGACGCGAGCCGCTCGGAAACAAAGTCGCGCAACTCTGCCGGAGCAACGGAATTGGCCTCGGTTAGAACCACGAACGCCTTCACCTCTTCCTCGGAGAGCTCGGAGGGAACGCCGACCACTGCGGCTTCGACGACACCGGTATGGGACTCCAGTACCGCTTCGACCTCGAGGGGCGATAGGTTCTCACCTCTCCTCCGGATGAGCTCCTTGCGACGTCCCACGAACGTGAAGGTGTCGTCGGCGTTGACCTCGACCAGGTCGCCGGTGCGCAGCCAGCCATCGGTCAGCACCCTGCGCGTCTCATCGGGCATACCGTAGTAACCGAGCATGACGGCGGGGTTCCTCAGCTCGAGCTCACCGACCTCTCCGACTCCCACCGCGCGGCCCTCGTCGGTCACCCTGCCCTCGTTGATCTCACCCATCGTCGGATGCTGGCGCACGCTCCCCAGCGTTCCGAATGGGCGCGTCCCTCTCCGCCAGATAAGACCGTAAGGGCTTTCGGAGAGCGCGTAACCGCAAACGATCTCGAAGCCAAAGCGGCGCTCGATCTCGAGCTGTCGTTCCTCGGAGGGCGACGGCCCCGTGTAACAGAGCCTGAGCGGGTTGTCCGCGTCGTCGTCGCGTTCGGGCTGGCGCATCAGGATCTCGATCATGGCACCGATCGCATTGAACTCCGTCGCGCCGTAGCGACGGGCGGAATCTATGAATCCAGTGCCGGAGAAGCGAGGGAGAAGCACGAGACCTGCCCCTGCCGCCACCGACCCAAGCACGGAGTAGGCGGGCGCGTTGATATGGAACAACGGAAGAGAGGTCATCAAGCGGTCGGTTTCGGTGAGTCCCAACCAGTATGGAAAGCCCTCTCCTGCCATCGCATAGGCGCGCTGCGTCTGCATCACCAGCTTCGAGCGGCCCGTCGTGCCCGAGGTCGGGATCATCACCGCAACGTCGTCGGAGCGCGCAGCCGGCGGCGCAGGTTCGACGTCGCCGGCTGCTGTGAGCTCCTCCACCAGGGCAAAGCGGGCTTCCGGCGCCGCCGAGCGTGCAGGCCCCTCGACCGTGTCGCGAAGTCCAGCATCGGTCACCACGAGGTGCGGGTTCACCTGCGCCGTGAGACCCGCCACCTCATCTCCACTGCTCTTCGGATTCACGGGAACGAGCGTTGCCCCCAGATACATAGTCGCGAGCCAGGTAAACAGGTAGTCGGGCGAGTTGCGAGTGGTCGCGAGAACGAACTTCTCTCGACCGACGCCTAGTTCACCAAGGGCGTGAGCGATGGCCCCGACTCGCTTGCGTGTCTCGCCGAACGTGTAGCTCAAGTCCTCGAAATCGAGCCAGGACTTGTCGGGGAAACGGATGACCGCCGACTCGAACAGCTCGGGAATCGTCAGCGCGCTCGACGAGTTCGACTCCTTGCCGACCGTCAACGCGCTCCAGACCGAACGGGCTCCGGTGTAGCCACCCAGTCGTGAGCCCAGGTCTCGAGTTCGGCGATCACCATCTCGAGAGCACGACCCTTGTCCGTCAGTTCGTACCTGACGCTCACCGGCTGCGTCGCGTCCACCGTGCGCGTCACGATGCCTTCCGCTTCCAACTCCTTGAGCCGCAACGAGAGCGAGCGGTCCGAGATCTCGGGAATGTGCGCGGAGATCTCGGAGAAGCGCAGAGCTCGATCCATCAGGGCGCGCAGGATCGTGCCGCTCCACCGCTTCCCCACTAGCTCGATCGCCTTCTTGAAGTGAGGACAGAACTCTTTCGCAGAACTCGACTTCACTTCTTCCCCATTTCGTTTGTCGGATCGGGCAACGGAGTCAGGACCTTCTCCAGCTTGTCGCGCAAGTGTTCGTAGTCCGGGGGAAGCGCGAGCCGCTCACCAAGGCTTTCGAGAGGCTCGTCTACATCGAAGCCGGGCCCGAGCGTGGCGATCTCGAACAACACCCCGGAGGGCTCGCGGAAGTAGATGGACTTGAAGTAGAAGCGATCGATTATCGGTGTGACGTCCACCCCCGCGTTCACGATGCGCCCACGCCATTCGGCGTGTTCCTCCATCGGCGATGCCCACGCGACGTGGTGCACCGTTCCGGCACCACTCAGTCCCGGGTCGACGGGTGCCTCGTCGTAGACGTAGAAGGATCCTCGCTGCTCGCCTCGCGACGTCCACTCCGAGTTGCTCCGGGCATCGAAGTTCAGAGTGCCGCCGAGAAACTCTGCGCTGGCCGCGGCGTCGTCGGCATAGGCCCGGGCCCCATCGAAACCCTGGAGTGCGAACTCCTCGGGAATCTCCGGGTGGTGCGCGCTGAGAGGCTCGTCCGTCGTCGTTACCACTGAAAGCTCCAGACCGAGGCCCTCGGGATCATCGAAGCGCAACGACGAGTCGACGCGCCGGTTCTTGATCCCATGCGAATCGAGTCGTTGGCTCCAGAAATCGAGTGCCTCCTCGGAACCGATTCGCCAGATGATGCGGTGCAGCATGCCTGCGCCGGCGCGGCCCCTCGCCGCCTTGGGGTACTCGAAGAAGGTGATGTCCGAGCCCGCTCCCCCCTTATCGTCCGCATAGAAGAGGTGGTACACGGTTGGATCATCCTGATTGACCGATTTCTTGACCATCCTGAGGCCGAGAGTTCCCGCGTAGAAGCGCACGTTCGAAGGGGCGTCCCCCGTGATCGCGGTGATGTGATGGATGCCCTCAAGCTTCATATTTCCTCCCTCATGGACGCCCTTGGTCCCAACCTAGGCCGAGTCGGGGTTCGATGACTAACTAATCTCTTGTAAGTAACTATAGCCAGTGCAACAATCTTCCCCACCGGTGCATCGCCCGGGCACCGCTCATTCATGGGGGAATCATGACGACCGAGGACACAGTTCGCGAGCAGTGGGACGCCACCAACTTCGCCGCCAAGGACAACCTGCTCCGAGTGGTACGGGAAGAGGCCGAGAGTTTCTTCGCTCTCGCCGAGATGCCGGCGCACTGGGAATCTCCCACCGCTGCCGGGCACTGGCAGGTCCGAGACATCGTCGCTCATCTGGTCGACACGACCGAGGGTTACCTCGAACGCTTCGAAGCCACCCGTGCGGGCAAGCCGGTTGAAGGCCTCGCTCCCCTGACGGCGATGGCCGTCACTGCAGACCAACGGGCCCAGGCGCACAGGGGCACGCCGCGCGAGGAGCTGCTGACCAGGCTCCACGACGACTTCGGCCGAGCCATGAAGATGTTCGAGGGCGTGGACGAGGCCGATTGGGGTGGGTTCATGGTGACCCACGCTTACATGGGTCCAGTACCGGCGTTCTTCTACCCCATCGGCCAGTTGATGGACTACGGAGTGCACGGTTGGGACCTGCGCGAGGGATTAGGCAAAACCCATTTCCTGAGCGCGGACGCGGCCGACCTCCTGGTGCCGTTCATGTTCGTGCTGTGGCAGGCGACCACCGATGTGTCCCGTCTCGAGGGGAACACACTCGAGGTTGGGGTACGCGTCTCGGGACGTAATGCGGGAACGTTTCGCGTGATTTGCTCCGATGAGGGCATGAGCTACGAGCCGGGCACCGCGGATGACCTGCCGGCCGTGATCGACTTCGACCCCACCAGCCTGGTGCTTACGGCTTTCGGCAGGGCTCGATCCGGAACCGCCTACGGCGACCTCGACGCCGCACGGCGATTCGCGGGTTTGTTCTTCAGAATCTGATTTCCATTTCGTACTTCTGGAAAAATCCCCCTCCTTCGTAACGATCTCGGGACGCTGTCCAAGGAAGCTGCCCCCCGACAGCTTTCGGCAGACGAAGGAGAAGGAATACATGAGGAAAAAGATTCTTGGGATTGCCGTTGCGGCAACCATGGCGCTTCCGGCCGTCGGTGGACCCATTTCGACCGCGGGGGCGGGCGAAGTATCCGGGCCTACTCAGATCGACATCGCGGCCATGGACTACCATTTCATGCTCGCCGACGGCAGCGAATTCCCCAAGAAGCTCAAGAAAGGTGTGTACAACTTCAGCTTCGAGAACCAGAGTGAGAAGCGCATGCACGAGGTCGTGATGATCAAGTTGCGCCACGGTAAGACCCTCAGGCAGCTGCTGAGCATGCCCCAGAAGAAGGCCGAGCGACACATCCGCTTCATCGGAGGCTCGTTCGCCAAGCCCGGTGAGAGCGGCAAGGCGTTCAAGGCCAAGCTGATCACGGGCCGCTACGCGATGCTCTGCTTCGTGCAGAACAGGAAGGGGTCCAAGCCACACTTCCTTAAGGGAATGCTCCACCGCTTCAACGTCGTGCTTTAGACAACCTTCACCATTCGACACCGCCGGCTGAGCACTGCTCGCCGGCGGTGTTCGCGCTTGTTCTGCGGTCCGGCCGAGCCCGCCCCGCGGATGTTCTGCGGTCCGGCCGAGCCCGCCCCGCGTGCCAAGCTTTGATGATGGATACCGGGGTCGTGGTCCTCGTCGGACTGGTCATGGCGGTCGGGCTCATCTCAACGATGCTGCCTCTGCTACCGGGGCTGCCGATCATCTGGGGCGCGGCGCTCGTCTACGGGCTGGTGACTAAGTTCGGCGCGCTCGGCTGGATCGCGTTCGTATTCATCACCGCACTCGCCATCGGCGGAATGGTGGCAGGGTTTGTACTGCCTCACCGGCGGGTGGCGGCCGGAGGCGCTCCCGCATCCACAGTCGCCGCCGGAGTGGGTCTCGGTGTGATCGGGTTCTTCGTGATTCCGGTGGTCGGTCTCCCGCTGGGGGCGGTGGCAGGTGTGTTGTTGGCGGAGCGCGCCAGCACCGGCGACTGGCAGCGTGCTTGGACTACCACCAAGGATCTCGTGATCGGTTTCGGGATCGGCGTGCTGGTCGAGTTCCTAGCCGGTCTGGCGATGATCGGCTGTTGGATCGCCTGGGTTCTTCTCGGCTGACTAGCCTTTGCGCTTTTCCAGCCTCGCTCGCTGGTTGGGATCGAGCGTGACCTTGCGCAGACGCACGTGCTTGGGCGTGACCTCGACACACTCGTCTTCCCGGATGAACTCGAGCGCCTGCTCGAGCGACAGCGCCCTGGCGGGGATGAGCCGAACCAGCTCCTCGCCGGTAGAAGAGCGCATGTTCGTGAGCTTTTTCTCCTTGGTTGGGTTGACATCCATGTCGTCGCTGCGTGAGTTCTCGCCGACGATCATGCCCTCGTAGACCTCCACCGTCGGGCCCACGAACATCGTGCCTCGGTCCTGCAGGTTGAGCAGCGCGTAGCTGGTCGTCGGGCCACTCCGATCGGCGACGAGGCTCCCGGTGGGACGCGTGCGGAGCTCGCCGTGCCAGGGTTCGTAGCGATCGAAGACGTGGTGCAGCAACCCGGTTCCCCGCGTCTCGGTAAGGAACTCGGTGCGGAAACCGATGAGGCCGCGCGCCGGTACCAGGTACTCCATGCGAACCCACCCAGTGCCGTGGTTGACCATCTGCTCGAGCCGGCCCTTGCGCATGGCCAACAATTGAGTAACGACCCCGAGATAATCCTCAGGGACGTCGATGGCGAGACGTTCAACGGGCTCGCAAGTCTTGCCGTTGACTTCCCTGGTAACGACCTGAGGTTTCCCGACGGTGAGCTCGAATCCCTCGCGCCGCATCATCTCGACGAGCACCGCGAGTTGGAGCTCACCGCGGCCCTGGACCTCCCAAGCATCCGGACGCTCGGTTTCGAGCACCCGAATCGATACGTTGCCGATCATCTCGGCATCGAGCCGGTTCTTGAGCAACCGAGCGGTCATCTTGTCCCCGTCCCTGCCGGACAGCGGCGAGGTATTGATGCCGATGAGCATCGACAGCGAGGGGTCGTCGAAGTGGCTGACCGGCAGTGGCCGGGGGTCTTCGGGGTCGCTCAACGTCTCGCCGATGGTCACCTCGGAGAGACCCGCAATGGCGATGATCTCCCCCGGCCCCGCCTCGGCCGCCTCGACGCGTTCGAGCGATTCCGTTACGTAGAGCTCGGTGACCTTGACCTTCTCGATGCTGCCGTCCGTCCGGCACCAGGACACCTGGCTCCCCTTGCGGATGGTTCCGTGAAACACCCTGCAAAGCGCGATGCGGCCGACGTAGGGCGATGAGTCGAGGTTGGTCACGAGCGCCTGCAGCGGATGGCCCTCATCGTGCGTCGGGGGTGGAATACGATCGAGCAACACCTCGAACAACGGTTTGAGGTCCGCGCCCTCGATATCCGGCTGAAGCGAGGCCCATCCGGCTCGGGAGTTCGCGTAGAGGATCGGAAACTCTATCTGGCCCTCGTCGGCGTCGAGGTCGAGGAAGAGCTCGTAGACCTCATCGAGGACCTCCTTGATGCGCGCATCCGGGCGGTCCACCTTGTTGACTACGAGAATCACCGGAAGCCGGGCCTCGAGTGCCTTACGCAGCACGAAGCGCGTCTGCGGCAGGGGGCCCTCGCTGGCGTCGACCAGCAGCAGTACCCCATCCACCATCGTTAGCCCCCGCTCGACCTCGCCTCCGAAGTCGGCATGCCCGGGTGTGTCGATGATGTTGATCTTGACTCCTCCGTAGCGCACCGCCGTGTTCTTGG
>JBOGWU010000092.1:0-8974 GCA_050693935.1 Actinomycetota bacterium | reverse complement strand
GAATCTCCTACTACGCCATCAACCAGTGGCACGTTGCCTCCCTGCAGCCTCCCCATCTGGCGGCCATCTGTCCCTGGGAGGGGGCGGCCGACTGGTATCGGGACATGACCCATCACGGAGGGATGGTCTCGACCTTCTGGGCAAACTGGTACGGCAAGCAGGTGCTCACCGTGCAGCACGGAGCCGGCGACCGCGGCTTCACCAACCTCCTCACCGGTGAGTTGGTGGCCGGGCCCGACACCCTTTCGGACGAGGAGCTGGCGGCGAACCGCAGCGACCTCGGTCAGGACATCCTCGACCATCCGCTCGACGACGACTACCACAAGGAGCGGTCGCCCGTGTGGTCCAACGTGAATGTGCCGATGCTGTCGGCTGCAAACTGGGGAGGTCAGGGGCTGCACCCGCGCGGCAACTTCGAGGGTTTCGTGCGCGCCGCTTCCTCACAGAAATGGCTCGAGGTTCACGGACTCGAGCACTGGACCCACTTCTACACCGACTACGGACGCGAGCTTCAGGTGCGCTTCTTCGATCACTTCCTAAAGGGTGAGGACAATGGGTGGGACTCGCAGCCTCCGGTCCAACTGCAGATCCGGACGATTGACGGTTTCGTGCAACGGAGTGAGGAGGAGTGGCCGCTAGCCCGCACCCGCTGGACGCGCCTCTACCTGTCTTCCGCAGACATGCACCTGGAGTCTGAGCCGCCAGAGGAGCGAGAGTCGGTTGCCTTCGAGGCGCGGGGCAGTGGTGTCACCTTCGAAACGCCACCCTTGGAACAACCAACAGAGGTCACCGGCCCCGTCGCCGCAAGGTTGTATGTGTCTTCCAGCACCAGCGAGGCCGACCTCTTCCTGGTGCTGCGCGTATTTTCGCCGGACGACGACGAGGTTGTCTTCCAGGGAGCCCTGGACCCTCACACACCCGTAGCGCAGGGCTGGCTGCGCGTCTCTCACCGCAAGCTCGATCCCGAGCTGACCGAACCGTGGCGGCCCTACCACACGCACGACGAGCTCGGGCCGCTCCAGCCGGACGAGATCTACGAGGTCGACGTCGAGATCTGGCCAACCTCCCTCGAGATTCCCGACGGATACCGGATCGCCTTGAGCATCCAGGGGACCGACTACGAATACCAGGGTCCGCAGGACGGCAACACTCAGATCGCTTCCTTCGCCAACGTGTTCACCGGATCGGGTCCCTTCCTGCACAACGACGACACCGATCGGCCGAGGGAGATTCTCGATGGAACGACGACCGTCTACTCCGGGGGCGATCTGCCCTCCTACCTTCTGCTTCCTGTCATCCCCGGTTCCCAATGACCAAAGGAAACGATTTGTTGCAGAGCTGCGTTTTATGATTGTATTTATTTCGTATGCAAAGGACTTGGGGCTAGTTCGGTGGCTAGGAAGAAACCTCTTCTCTTATCGGCGCAAATCTACGAGCGGCTCGAATCCGACATCGGAGCACGCGTCTATCCTCCCGGTTCCCACCTGGCCGAGGATGAAATTGCGGCCGAGTTGGGGGTGTCCCGGACACCGGTGAGGGAAGCATTCCGGATGCTCGAGCGAGAGGGATGGCTGGAGATCGTGCCTCACGGAGGTGCGTATGTTCGGAACCCGCCGATGGACGAGATGCACCAAGTCTTCGAGGTCCGCCAATGTCTGGAGGAACGCGCCGCGTACCTCGCGGCGAGGCACGCCACCGAAAACGATGTAGCCAAGCTCCGCCAGATCATCGAGGAGGGCAGGCGCCAGGTAGAGATCGGTGACCTAAACCAGATCACGGCTTTGAATGCGGAATTCCACTGTGGGATAGCCGAGGCGGGGAAGAATCACATTCTCGCGAGGATGCTCGTCGACCTCAGCAAGCAGGTTCACTGGCATTTTTCGGCCGTCGCCAACATCAGATGCGAGGATTCCTGGAGGGAGCACGAGGAGATCGTCCGCGCTATCTCCCTGAAGGATGCAGAAACGGCCAGCCGGGTAGCCGTCGAGCACAATCGCCGAACTCGCGAGGCCTTCTTCCTACGCCTGGTGAACGGCGACGACCTCGAGGTTTCAGGCCCGGCGGTCTAGAGCCTTCTCCGGCCGGTCCGGCGATCTCCAACTCGCCGGAGACGACCCGCCACCATTCCTCGGACCTCGCTGAAGCTCGCTCCGGCGACGCCTAGACGCGGTTGCATTCATGATGTATACAACGCTTGGATACTATGTCGAATTTCTAAGAGCCGAGTAAATGACGGGGGGATCGATGGCCAGAAGGGTCGCGGCACTCCGTAAGGAGGAGTTCGGAGCTTCGGACACCGATGACTCACGAGCCGTTCCCGCAGAGAACGCAGATTCGTCAACCCATCAGACCAAAGCGGTGGGAATCAGTCTCGAGGGTTTGACCAAGATCTACGAGCGGTTCACTCGGAGAGAGATCGTTCGAACACGCGCTCTAACCGGAGTGGACTTAGAGGTCAAGCCCAAAGAGTTCGTTTCCTTGATCGGTCCATCAGGGTGCGGGAAGACCACCGTGCTCAAGATCCTTGCCGGCCTCCTGACTCCCACCGCAGGGAGCGTGCGCATCGGCGATCAAGAGGTCCGGGGGCCAGGTGCGGATCGGGCAACGGTCTTTCAGTCTCCCGGCCTAATGCCGTGGAAGACGGTGATCGACAACGTGGTGCTGGCGCTTGACTTCGCCGGGAAGAGGCCTTCCACGCGACTAGAAACCGCCCGAAAGTACGTAGACCTCGTCGGACTGAGCGATTTCCACGATCACCATCCTGGTGAGTTGTCTGGTGGCATGCAGCAGCGCGTAGGCATTGCCCGAGCGCTTGCAATAGAACCAAGCGTTCTCTTGATGGACGAGCCATTCGGGGCTCTCGACGCGATCACGCGCGGTCAAATGCAGACGGAGTTGCTTGGAATCTGGGAGAGAGAGAAACGCACGGTGTTGTTCGTGACCCACTCAATGGATGAGGCAATTCTTCTCTCGGATCGAATCGTTGTGATGAGAGAGGGTGCGATCACCGCCGAAGTGCAGGTCTCACTTCCAAGACCGCGACTGCGAGAAGAAATGGTCGAGAGTCAGGCCGCCGCCGAACTCAAGCGGCGGCTGGTGGAGATGCTTCTTTGATGAAGAGGGGGGCCGGCGATCATGGCAGTTGCCGTTGAACGAGAGCGGATTCCGCTATCCATCGCAATCCGCAAGGAACTCTTCAACTATCAAAGACTTGCGCAAGCCGGTTTCATCGTCGCCATACTCGTCATCTGGGAGATCGCCGGAAACCGCCTCGGGACGTTCTTCTTGGCGCCGCCATCTTCTCTCATCGAGGCCACGAGGGAAGTCCTGGAATCGGGAGAGTTGTTCGGGGCTCTATTCGACAGCCTGAAATCCCTCCTAGCAGGTTTCGGCTTGGCTGCCGCAATCGGCATCTCCCTGGGTTTCCTCATGGGCTGGTACAAGCCGGTCGCGAAGGTGATGGACCCATTCGTCAACGCGGCTTATGTGGTTCCCATTGCTGCCCTGGTTCCTATGCTCATCATTTGGTTCGGGCTGGGTCTCACATCACGAGTGCTCACCATCCTTCTCTTCTCTGTATTCGAGGTGCTCGTGAGCACTTACACGGGAGTAAGAAACGTCGACCCGATGCTGATCGAGGTTTCCCGATCCTTCGGTGCTAAGCGCGTAAAGCTGTTTCGCAAGGTTGTTTACTATGCGTCGCTCCCTTACATCTTTGCCGGACTGCGTATGGGGGCTTCTAGGGCCATCAAAGGGATGGTCGTAGCCGAGCTGCTGTTCGCAGTGACCGGGCTGGGCGGCGAAATCCAGAATGCCGCCAACTACTACAGGACCGACAAGGTGTTCGTCTACGTGATCGTTATCGCCGTCCTCGGAGTAGTGCTGTCGGGAGCGATCCAGCTGGCGGAGCGGCTAACCATGCCGTGGACACAAGAACGTTCCAAGTAGGCACCACGGGATCGTCCAGAGAGGGAGGTACACGGGGGTGAAGTTCAGGTTGGGAAGGGGTGCGGCTCTCGCGATCGGTTTGGTGCTGATCGCGGCAGCTTGCGGAGGAGGTAACGGTGGTGACTCCGGAAGCGGATCGGGCGATGGATCCACTGAGGCAATAAAGGTCGGCTACGCGTCGGACCTTGACCCTAACGATGTCGCGGATCAGATCGGCATTGAAGCGTCCGGTGCAGAGGTCACGGAGCTGACAGAGGACAGCGCGGTGGTCGCGGGCCTTATCAGGGGTGATTTGCATGTAGGCAACATCGGACTCACAGAGGCGATCAAAGCAGTTCAGACGGGCGTCCCGCTGAAATTGTTCTACGTCTCTCAGGCTCGCTTTGAGTTCGTGATGATCTCACAACCCGAGATCACCTCGTTCGACCAACTGGCCGGGAAAAAGGTGGCGTATCACTCGCCGGGCTCGGGGACCGAGATTTTGCAGCGCGTGCTCGTGAGACAGCACGATCCCAGTCTCGAAAAAGAGATCAACTGGGTGGTCCTGCCCGAGTCCCCGAACAGAGCTGCCGCCATGGCCGCCGGAGAGATCGACGTCACGTCTCTCGAGTTCGCCGACGTGCTGACCCTCCAGGAGGACGACGACTACAACATCCTCGGTGCCTGGGCCGATATAGAGGGTCCCAGCGTGGATGCGATCTCCACCGTTTGGGTGGCGAGCGAGGAGTACTACAACGAGAACCAGGAAGCGCTGGAAGAGTTCGCCACCAACCTGCAGGAGGGTTACACATCCTTCTACGAGGACAAAGAGGGCTGGATGGAGCTTGCCGCCACGGTTGTCGACGTTGACGACGAACGTCTCGACAAGACCTACGAGTTCTACAACGAGCAGGAGATGTACCCCAAGGCAGGCGAACCCGCCCTAACGCCGGAACTGTGGAAGCAGCTCGACGGCTTCTTCCGAGAGATCGGTGAGTACGAGGACCCCGCCAGCGACGAAATCGTCGACTACGAGATCATCGAGACCGCGTCGGGTGCGTGATCTGAGATAGCGCATCGGGGAATCGTCCGATGAGTGTCGAGCGCCCGGAGCAGCGAAGGGATGAGGCAGACCTCACTCGGGTTGCCGTCTGCGGGTTGGGCGGTGTGGGGAGTGCGCTTCTCGAGCTCATCGTCGATCGAAGATTGCCGATCCGATTGGTTGCTGCGGCGGACTCCAAGAACAGTGTGTTCGGGGATCTCGATCCTGAAGCGGTCCTAGCAGGCAAGAGGGAAGGCCAACTGCCGGGTGATCCGGGCGATCCGGTGGTCGATGCACGGCCCGATGTGCTGGTTGACGCGATGTCATGCGACTTCGAAACCGGCGAGCCAAGCCTCTCGGTCATGCTGGCCGCGCTCGAGTCCGGAGCGTCGGTGGTGACCGCAAACAAGGTCCCGCTGGCCAGATGCTGGAACAAGCTCCACGCGGCGGCGCGAGCGTCGAGGGCGACCATCGGCTATGCGGGGGCCGCGGGCGCGGCACTGCCCGCGGTGGCGGTGGCGAGGGCCCTGGCGAGGGCAGATCGGGTGTCGGGGTTCAGGGGAGTGTTGAGCGGCACCACGACCTTCGTACTGGAGCAGATGATGGCCGGAAGACCGTTCGCGGAGGCGGTCACTTCGGCTCGAGACCTCCGCATCGCAGAACCCGACCCTTCGATAGATCTCGGCGGTTGGGACACGGCTTGCAAGGCGGTCATCCTGGCTAACATCATCTGGTCCCTTGACATGGAGTTACCCGAAGTGTCGGTAGACGGAATCGACGAGTCGACCGATGTCTCGTCCGCCGGCCGGACGGTGCGCCTGACCGCGCGAGCAAGACTCGTCTCAGGTAGGTGCGCGATCGAGGTGGGACCCGAGGAGCTGGGCCCCGAGGACCCGCTAGCCGCCTTGAAGGGACGCGACAAAGGCATGGTGTTCCAAGGTCCTTCGATCGGGACCGTCGCGCTTACGGGAGGCAGGTCGCATCCGCGAGGGGCCGCCGCAGCGGTGCTTTCGGACTTGCTTGAAGCAATTAGAGCCTGATGGCCGAGCGCTCGAGGTTCAGCGACTCTCTCGCCGAAGGCTTGATCGACTGGGGGCTGGAGGGCTATGTGTACGTGCCTTCGTCACACATCGCGCCGGTGATCGAGCGGCTCCAAGAGGCCGAGATTCCGGGGCACCTTGCCAATCGCGAGGAGGAGGGAGTGGGGATCGCAGGAGGCATGGCGCTCTTTGGACGACGAGTTGCCCTCTTGCTGCAGGACAACGGGTTCGGTAATGCGCTCACCGCGCTTGCGACTTTTGCGGCTGCGTACCATATCGCCCTTCCTGTCGTTGCGAACACGAGAGGAGGTCTGGGTGAGTACAACGCGATGATCCATACCTTCTCGGACGGAGTCCCTCAAATCCTTCGCGCGGCTGGGCTGAAGGTGGAGGAGCTCTCTCCCTCGGATCCACCGGAAATGTGGCGAGCGACAGGGAAGGCGGCCGGGGAACTGTGCACTAGGACTCATCGACCGGTTGTAGTGCTGGCCGACCTCATGCACCCGGGGACGGAGCTATGAAGAGGATCGACGCGCTGGCCATCATCGATGAGATCTTCTCGGGAGATCCGGTGGTGGTTACCTGCGGCGCAACCTCGAGGGAGCTCGCCTCAATCCGAACGGCCGACAATCACCTCTACCTTCTTGACTCCATGGGCCTGTCGGCATCGATTGGCCTCGGCCTCGCCATCTCCACCGAGCGGCCGGTCGCCGCTATCGAGGGAGACGGCTCACTCTTGATGGGGTTATCTGCACTGGCCTCGATCGCCTATCACCGGCCTTCCAATCTGACTTTGATAGTCCTCGACAATCACATCCACGCGTCGGCGAAGTCATTCCCGACGCAGTCGAGCAGGATTGTGCTCGCAGACCTGTGTCGCGGCGCAGGTTTGCGAGCACATCACATCGACGATCCCGAGAAGCTGAAGGAGATGCTGGTCGAATCGCGATCGACAGAGACAGGCCCCACGGCGGTCGTCGTAGAAATCGAGCCGGGGAACGAGTCGAGAGTCCCATTTCTGCTGATGGATCCGGTCGAGATCAAGATGGCGTTCCAGAACTTCCTCGAGGAGGACAGGTGACAAGCACCTTCAGCACTGAAGAGCTCATTCGCAGAGGAGACAGCGCTCGCATCTTGATGGAGAAGGATGGTCTCGACGCACTTCTCGTCACCGGTGATTTCAGCGCGGGGATGAACTACTACTACCTCAGCGGTCATCTCCCCCGCGACTATCAGCTCAATTTCTCTCGGCCTCACGTGATGGTTCTTCCGCGCGAGGGCGAGCCCTTCCTTTTCGTCTACGGAGTAAACGAGGAAAACGCTCGGGAAACCTCATGGGTAGGTGACGTGGAGGCCTACGGCCCCCCGTTCAGCGGTGCGAAGCTAGGTCAAGCAATGGCCGCGCGCGGCTTGGACACCGGTCGAGTCGGAGCGGAGCTTGGAACCGATCAGCGGCTATGGATGCAGCTCGAGGAGTTCCGTGCCCTCGAGCAATCGCTTCCCAACGCATCCCTGGTAGACGCCTCCGGCGTTCTGTGGCAACTCAGGATGATCAAAGGCAGGGAAGAGGTCGCCCTCATCAAGGAGGCCGACAGAATCAACGACGTCGCGCTGCGAGCGGCCTTTCAGCGATTGTCGCCTAACGATTCCGAAGCCGACGTGGCGCGCTTTTTTGGATCGGCCCTCGTGGAGGCGGGCGCCTATCGACCCCCCTACGGCCAGGTCCTCATCGTGAGTCAAGCGAAATCCAAGGCCCTCGGCCATCGGAGCAGGATGTTGGGGCCGTCCCCGCACTACAGGCTTGCTCCGGGCGATCTGCTCTTCGTCGATTCCGGTGCCGTTGTCGAGGGTTACTGGGGCGAATTCAACCGCATGGCAGTCGTGGGCGAACCCACCGGAACGCAGCGCCGGCACCACAACGCGATCAGAGAGATCGTTACGAGATCCGTCGACGAAACGTTGCAACCGGGCAAGTCGTTTGGCGATGTCATTGGGGAGATGGCCGGCTTCTACCGCGACTTGGGGTACGAGGAGAGTCAGTTCTCGAACTATCTGGGACCTCCGTTCATGCACCTGTGTCATGGGATCGGTCTGGCCTCGAGCGAGCCACCATTCGTTCGCCTCGACAGTGACGATGTGCTCGAACCCGGGATGACGCTCTCGTGTGAGGCGTACCTAAGGGACGGTGGCATGACGTACGGATCCGAGGAGGACATCGTCATTACCGATAACGGCTGCGACGTCCTGTCGGAAAGGGATCCCGGCCTCTTCGTAATCGAGGCGTGACGTGGATCATCCCTTCGCGAGCAGGCGGACGCTGGTGCTGTCGATGGATGATGTCAAGGCCATGCTCGCAGTGGACGAAGCCGTCGAGGTTCAGCGTCGCGCTTTCGTGGCCATGGCCGAGAACAAGACCGCAGCCGCACCAAGCTCGTGGCTTCGGCTGCCGGGTGATGGCAGGCGTGGCTGGCTCAAGCTTCTCGCCGGGTTCGACGAAGTCTCTTCGGGGTTGGGCGTCAAGGTGTTGGCGAGGTTTCCGAACAATCCCCCCGGGGCGAACCTGGGGTCCTTGCTGCTGTTGTTCGACGAGAATGACGGTTTCCCGCTGGCCGTGATGGACGGCGTTTACGTCACCGCGGTACGTACCGGAGCGGGAGCGGGGTTGGCGACCGATGCTCTTGCTCCGGGAGACGCGCGCACGGTGGGACTGGTGGGGACCGGAGTCGTCGCCTGGTACTCGCTCCTGGCCGTCAAGAAATGCCGTCCAGAGCTTCGCGATCTTCGGATCTATTCTCGGTCTGAGGAGAGACGCATCAAGTTTGCGGAGCGTGCCGCCGACCTGGGCTTCGTCACCGAGGTGAGTGACTCGGTAGCCTCCGCCGTCGAGGGTGCCGACGTCCTCATCACCGCGACCAATTCGCCCGAGCCGGTCTTGATGGCATCGCATCTCGAGGCCGGCCAGCAC
>JBOGWU010000091.1:0-22449 GCA_050693935.1 Actinomycetota bacterium | reverse complement strand
GTGATGGCGTGGTCCTGCTTACGCCCTTTCGCGAGGAGGACGCCTCGACGATGGTCGAGTGGGACCACGAATGCCGAGATGGCGCGATGGTTCGACTTCCCGCCGCTTCCGGCTGAGAGCGAACACCTGGCGCGTGTTCGCCATGTCATCAGGGCCTGGCAGGCTGACTACGCGGCCGGTGTGCGGATCGCTTGGGCGGTACGAGACAAGCGAACTTGCGCGTTGGTGGGCAGCGTCGAGCTTCGCCCGCGGGCCGATGGGGGTGTGGATGCCTCGTACGCCACGCATCCAACACACCGCGGCCGCGGTCTGGCCTCCCGGTCTCTGAGGCTCGCGTGCAAATGGGCACTTGAGCGAGCGGGATTCAACCGCGTCGTTGTGGAGTACGACGCGAGGAACGCGGCCTCCGGAGCGGTTGCCAAGGCTGCAGGGTTCATTCAGGTGGATTATCGAGTCGGTGGAATGCGATACGAGCACGCCGACGGTCCGGGCGACGCCGTTCTTCTAGAGCTTGCGGTTCGGAATCGTCAAGAGCGCATCCGTAAGGCTTAGATCGAGTTCACGGTGTAGTGGAAGGAAGGGAGGTGATGCTCCCGAAGCTAAGTGGTCGCCTATCCTCCGGGCCTACGGGCTGGAACCTGCACAGGATCAGGTGGAGCCATTCTGCACAGATTCAGTTGGTACTAGGCAAGCGCGGCCCCCCATTGCGCGGCCTCCCACTCCACACCCATGGTCACGCTCAACGTCTATGCACACTCCTACGACGACGACCTCGATGATCTGTTCGAAGGCCTGACTGCACGCGTCCGTGACCGATCCGGATGTGGTGAATCTGTGGTCAAACGGCGATGGGGGAGCGGCACAACTGGAACCCAGACAGAAAAGAAATGCTGTTTGCGGATACGCTCGGCGCGCCCGGAGGGATTCGAACCCCCGACCCTCGGATTAGAAGTCCGACGCTCTATCCAACTGAGCTACGGGCGCTGGTGTCCTTCCGGTCCTAGCCTAGCCTTCTGCTGCACGAGAAGGGCTATATGCGCCTCTCAAGTGCAGAAGAACGCCGCAATGACGTGTGAACGGCTCGCTACTCCAGGAACGCATCGGGGGTCAGCTTCCACTTGGAGGTCACCACGTCGATGATCTCGCGGGCGAGAGTGTCGTATCCAGTGAGCGAGAAGTGGACGCCGTCGCCGGCGCGGAGCTGCGCGACGTCTCCCTCGGAGTCCCGACCAAACGGCGCGTAGTCACCGTTGCGCGAGAAGCGCTCGTAGGTATCGAAGAAGGTCGCCGACGGGTAGTCCTCGACCCCCATCTCGTAGTTGTCGTTGAAGCGTTGCGCGAGCGTGTTGTCGTGCCCGACCGACATGGGCGGGAGACCGACCCATACGACCCGGCCCCCGTTCGACGTCGCGGCTTGGAGAAAATCATCGACGCGTTGGGTGTAAGCGTCTGCCCACTCGTCGGTTCCCCCGGGAATGATTTCTCCTCCCGGTTGAATGATCGACTGGTCGTCGTTGCTGCCGATCAGCACCACGATCAGCTCGGGCTGGAAGCGCTCGGTGATCTGGCCCATTCCTTTGACCCAGTCGAAGTAGTCCGAGCGCGCCAGGCCCGTCGAGAGCCGTCCCTGATCGACGAACTGCACGAGGTCCGGGTCGAAGTGGCGACCGAGCGCGGTGCTCAACCCCATCGACAACGAGTCACCCACTACCACGACTCTTAACTTGTCCCTTGGGGACGGCTCGCGCAACGCGTACCGTTCGTCGACCGAGTCGCCGATGCGCTCGTCGAGGTCGTCGATGTTGTTATCCAGTGCGGGACCGGGCGTTGCGAGCACCTCGGGTGCGACCCCGAAGTCCCGGGGGATCGGCTCAACTTCGCCGGGGAACACGTCTCCGCCGGGAGGTGCGTCCGGATTGCGGCCGAGCGCGCGCTGAACCGACTCGCTCACCGACGTGAGCTTCAGCCTTTCGCTGGCCCACGCCAGCGGTGTCAACACCGCGAGCGAGGCAGTCCGACGGGCCCCGACCGGCGAGGCCTCCGCCGCGCGCTTCAGAGAGGGAGCCGCCAGCAGGGACCAAAACGTAAGAGCAACGAGCATCACCACGAGGATCCTGCCGGCGCTGGCGGGCCGGCGGCCGGGTCGTCTGCGTCGCCGTCGGACGGCAACGCGCTCCTCAACCGGTTCCTCGATGGTGCGCAGCGTGCTCATCGGTACATCATGCGGCCTCAGAACTGAAAGTAGATGAATGGTGCGACGCCCTGGGGGCCCATCGTCGTGATGAAGAACAGAACGAGGGCCAGCGCCAGGCCCTGCGCCGTGGGAGGAAGTCGCGAAAAGGCAATCTGAAGGCGCCCCGAGAATCGTCCGGGCGTCCACTGCAGCCCGATTGTCACCGCGATCACCGCAATGAGCAATAAGGACACGAGGGCGGCAGGCTGAGCCCAGCCGGTGACCAGGCGCGCAAGCACGTCGAACGCGCTACCGATCGAGTCGGCCCGGAAGAACACCCAGCCTAGACAAACGAGGTGAAAGGTGACGAGGCGCTGACGCAGGATGGAGCCAGGATCGTTGGGCTGAGGAGACTCACCCCGAGCGAGCCGCCGAGTGCGCCGAAGATGCCCGACCGTCTGTCCCACGCCGTGCATGGTTCCCCAAACCACGAAGGTCCACGCCGCCCCATGCCACAGGCCTCCCAACACCATCGTGATCATGATGTTGATGTAGGTGCGCCGCTTGCCCTTCTGCGACCCGCCCAGCGGGATGTAGAGGTAGTCGCGCAGCCACCGCGACAGCGTCATGTGCCAGCGTCGCCAGAAGTCCTGCAGCGAACGGGCGCTGTAGGGGCGATCGAAGTTCTGTGGGAACTGATAGCCGAGCAAGGTGGCGACGCCGATGGCGATGTCGGTATAACCGCTGAAGTCCGCGTAGATGACGACCGCGTAGCCGTACACGGCGAGCAGCACCTCGAGCGCGGCATGGCGTCCCGGATCGGCGAACACGGGATCGACGATGGTGGTCGCGAGATAGCTGGAGATCACCACCTTCTTGAACAAACCTCCGAGTATCAGAAACGCGCCGCGCGAGAAGTCGACTCGCCGAGGATTGCGAACGGTTCGCAATTGAGGAATGAGCTCCTGGCCACGAACGATGGGGCCGGCCACGAGATGCGGGAAGAACGACAGATACAGAAAGAAGTCGAGCCACCCGGCCGGCTCGAGGTGGCCGCGATAAATGTCGACGATGTAGCTCACCGCCATGAAGGAAAAGAACGAGATTCCCACCGGCAGCGTGATCTGTAGAAGCGGGATGACCGAACCGGCACCCAGTCCGTCCAGCGCGTTGGTCAGGTTCAGCGAGAAGAACGAGTAGTACTTGAAGTACAGCAGGGGCGACAAGGTGACCAGCACGGAAGCCGCCACCACCAATCGTCGCCAGCCACCGCCGCCGGATCGGGCCACCGCCAGCCCGCCCAGTTGCGCGAGGGCGCTGACTCCCGCCAGAAGCCCGACAAATCGGGCGTCCCACCACGCGTAGAAAACGTAGCTGGCGACGATCATGAAGACCTTCCACGCCGTCGTGGAGGGCTTCAGCAACCAATGCACCAGAAAGACGATGCAGAAGAAGATGGCAAAGTCGGTTGTCGGAAACAGCATCGTTCGTTGTCAGCCGCCCCGTCCGCACCCCCTCGGCCCGAGCGGGCGGTCGCTCCTGCCTAGATGAACCCACACGTGTCAACCATCGTCCCTCGGCCGTGGGGGAGATGTCGATTTCTTCCAGCGAAGGCGCGAAAAGAGAGTTGCCGCCTGCGGCGAGGATTTCTTGTTTTCGAACAGAGCCCTCGGGTAGCGCGCGGGGCTTGGAAACAAGAGCCCCGAAGGGAGGTGGAGACCATTACCCGCGCCAAGAAGTTGCTCGTATCCCTGTGCGCTATTGGGATGCTGTTTGGAAGCGCCACCCCGGCGCTGGCCCAGCAGCAGGACGGTCTCGTCAACGTAATGATCGGTGATGTCACGATCAAGGATGCCGTCGATCTCAATGTGGCTGCCCAGGTGGCCGCGAACGTTTGCGGTGTGAACGTTGGACCTGTTGCCGTGCTTGCCACGCAGGTCGACAGAAGCGGAGAAGCGCGCACCGTGTGTCATATAGACCAAGGTGACGTCAGGCTTACGCAGAACTAACGCAGCTAGAAGTTAGATCGAAGTAAGGCTGAAGTAAGGCTACCGACGGGGGATCGTGATGGTCCCCCGTCGGCGCGCTCGGAGCGGAGCGGGTGAAGGGAATCGAACCCTCATCACCAGCTTGGAAGGCTGGAGCTCTACCATTGAGCTACACCCGCGCGCCCTTCGGTATTCAGCAAGGAAGACTACCGCCGCGCACGACGCAGTCGGGGCGGGCGGATTCGAACCGCCGACCTCCTGCTCCCAAAGCAGGCGCCCTGCCAAGCTGGGCCACGCCCCGAAGCGCCCATCCTCCCACGCGCGTTTAGTCGAGCGGATGCGATAGTGGGAGACCCCAAACTCTTGTGTCGACTATCTGGGTGGTGACGATGCACAAGCGATCGGTGATAGGGACGCTCGCCGTGGGCGGCCTCGCCGGGGCCGCCCTCTACTGGCGGAAGAACCCGTCGGCGTGTCCCTACTCGGGCCACCTCTTCCTCGAGGTTCCGCATCCGTTGATCACACGCAACCGCCTGGCCTGCATGCTCCTGCCCGAACCGGGGGAGCGGCTCCTCGAGGTGGGCCCGGGCACGGGCTATTACTCGCTCGAGGTCGCGCGCTCGCTGCTGCCGGGCGGCACGCTGGACATCTTCGATGTGCAACAGGCCATGCTGGATCACACGATGCGCAAGGCGTTCGCCCGCTCGGTGGTGAATCTCATTCCAACGCAGGGTGACGCTCGCCACTTACCGTACGAAGACGACCGGTTCGACGGCGCCTACCTGGTAAAGGTGCTGGGTGAGATAGGCGATCAGCACAGAGCCCTCGAGGAGCTATATCGCGTGGTAAGGCACGGAGGCCGCGTCGTGATCGGCGAGCTCATCGGCGACCCTCACATGGTGTCTTACACATCGCTGCTGGATCGAGCCGTCGTTGTTGGCTTGCAACCGGAGGAACGGATCGGTGGACGGCTCGGATATTTCGCGCGCTTCAGGGTCAACAAAGGTGCGAAAGTCACCGCGAAACTGTCTTGATGTGCCTCAAAGATACGTAGAAAAATGGATGCGTCGAAGGCTTCACTTGTGCAGCGTTAGGGCGCAGACTGCGAATAAGCTACGGTCAACCATCGCCGAACGCGCCGCGATAAGAAACGAACCACGGCGAGCAACGTCCCGACGGCAGGGATGCCTCGGCTGGGGGCCAGGGGCCGTCATCCCCACTTCGTCCGCCTAGCGCGGTCTCTGGCTCCCAACCAAGGTAGCTCTGCGGGGAGCGGTCCCTGACCTATTTGTGCAGTTCGACCCGCGTCTGTTCTTTCCTGCCAGTCGCGACTGTCTAGGATGCAGCCCATGAATTCATCTCTCACGACAACTTCGGAGCGACTCGAGGACAACAAGGCCAAGCTCCGAGTCGAGATTCCTGAGGCGTCGTTGAAACCGGCGCTCGATGCGGCCTACCGTCGGTGGGCCAACGACATCAAGGTCCCCGGCTTCCGCAAAGGGAAGGTTCCCCGCCAGCTCATCGATTCACGCGTCGGGGCAGAAGCAGTGCGGGAGGAGGCGCTGCGCGAGGCGTTACCCGATTTCTACGTCGAGGCGATGGGGGCCGAGGAGCTCGAGGCGATCGCTCCTCCGGACATCCAGGTGGTCACCTTTGAGACCGGCGAGCCGATCGTCTTCGAGGCCACCGTCGATCTCCGACCCCAGATAACGATTCCCGACCTTGCCTCGGTGTCGGTCGAGGCTCCCTCGGCAGAGGTGAGCGACGACGAGCTCGACGAGCAACTGGATCGCCTGAGGGATCGGTTCGCCGAGCTCGAGACGATCGGGCGAGAGGCGCGCAGGGGCGACTACGTGGTGATCGATCTAAAGGGCTACAGGGGCGAGGAGCTGGTCGAGGGGATGAGTTCCCCCGAGCTGCTCTACGAGGTCGGCTCGCAACAGGGCCCGCCGAAGCTCGACGGCGAGGTCGAGGGCACCAGGCCCGGCGCCATCCTCAAGTTCACGGACTCCGTTCCCCGCCCGGTGGCCCCGGATGACGCGGCCGCGGACCCACCTCAGGAGCAGGAGGACATCTCCTTCACCGTCCTGGTCAAGGAGGTCAAGGCCAAGAAGCTGCCGCCTCTCGACGATGAGTTCGCCAAGACCGTCGGCGAGTTCGACTCACTCGACGCCCTCAAAGACGACCTGCGCGAGCGCCTGGGCGACTACCAGCGCCAGGTCGTGGAACAGCAGGTTCGCAACCTCGTGCTCGAGCGCTTAATAGAGGCCTCCGACCTTCAGCCGCCCGAGCGCCTCGTCACCGACGAGCTCGAACACAGGATGTCCCACGTCGAGGAGGACCTGGCCGGGGCCGGCATCACGCTCGCCCAATACGCCGAGCAGACCGGCTCCACCGAGCTCGAGATGCGAGCCGAGATGCGGACCCAGGCCGAGCTGTCGGTCAAGGCCGAGCTGCTGCTCGAAGAGGTCGTAAGGACCCAGGACATCAAGATCGACGACGAGGATCTCGGGCGTGAGATCGCCTATCTCGCGGCTCAGACCGAGACGGAGCCCGGTGAGCTTGCGAAACAATTGGCCTCATCCGGGCGTTTACGGGGGGTAGTCGCAGATATCATGCGGCGAAAGGCGCTCGATTACGTGGTCGAGAATGCCAACGTCACCGGGCTCGACTCCATCCTCGACTCCATCAAGGAGGAACCCTCCGGCGACGAAGATACAGAGCAAGGCCAGGGCGAGAGTTAGCCCCGATCGGTGGGAGACTTGACGTCCCTCAAACGAACACACGCACCACCGAACAGGCTTGGAGGCAGCGAGCGCACATGGACCCCGCAGACCGCTATCAGAACTACCTCGTTCCCATGGTGGTCGAGCAGACCAGCCGCGGCGAGCGGGCCTTCGACATCTACTCGAGGCTCCTCAAGGAGCGCATCATCATCCTCGGGACACCGGTCAACAGCGAGATCGCCAATCTGATCGTGGCGCAGCTGTTGCACCTCGAGTCCGAGGACCCGGACAAGGACATCAGCCTCTACATAAACTCCCCCGGCGGCGAGGTTTACGCGGGCATGGCGATGTACGACACCATTCAGTACATCAAGCCTGATGTCTCGACCATTTGCGTGGGCATGGCGATGTCGATGGGAGCCGTCCTCCTTGCCGGAGGGGCGGCCGGGAAGCGCTACGCATTGCCCAACGCCAAGATCATGATCCACCAGGGCTCGGCCGGCTTTCAGGGCACCCCCACCGACATCGAGATTCATGCCCGCGAGGTGCTGTCGCTCAAGCGCCGTATGGCCGAGATCCTCGCCCACCACACCACTCAGCCGATCGAGCAGGTCGAGCAGGATATCGACCGCGACCGTTTCATGACGCCGGATGATGCCAAGAACTACGGCCTCATCGACGAGATCATCACGAGCCGCACAATTGCTGAGAAAAGCAGTGCACTTCTGCCGGGCGAACCGGCTAGGCTTGTAGGGGCCCAGGAGGAAGCGACGCAAGAGAATCCCGAGGCTCAAGGCTAAGAGGGGAGAACGGGTGCCGAAGTTCGGTGACGGCGGTGATTTGCTGAAGTGCAGCTTTTGCGGCAAATCACAAAAACAGGTTAAAAAGCTCATCGCCGGACCCGGCGTTTATATCTGTGACGAGTGCATCGACCTCTGCAACGAGATCATCGAAGAGGAGCTCGCCGAAACCCCCGAACTGAAGCTCGAGGACCTTCCCAAGCCCAAGGAGATCTACGAGTTCCTCAATGACTACATCGTCGGACAGGAACAGGCCAAGAAGGTCTTGAGCGTCGCCGTCTACAACCACTACAAGCGTATTCAGGTGGGCACGACGGCCGACGGAGATGTCGAGCTCGCCAAGTCCAACATCCTTCTGCTCGGGCCGACGGGTTGTGGCAAGACGCTGCTCGCTCAAACGCTTGCCCGCATGCTCAACGTTCCGTTCGCCATCGCGGACGCAACGGCGCTGACCGAGGCCGGCTACGTCGGCGAGGACGTCGAGAACATCCTCCTGAAGCTCATCCAGTCGGCCGATTACGATGTCAAGCGCGCAGAGACCGGCATCATCTACATCGACGAGGTCGACAAGATCGCTCGTAAGAGCGAGAACCCATCGATCACGAGGGACGTCTCCGGCGAGGGCGTGCAGCAGGCGCTGTTGAAGATCCTCGAGGGCACCACCGCCAGCGTGCCTCCGCAGGGCGGACGCAAGCACCCTCATCAGGAGTTCATTCAGATCGACACCACCAACGTGCTGTTCATTTGCGGCGGGGCGTTTGCAGGGCTCGAGAAGCTGATCGAGGGCCGTGTCGGCCGTAAGGGCATCGGATTCGGGGCCGATGTTCGCAAGATGGAGGACAAGAACCTGGGTTCGATCCTTCCGCACGTGCTTCCCGAGGACCTGCTCAAGTTCGGTCTGATCCCCGAGTTCGTCGGGCGGCTGCCCGTCATCACGCACGTTCACAACCTCGACGACAAGGCTCTTGTCAGGATCCTGACCGAGCCCAAGAACGCCCTCATTCGTCAATACCAGCGCTTTTTCGATTTCGATGGAGTCGAGCTCGAGTTCGACTCCGACGCCCTCGTGGCCGTAGCCGAGCAGTCCATGCTGCGCGGAACGGGCGCCCGGGGGCTGCGCGCCATCCTCGAGGAGGTCCTGCTCAACGTCATGTACGACCTTCCGAGCCGCCAGGACGTCGGAAAGTGCGTGATCACGCGCGAGGTCGTGCTCGAGAAGGTCAATCCGACCTTGGTGCCCCGCAGCAAGGTACGCCGAGAGCAGGCCGCTCGCGAGCGCTCCGCATAGCCCCAGCCAAACCGGAGGCCCGGCCACGCGCCAATTGAAGGCGGTAATTGAAGAGTCGTTCTGGATGTCGTTCCTAGGCTGCGGCGTGGAGGTGTCATGAAATCGAAAGTTCTCGTGCTGACGATCATTGGGGTGATCGGCTTTGCCGCAGTCGCCTTCGCGGGGGTCATGGGCTACCGGATGTTCTTCGGGGCGTCCCACGATGAGGCCGTTTCGCTGGTGCCCGAGGACGCGCTCGTTTACGGCAACGTGTTCCTCGATCCCTCGATCGATCAGAAGCGCGCCATAGGAGACCTGCTCGAGAAGTTCCCACAGGCACCAAGCGCCGACGAGGCTCGCAACCAGCTCGTCGACCTCTTCGACAAGGGGCTGGCCGAGATCGACATGAGCTTCGACGAGGACGTCGACCCCTGGCTCGGCGATCAGATCGCCGGCTTCGCGATGACGCCCAACGATCTCATCGCCGCTCAGCCATCGGACGCAGCGGTCCTCGAGCAAAACGCGCCGGTGGCCGCCTTTCTGGTGGCTTCGGACGACGACGAAGCGGCCCTCGCGTTCATTGACGAGGCGGCGAGCCGCGGCGACAAGGGCTTCACCGAAAAGGCCTACGAGGGGATCGACTACAAGCTCTCCGAGAGCGACGGCAACGCGGTGGGCATCGTCGACGGCTACGTCGTGGTCGGATCGGAGCCGGGCCTCAAGGCCGTGGTCGACACCTCGGGCGGCGAACCGAACCTTTCGGACAACGAGAGCTACGCCGACACCATCGACCGGCTCACCGAGGATCGGCTCGCCACCGTCTATTTCGACGGACGCAAGCTGACCGAGGCCCTGGAGAAGAGCGGGGCGGCGCCGCCGGGGAGCGACGGCGCTCTCGGTGGGCTCGGCGCGTTGGGGGTCAACGCGGTCGAACCGGTGGGGGCGGCTCTGTTCGCCCAGAGCGACAAGGTCGTGTTCGAGGCGACCTCCACCCTGCCCGAGGGCGCGGCCGGCGACCTCGCGAGGTCCGCGGGTTCCGGACTCCTGGCGGAGCTTCCCGCCGATTCATTCGGGGCGCTCGGATTAACCGACTTCGGCAAGACCCTCACGACCTTCTACGAGGTCGCCGCGCAGGCCTTCACTGGGGCCGGCGCGGGCACCGCGGATGACTTCGATCAGCAGTTCGAGGCACAAACCGGGCTCAACCCACGCGAGGACCTGCTGGCATGGATGGGTGACGCCGGTGTGTTCGTGACGGGGACGGAGCCCAGCACGGTCGCGGGCGGACTGGTGGTGCAGTCGACCGATCCCGCCACTTCGAGTGCGGCCGTCGGCCAGATCGAGCAGCTGCTTCAGGGCCAGGGGCTCCAGACCGAACCGGTTTCCCTCGCGGGAGCGAACGGCTTCAAGGTGCAGCCCGAAGGCTCCCCTCAACCCATAGTCGTGCTCGCGGGAGACAAGGTGGTGGTCGCATACGGCGAGCAGGCGGCCGAGTCCGCTTACAGCGCGGATCCGGCGCTGTCGAGCTCCGCGACCTTCCAGAGTGCGTTGGGTGGGCTGGGCGATGGCTTCACGCCCTCGGGGTACTTTGACCTGAACGCGATCCAGGCTCTCGCGGAGAGCGCGGGGGCGGCACAGTTTCCCGAATACGAGCAAGAGGTCAAGCCGTGGCTCGACCCACTGCAGTACGTGGCCTTCGGCTCGAGCGTGGACGAGGATCGAGTAACGCAGCGGTTGGTGATCGGTATCGAGTAAACGTGCGGCGCGAGAGGAGAACATGAGCGAGATCGAACAACGGTGGAGAACCTTTTGGGAGGAGCAGGGGACCTACAGCTACGATCCCTCGCGCGGACGTGACGAGACCTTTGTCGTCGACACGCCTCCTCCGACGGTAAGTGGAAGCCTCCACATCGGTCACGTCTTCTCCTACACGCACACCGACCTAATCGTCCGTTACAAGCGCATGCGCGGATTCAACATCTTCTACCCCATGGGGTGGGACGACAACGGCTTGCCGACGGAGCGACGGGTTCAGAACGTGTTCAACGTGCGGTGCGATCCGACGCTGCCCTACGACCCCGATCTAAAGCTTGAATTCGGACGCGAGGGGGACACTCTGGTCGTCTCGCGGCCCAACTTCATCGAGCTTTGCGACGAGGTCGTGACCGCCGACGAGGACACGATGAAGAAGGTGTGGCAGACGGTCGGCCTCTCGATCGATTGGAGTCACACCTACGCCACGATCAACGACCACTCCCGCTATGTCAGCCAGTACTCGTTCCTCAGGTTGCTCGAAAAGGGCGAGGCGGAGCTGCGTGACGCGCCGACGATGTGGGATGTCGACTTCCAGAGCGCGGTCGCGCAGGCGGAGGTCGAGGACCGCGAGCGCGACGGAGAGTTCCATCGCATTCGGTTTGGGGTCGACGACGGAGACGACTTCGTCGTCGCCACCACCAGGCCCGAGCTGTTGCCGGCCTGTATCGCGGTCGCCGCTCATCCCGACGACGACCGCTATCGCGGGCTGATTGGGAAGAACGCGATCACGCCGCTTTTCGAGGCGCCCGTGCCCATAGTTGCGGACGAAAACGCCGATCCAACCAAGGGGACGGGCATCCTGATGGTCTGCACCTTCGGCGACTCGGCCGACGTCGAGAAATGGCGTGAGCTGCGGGTCCCGGCGCGCGAGGTGATAGGCCGTGACGGCCGCATCAAGAACGCACCGTGGGGCGAGGGACACTGGTCCTCTAACGACCCGGGTGCGGCTCGTTCGGTCCACGACAAGCTGGCCGGGCTCTACGTCAATCAGGCGCGGCGCGAGATCGTCTCGCTGCTGGGGGAGGCCGGGGGGACGGTCGGTGAGCCCGAGCGAACGCGCCGCATGGTCAAGTTCTACGAGAAGGGCGACCGGCCGCTGGAGTTCGTGGTGTCGCGTCAGTGGTTCATCAGGATCATGGACAAGAAGGAACGGCTCATAGAGCAGGGCCGCAGGATCAACTGGCGGCCCGACATGTTCCGCAAGCGCTACGAAGACTGGGTCGAGGGGCTCAATCAGGATTGGTCGGTGGTGCGGCAGCGCTACTTTGGAGTTCCCGTTCCGGTCTGGTACGAAGTCGGCGACGACGGCGAAGTCGATCATGCCCGGCTCATCCTTCCGAAGAAGGAGGATCTGCCGGTCGATCCCCTGGCCGAGCCCGCGCCGGGCTACACCGAGGATCAGCGTGTCAAGCCCGGCGGCTTCGTAGGTGACCACGATGTCTTCGACACGTGGGGGACCTCGTCGCTGACCCCGCTTCTCACATCGGGCTGGCCCGACGAGGCCGAGCGTCACGCGGCTTTGTATCCAAGCGACCTGCGGTCGCAGGCCCACGACATCATCCGTACATGGGCCTTCTACACGATCACGCGCTCGATGCTCGAAGACGGCTCGATCCCCTGGCGCAACGCCGCGATCTCGGGCTGGATCCTGGATCCGGACCGCAAGAAGATGTCTAAGTCGAAGGGCAACATCGTCGTCCCCACCGACATTCTCGAGGAGCATGGACCCGACGCGGTGCGCTACTGGGCGGCATCGGCTCGGCTCGGCGTGGACACCGCGTTCGATCGCAACGTGTTCAAGGAGGGCCGGCGGCTCACCACGAAGCTGCGCAATGCGGCGCGTCTCGTGACGAGTTTCTCCGGCCAGAGCGGCGATCCGGTTCATCCCCTAGACCGGGCTCTCACGGCGCGTCTCGGCGCCCTCGTGGAGGAGGTCACCGCTCGCTGGGAGGACTGGGACCATGCCGGCGCGCTCGCTGCCACCGAGACGTGGTTTTGGGGCGATTTCTGCGACAACTACCTCGAGCTATCGAAGGGACGCGCCTATGCGGCTGATCCCTCGGCGATCGGCACGCTCCGCCGGGCGCTCGACGTCGTCCTGCGCCTGTTTGCGCCGGTGCTCCCGTACATCACCGAGGAGATCTACAACTCGAACCGAGACGAGCCGGTTTCGATTCACAGCGCGCCTTGGCCACGGGCCTCTGAACTCCCCGAAGCCACCGACGACGGTTGCTTCGACGCCGGAGTCGAGGTTCTGACGGTAGTTCGCAAGGCCAAGTCGGAGGCCAAAGTGTCGCTGCGCGTGCCCGTGGAGAGAGCGGAGATACGAGGCTCGCAACGGCGACTCGATCTGTTCGCAGAGGTACAAGACGACGTCGCCTCCACCCTAAATATCAAGCACTACGAGTTCTCCATAGACGACTCCGCGAATGACATCAGCGTCAGCGTCGAACTTGGCGAACCCGAGCCCGTCGAGCGTTCGTGAGCTTCGAAGCGGCGAAGGCGTGGCTCGACGCGCTCGGTGTCGACGCCATGAAGAAGATGCGCCCGGATATGACGCGCATCGAGAAGCTTTGTGAGGCGCTAGCTCATCCCGAGCGCTCCGCTCCTGCTCTTCACATCACCGGCACCAACGGAAAGACCTCGACGGCGCGAATTGCAACGGGGCTGCTGGCCGCTACCGGGCTGAAGGTCGGAACCTATACCTCGCCGCACCTCGATTCGGTGCGCGAGCGGATCGCGTTGAACGGCGAAGCCATCTCCAAGGATGAGTTCGGTGAGGTCTTCGAGCACATCCGGCCCTACGTCGAACTGGTCGAGAAACAACTAGACGAACAGCTGACTTACTTCGAGATCCTGACCGCCATGTTCTTCCTCTGGGCGGCCGAGGCTCCCGTCGATGCCATGGTCGTCGAGGTCGGCCTCGGAGGGCGCTGGGATGCCACCAACGTCGTCGACGGCTCGGTTGCAGTAGTCACCAACGTCGGCCTCGATCACACCGGTTTGCTCGGCATGGAGCGAGAGACCATCGCCGCGGAGAAGGCCGGGATCATCAAGGCGCGGGCCCATGTGGTCACCGCCGAGCGCACGCCGTCGGTCTTGCAGGTCATTGCCGACCAGGCGGCGAGGGCGGATGCCGAGCTTGCCACGCTCGACAAGGACTTCTCCGTGAATGACAACCGAATCGCCGTGGGTGGACGCTATTTATCGATCAGCACATCGACGCGTAACTACGAGGGTTTGTTCCTGCCGCTGCACGGCGGCCACCAGGGAGTCAACGCCGCGGTGGCGCTCGAGGCCACCGGTCGCTTCGTCAACAAACCGCTCGATCACGAGGTGGTGTTGGGGGGCTTGGCGGTGGCACACGTTCCCGGCCGGCTCGAAACGGTGCGGCTCCAGGGCGAAGGGGCCGTACCAGTGATCATCGACGTTGCGCACAATCCCGATGGGATGTCGGCCCTGGTAACGAGTCTCTTGGAGGCGTTCGCCTTCGACCGAGCCATCTTCGTCGTTGGGATTCTGGGGGACAAGGACTACCGAGGCATGCTCACCGAGCTCGCGCGCGTGCCGTGCTCCGTGATCGTGACGACACCCACCAACGTGCGCTCCGTCGACATCGACGAGCTGACCGCGGCGGCAGCGGAGTTGGGGCTTGACTGCGTCGCCGAGCCGAACGTCACCACCGCGGTGGAGGATGCCCTCGCAGAGGCGAGTACGGGGGAGCTGGTGTGCGTAACCGGGTCTCACTACGTCGTGGGCGAAGCCCGGACCAGCCTGGTGGGCGGCCCGTAACAAGCTGCTACCGTTTCGGAGCACTTACTTGATTCAGGAGGCAACCCCATGTCAGAGATCCAGAAGACGTTCGTGATGGTGAAGCCCGACGGCGTTCGACGTGGCCTGATCGGCGAGGTCGTCCGTCGCATCGAGTCCAAGGGGTACGCCGTCCGCGAGATGAAACTGTTCACGATACATACCGAGCTCGCCGAGGAGCACTACGGCGAGCACAGAGAGAGGCCGTTCTTCGCCGAGCTGGTGAGCTTCATTACCTCTGGACCCGTCGTCGCCATGGTGGTCGAAGGCGCTGACGCGGTGGTCGGTATGCGCCAGATCATGGGCGCTACCCATCCGTTAGAAGCGACCACCGGTTCTATTCGTGGTGATTTCGCCACGCAGATCGGCGAGAACATCGTTCACGGGTCCGATTCGCCGGCCTCCGCAGAAAGAGAGATCAAGCTCTTTTTCGGCTAGTCTGATTTAGCTGGTGAGTGAGTGAAGTGCAGGAACTGCTTTGCTGGGCGCGCGTCGCCGAACCGACACAAGTTCTCAGGAGTTAAGAGATGGACAGTCTGTTTCAAATGATCGGCCGCGACATGGCCGTCGACTTGGGTACCGCGAACACGCTCGTGTACGTGCGCGGGCGCGGGATAGTGCTCAACGAGCCCTCGGTGGTTGCGATCAACACCAAGACCGGCGCCATTTTGGCAGTCGGCTCGGAGGCCAAGCAGATGATCGGGCGCACACCCGCCCATATCGTTGCGATTAGGCCACTCAAAGATGGGGTCATCGCCGATTTCGACGTCACCGAGAAGATGCTGCGCTACTTCATACAGAAGGTGCACCGCCGGAGCTTCCTCGCGAAACCGCGCTGCGTCGTGTGTGTCCCCTCAGGGATTACCGGAGTCGAGCAGCGCGCGGTCGAGGAGGCAACGATCTCTGCCGGCGCGCGCAGCGCTTTCATCATCGAGGAGCCGATGGCAGCGGCGATCGGCGCGGGGCTGCCGGTACACGAGCCGACCGGAAACATGATCGTCGACGTCGGCGGAGGAACCACCGAGGTCGCGGTGGTGTCGCTCGGTGGGATCGTCACCAGTCAATCGATTCGCATCGGTGGCGATGAGCTCGATGAATCGATCGTCAATTACGTCAAGAAGGAGTACTCGCTGATGCTAGGCGAGCGCACGTCCGAGGAAATCAAGATGGCGATAGCGTCGGCGTTCCCGATGCCCGAGGAGACCAACGCCGAGATCCGCGGACGCGACCTGGTGACTGGCTTGCCGAAGACCATCGTCATCTCGGCCGAGGAGATTCGCCGCGCCATCGAAGAGCCGGTCAACCAGATAGTCGACGCGGTGAAGAACACACTCGACAAGTGTCCGCCGGAGTTGGCGGCCGACATCATGGACAAGGGCATCGTTCTGGCCGGAGGTGGCTCGATGCTCAAGGGGCTGGACGAGCGACTCAAGCACGAGACCGGGATGCCCATCCACATCGCGGAGGACCCCCTCTTCGCCGTGGCAATCGGGTCGGGGAAATGCCTCGAGGAGTTCGAGTCGCTCAAGCGGGTTCTCATATCGTCCACCCGTCACTAGCGTCACAAGCTGTCCGAATTCTCCCTGAAAAGGGTTATGAGCCCGCAAAGACGCTATCGGGGCTACCATTGGGCCCGCAGAGGCGGTCCCCGATTGCGGGCTTGTGAAGGCCGTTGTGGGCTGCCCCAAGGTTTTTTGCGCTATCGCAAAGAGGTTCTGACAACCGATGTATCGGAAACCCGGCCGGGGCCGGGTGCTGCTGCTCGTGTTCGTGGCCCTGTCCATCATCGTCATCACGATCGACTACCGCGCGGGTTCCGGGGGCATCTTGCGGACGGCCAAGGAGTGGTCTGTTGCCGTCGTGGCTCCGATCCAGCGCGGCATCACCACCGTATTCCGCCCGGTGGGGAATTTCTTCGCGTCCATAGGGGAGCTCGGTGACCTGCGCGAGGAGAATCGCAGGCTGAAGGAGGCCAACGAGCAGCTCGAGTCGGAGAACTCCCAGGCCGAGGAGGTGTTCGAGGAGAACGTTCGTCTTGCAGACCTCACGGAACTCGAGGAAGCCTGGCCGACGATGGACAACGTCATGGCGCGCGTCATCGCGCCCGATCCCGGCAACTATCGAGAGGGCGTCTACATCGACAGGGGGCGAGCCGATGGAGTCAAGCCCAACATGCCGGTGCTGTCGGCCGAGGGTCTGGTTGGAAAGACGCTGCGAGTCACGGAGCACGAGACGCTCGTGGTCCTGGTGGTCGATCCCGACTTCGGAGCAAGCGCGCGAGTTAAGGAGACGCGCGACACCGGGGGGGTTCAGGGAAACGGCACGGCCGATCCACTGTCAATGCTTTACGTGGGTAAGAACTCGGACGTCGAGGTGGGGGACGAGGTCACCACCTCGGGCCAAGACCCCATCTATCCTCCGGCGATTCCAATCGGAGAGGTCATCAGGGCCGACGTCCAGGGCGGTCAGGTGTCGAAAACCATTGACGTCGACCCTTACGTCGACCCCGCGAAGCTGGACTACGTCATGGTCCTGATGCCCGACGGTAATTCCAAGGCCAAACCCGTGGCGGGTGAGGACTAGCGTGGCGGTGAGTGCCCACAAAGCCCGGGGCGTGGGCGGGTTGTCGGAGCTGGGGTTGGGTCGCATGGCGGCCTTCGCAGGCATGCTGCTACTGGCGATCGCGATCCAGTCCACCTTGCTCGCTCAGGCGACCATCCTTGGCGTCATCCCACAGCTGGCGCTGGTGCTGGTGGTCAGCCTCGCGTTTCTGGACGGTGAGCGGGTGGGGACCGTGATGGGGTTCTTCTGCGGGCTCCTGGTCGACATGCTGCTTCCCAACGCAATCGTCGGGCTGACCGCTTTGATCTTCACCCTGATCGGCTACGGCATCGGGCTCATTCGGTACATGGCTCCCCCGGACTCGGTCTGGACGCCGGTCTTTGCGGTGGCCGGTGCATCCGCGGTTGCCGAGCTCGGCTATGCGGCGCTGGCGATCATCATGGGGCAGAGGTGGGTGAGCCTCTCCGAGACCGTCAAGATCGCCGGACTCGTGGTTCTCTACAACACCCTTCTGACCCCATTCGTGTTTCCTCTGGTCAGGCGGGTGGCCGACAGATTCAGGCCCGAGCGGGTGTACCGGTGGTAAGGGGGCCGCGCAAGAGGAAGATCGGCACGCGTCCGATCTCGTCCAAGAAGAAGCCGAAGCCGCGCTCGAACTCGACCGGCGGCGTTGCGGCCCCGCCCAAGACGCTCGGACTCGATCGCCTGCGGCTTCGTCTACTGGTGTTCGGAGTTCTGCTGTTCACCGTGTTCGTGGCTCTGTTCTCCCGCCTATGGTTCCTGCAGGTTCTGGCGGCGGACCAGTATCAGGTGCTGGCCAGGGAGAACCGCGTGCGGCGAGTCGACTCGGAGCCGCCTCGCGGCCGCATCCTCGATCGAAACGGTGTGGTGCTCGTCGACAACCGGCCGACTTTGAGCGTGACCATCGACCGGCAGATCATCACTCGGGAGCAGATCCCTCGGGTCCTGCGCCGCCTCTCGAAGCTCTTGAAGGTGAAGGTCAAGGACCTGATGGAAAACCTGAACGACGGAACGGTGTCGCCCTACAAGCCGGTGCCGGTGGCGAGCGACGTCACCGAGCACCAGGCGATCATGATCGACACCTACAGTGAGCTCTACCCGGGCGTCGCGGTCGAGGAATTGCAGGTGCGCACCTATCCGCAGGGCAAGCTCATGGCGCACGTGCTCGGGTACGTCGGCGAGGTGAACTCCGACGAGCTGAAGTCGGGACCGTTCAAGAACTACAAGGCCGGAGACATCATCGGGAAGGCCGGAATCGAGCGGACCTACGACTCGTTCCTCCGCGGCGAGCCCCGTATCGAGAATGTCGTCGTCGACGCAAGCAGCGAGGTGGTGGGGGAGCGCGTCCGGCAGCTAGAGGAGGAAGGGGACGATCTCTACCTCTCGATCGATGTCAGGATCCAGAAGCTCGTCGAGAAGGCTCTCGAGGACGGGATCATGACGGCCCGGGGGTCAGGATTTCCGGCGCCGGACGGCGGTGCGGTGATCCTGGATCCGAAGACGGGCGACGTCGTTGCGATGGCGAGCTATCCAACCTACAACCCCTCCATCCTCGCCGACGGCTACTCGAACAAGGACGCGAAAGTGCTCGCCGGCAGCCCCGATACCACCCAAGACGACGCGCTGACGAACCGTGCCATCGCCTCCGAGCAGGCTCCCGGCTCGACCTTCAAGCCGATCACCGGAGGAGCCGCGTTGTCGCTTGGCGTCATCGGCGCCTACGACGGACTCGATTGCCCGGGGGCGAAGGTCTACCCGCCGGACGGCCGCCCCGGCGCTCAGCTCTACAACAACTGGACCAGCGCCGACAGCGGGTACGTAGACATCCCCACGTCCCTCGAGATCTCCTGCAACACCTTCTACTACGAGCTCGGCTGGCGCATGGAGGACCAGTGGGGCAAGTCCAACGGGGACGAGACCGAGCGCTATCAGCGTTACCAGCGGACCGCCGGCTTCGGCAATCCGACGGGCGTCGATCTTCCCTACGAGCAGGACGGGGTGGTTCCCGACTGGAATTGGTGCGAGGAGAACGAGGACATCGGCTTCTGCCCCGACGGCTGGCTCCCCGGTTATACCGTCAACATGTCCATCGGTCAGGGCGACCTGAAGGTCACACCTTTGCAGATGGCGACCAGCTATTCGGCGCTGGTCAACGGCGGCACCGTATGGGAGCCGCGCGTGGGGTTCGACGTTCGTCGCCCGCCGGTTCAAAACCAGGACGAGCTCGAGGAGTCGCAGAGCAGCGATTTGGGCGACGTCGGCGAGACCCCGTCGGACCCAGCGGCCACCGAGACCCCCGTCGATGAGGGCGCCGCCCCCGACACCGAGAAGGTCGATCCCGGCGACTCGAAGGTCGTTAAGGACATAAAGGCGAAGAAGTCTGCCGAGCTACCGCTCGACGAAACCCAACTGAGTGTGATCCGAGACGGCCTGGAGCTGGTCGTCACCGGCGCCAGCGGAACCGCCGCCGGGGTATTTGCCGGATTCCCCCTCGACCAGTTCCCCGTGGCCGGAAAGACGGGTACGGCTCAGCGCGGCGAGACCGGTCAGAACGACTCCTGGTTCGTCTCCTACGGTCCGGCCGATGATCCCGGCTACGTGATGGCCGTCTACGTCGAGGAGGCCGACCACGGAGGCACTACGTCGGCTCCCATCGCCCGCCAGATCTGGGAGGGCATCGCCGCGCTCGAGGGCATCGAGGGCGTGGACCGCAACACCGACGTCTCGCTGGGTTCGGACGGCTCAGGATGACGCCGCGCAAACCC
Source organism: Actinomycetota bacterium (assembly GCA_050693935.1). Lineage (GTDB taxonomy): Bacteria > Actinomycetota > CADDZG01 > CADDZG01 > WHSQ01 > WHSV01. Next base: position 2,522 of record JBOGWU010000091.1, on the reverse strand, counting down.
GATTGGGCGGGCCAGTAATGGCCACGATCTTTGGCGAGGCGGTCGACCGCATCGGCGGGCAGCCGGTCACGGCACGCATGGCGCGCAAGGCGCCGATCCGTCACCTCGATCCGATGCTGTTGCTGATGACGCTCGCCCTGTCCGCGTACGGCGCCCTGATGATCTTCTCCTCCACGGCATCGAAGCAGGAAGCGATCGGAGCCGATCCCTCGCTGTTCATGAAGCGTCAGATCGTCTACATCGTCGCGGGAGTGGTCGCGCTGCTGCTGGTGTCGTTTTTCGACTACCGCCACGTGCGGGCGCTGGCTCCGGTCATCTATGGAGTCACCTTTCTCGCACTGGTCCTGGTGCTGACACCGCTCGGTGACGTGCAGAACAATGCTCGGAGCTGGTTCAACTTCGGACTGTTTCAGATTCAGCCTTCGGAGTTTGCCAAGCTCTCGTTGATCGTGTCGATGGGCGCGTGGCTCGCCGAGCGCAAGGGCGACGTGCGCTGGATGGATCTAGGCGCCTGCACCGCCTTGGCCGTGGTGCTGAGCGCGCTCATTTTCATCGAGCCCGATCTCGGAGGCACCATGGTGATGGTGGGGATCTTCTTCGTCATGCTTCTGGTAGGGGGAGCGAAGCTCCGTCACTTCCTCGCGCTGGGTTTGATCGGGGGACTCGCGGTCATCGGTGCGCTGCGGATGGATCTGGTCGAGCCGTATCAGGTGGAACGCATCACCGCGTTCCTGGATTCGAACCCCGATGTCCGATCGGAGGGGTACAACCTCACTCAGGCGAAGATCGCTATCGCGTCTGGTGGCTTGCGAGGGAAAGGCGTCGGTTCGGAGAACACTCAAACCGATCTCGATTTCGTGCCCGAGCAACATACCGACTTCATCTTCACCGCGGTCGGTGAGCAACTGGGCTTTGTCGGAGGAGCAACGCTGTTGGGGCTATTCGCGATCCTGATTTGGCGGGCGCTACGGATCGCCGCGTTGTCGCGCGACGTCTTTGGGACGCTTGCCGCGGCGGGCATAGCGGGAATGTGGGGATTTCAATTGTTCGTGAACGTGGGAATGACGATGGGCATCATGCCGATCACCGGCTTGCCGCTGCCCTTCGTCTCGTTTGGAGGGTCGGGTCTACTGATGAACTTCATGGCGGTCGGTTTGTTGCTCAACATTCACATGAGGCGGTTCCTCTAATGGCAGAGCGCGCACCCAGGGAACGCGAAGCGGCTCCGGGCCTGAGCTCTTTCACTCCCGACACCAAGAGGGAGCCATCCCGCGAGCAGACGAACGATTCCAACGACCGGACCGCAGAGAAACCGCGGAGCGGTCTCGACCGGACCCCAGATAGATCAGGCAAGCGACGCTCGCGCGGGCGGCGTAGGCCCAACCGGCGCCGCACCGGGCGTGCGGCTCCAAGCGTCGGGCGCTTCATGCTGGTGCATGACGACCCTCAAGGGATCCAGATAACGGTTCTCGAGGAGGCGACCAAGGGGCCGGCCCAACGCGGAGGCGGCGCCGCGGCCCCTCCGTATCAGATCGTCGAGCACTACGTGGCGCGTGAAGAGGACCGTTCCATCGTGGGCAACGTCTACCTCGGCCGCGTACAGAACGTGCTACCGGGGATGGAGGCCTCGTTCATCGACATCGGTGAAGCGCGCAACGGCGTACTGTACGCGGGCGAAGTCGGCATCGCGGGCGACGAGGGCGATGAGGTCCCGCGCATTGAAACCGTGCTCAAGTCGGGCCAACCGATACTGGTGCAGGTTACCAAGGACCCCATGCGGGCAAAGGGAGCGAGGCTCACCGCCATGGTGTCCCTCGCGGGGCGGCATCTCGTTCTCGTCCCCAACGCGAAGTCCATCGGCGTTTCGCGTCGCTTGCCGGATGACGAACGATCACGCTTGCGTGATATCGCTCACAAGATTCGGCCCAACGACCATGGCCTGATCATCCGCACCGCGGCCGAGGGGGCGAACCACAGCGACCTCGAGCGTGACCTCGAGCGCGTGCTCGAAATCTGGGAGGAGATCAGCACGAAGGCCAAGCGCTCGAAGGCGCCGGCGCCGCTATACCAGGAACCCGAGCTAGAGCTACGGGTGATCCGCGACCTCTTCAACCGAGAGGTCAGCCGCTGCGTGGTCGACGGAAGGGAACTCGAGCGAAAGTTGCGCGACTACATTCGCACGACCACACCCAGCCTCGATCACCGGCTCGAGTTGTACGAGGGCAAGCTACCGATCTTCGAGGAATACAGGGTTCTAGAGCAGATAAGGAAGTCGCTGGATCGCAAGGTGTGGCTGCCGTCGGGTGGGCACATCGTCATCGACCGCACCGAGGCCATGACCGTCATCGACGTCAACACCGGCAAGTTCGTCGGGAAGTCGAACCTCGAGGAGACGGTGTTCAAGACCAACAAGGAGACCGCAATCGAGGTGGCTCGCCAGCTTCGTCTTCGCGACATCGGTGGGATCATCGTGATCGACTTCATCGACATGGAGGAGCTGCCGAATCGAGACGAGGTAATCC
>JBOGWU010000090.1:0-2957 GCA_050693935.1 Actinomycetota bacterium | reverse complement strand
AGCTCGCCTACAACGAGGCCAACGGCATCAACCCCACCTCCATTCGTAAGGCGGTCTCTGACATCCTCCTGTTCGGACGAGAGCGTCAGGAGACGGTGCCGAGCAAGTCGAAGAGCCGGCGCAGCGACCCGTTCGGGGGCAGCCCCGAGGATCTGAAGCGCCTGATCCTCCAGCTCGAAGAGGAGATGCACCAGGCCGCCGAGGATCTTCGTTTCGAGTACGCAGCCCGCATCCGCGACGAGATCAACGACCTCAAGCGCGAGCTGCGCGACGTCGGCTAGTCCACGTTTTCTTGGCACCTGAAGCTGCGCTGCGACGGAGGTGGCTCCGGCCCGGGCATCATCCCGACGACAGAACGATCCTGGGGCTGGCGCTTCCTGCGCTCGCGGCCCTTGCCGCCGACCCGCTGTACTCGCTTACCGACACCGCGTTCGTGGGAAACCTGGGCGCCGAGGAGCTGGGGGCGGTCGCCGTGGGTACGGCCGCGTTCACGGCATCCTTCTGGTTGTTCAGTTTCCTGGCCTACGGGGTGACACCGCGCGTAGCTCGCTACGTCGGCGCTGGAGACGAGGAGGGCGCAGCTCGCATCGGAGTTCAGGCTCTGCTCATGGCCATCACGATCGGGGTTTTCGTGACGCTTGCGGGGGTCGTGTTCGCCGGGCCCGTGGTGCGCCTGCTCGGAGCGGGGCCCGGCTTCGAGGAGATGGCCGAGTCGTACCTTCGAATCCGGGTACTGTCCGCCTCGGCGGTGCTGATCGCGCAGGTCGGTCACGGATGGCTTCGGGGCGCGCAGGACACGCGCCTGCCGATGTTCATCGCAGTCGGCGGCGCGGCGATCAACGTCGTGCTCGACTACGCCCTGATCTATCCCGCGGGGATGGGGGTTCAGGGAGCGGCCTGGGCGACGGTAATCGGCCAGTATTTGGCCGCGGGAGCCTTTGTCATCGTGCTGATGCCGCGCCTGACCCGCGGCGGGATCGCGTGGCGCTTCGACCCCGAAGTGGCGAAGGCTCTGTTGCGGATCGGAGCCGACCTGGTCGTACGAACCGGCGCGCTGCTGGGAGCCATGACCCTGGCGACGACGGTCGCCGCCCGCATGGGTCTCGATAGGCTCGGCGCTTGGCAGATCACGATGCAGCTGTTCCTGTTCCTGTCTCTCGCGCTCGACTCGGTTGCGATCGCAGCGCAGGCGCTGGTCGGCAAGCACCTGGGCGCGGGTGCGCACGGCGAGGCCAGGGAGGTAAGTGCCCGCCTGATGGAATGGGGCTTTCTGGTCGGAATCGGGATCGGTCTGGTGCTCTTTCTATTGCGGGATATCCTGGCCTCCGCCTTCAGTAGTGATGAGTCGGTGGCGGCGGCCGCGGCCGCCCTCATCGCCTGGCTCGCTGTGGTTCAACCGCTGAGCGCGCTGGCGTTCACTTTGGACGGGATCCTGATCGGAGCCAGCGACACGCGCTTTCTGGCCAAGTCCATGGTGGCGTCGTCGTCCGCCTACGCGGCGATCTCCTTGCTGGCCCTGGAGTGGGGGTGGGGAACGGTCGGGCTGGCAGCCGGGGCGACGGTCTGGATGCTCCTTCGCACCGCTACCACGGCATGGCGGTGGAGGGGCGGACGGTGGACCCTCGTGGCGTAGAGAAAACGGGCCTGTCCAAAAAGCCAAGCCCCCGGTCGCGGGTCCGGGGGCTTGGTGGCAAATGAGCCGAAGAATTCTTGTCTGTCACCCACTATGACGCACGAGCATCGCTAAATGTTTCGGAAAACGCGAATTAGTTTTTGCCGGCATGTGTTTTTTCTGAGAATTCCGTTCGATTCGCCCGGTGCGTAACCTATGGGGTCGTCGGGTGCCCGATTTTTCCCGACCTCCGGCACCGCTGGTGCCTGGGTAGGCACTCGGCCTCGAGGGATTCCTCAGACAAGTTTCGCGAGCTCTTCGTAGCAGCGCTCGATGTCCTCCTCGGTCGAGAAGAAGTGGGGAGAGATACGAAGCGCGTCGCCTCGCTTATCGAGGACGACGTCGCGACGGAACAGCTCATGAAGAATGGACTCGGCGTTGGAGCGCCCGCCCGGAACCCGTATCCGGACGAGGCCACCTCGCCGATCGTCGGCCCGCGGCGAGAGCAGTTCCAGCCCTGCCTTGTCGGCACGCTCGATCACGAGCGCGGTGAGCTCCTGGTTGCGGGCCCGGATGTTCGCGACGCCGACCTCGAGGATCATGTCCATCCCCGCGGCCGCGGTCCACGCCTGCGGCAGCGTGTAAGTGCCGGTCTCGAAGCGGCGCGCGTCGTCGCGGAGATCCAGGCCCGAGCGATCGAAGTCGAACGGCTTCTTGGTCCCGAACCACCCGACGGTCAGCGGTTGCATCTTTTCGATGAGGTCCCGCCGGCAGTACAGGAAGGCGATCCCCTGGCCGCCCATCAGCCACTTCAACGCTCCCGACAGCAGGAAGTCCACGCCCAGCTCGTGGACGTCGAGGGGCACGATGCCGCTTCCGTGAAAGTCGTCGACGACGACATAGGAGCCGGCGGCGTGAGCAGCGGCGACGATTGGTGCCACGTCCATGATCCAGGACGACTCGAACAGCACGCGGTTGATGTTGACCATAGCGGTCTGTTCGTCGATGCGATCGGTCACGTCGGTCGCGTCGATCATGACGCCGTCGGGCGAGCTCACGATGTCGAGCTTTGCGCCGCGGCGTTGTTGAGCGCGCCACACGTAATGATTGGTGGGGAAGTCCATGTCGGTGGCCACGATCTTGTTCCGTGCGTCGTAGTCGAGACACGAGGCGACGGACGAGAGGCCGGAGGAGACCGACGGCACTATCGCGACCTCGTCGGGATCGGCTCCGATGATCTGGCTGAACTGGTCGCGGCACTGCTCGAGCTTCGGCATGCCGTGTGCGAACCACAGCTCCTCGGGCCCCAGCCTCTGCCAGAGGTCCAGGTGCTCCTCCGCGGCCC
>JBOGWU010000089.1:0-11928 GCA_050693935.1 Actinomycetota bacterium | reverse complement strand
CGCTGGGTCTCGAGGTCGAGCTCCCCATAGCGCGGGTTCACGCGCACGTCGGCGTCCTCGTAGGCCTGCGTAATGAACTTCTGGAACTCCTCTTCCTGCTCGGCCCCGGCCAGCTCCTGTGCGATCTGATCGCGCACTTCCTCGAAGGGCTTCACGCGACGATCGGTTACACGGATAACGTGGAAGCCGAACTGCGATTGAACCGGACCCGATACCTCGCCGATGTCGAGAGTGTCGGCCGCCTCCTGAAACTCGGGAACGAGCTCTCCCGGAGCGAAGAAGCCGAGGTCTCCGCCCTTTTTGGCCGACCCGGGGTCGTCGGAGGATCTCTTCGCCAGCTTCGCAAAGAGAGCGTCGAGCTCATCGGGCTTCGCGTTCTGCAACTGCGTTGAGAGATCGGTCGCAAGGTCCTGTTTGGCAACGAGGATGTGACTGGCTCTGGTTTCCTGATAGTCGGCCAGGTTCTTGTCGTAGAAGCTCTGCATCTCGTCCTCGTCGGGCTCGAGCTCCGAGGAGATCTCGCGGCGCAGCTTGTCCTCGACGATCTGGTCGCGGACCAGATCCTGCAACTGTTCGTCGGTTAGTCCCTGCTGGTCGACTGCCTTCTGAAACTCCTCCTCGCTGGGGAAGTCGGCTTTGATCTGATCGAGGGCCTCAGAGATCTCCTGAGACGAGACCTCGATGTCGCGCTCCTCCGCCTCCTTGTCCAGCACGTAGCGACGCACGATCTGCGAGAGGTAACCCTGCTGGAACTGTCTGCGGACCGCGTCCGGCGCCTGCTGCGAAGTCAGCTGATCGTACTGTCCGGTCTTCTCGAAGGTCGCGAGCGCGTCGTCGACCTCATCGACGGTGATCTTCTTGCCGTCGACTGCGGCCGCGGCGTTCGCGGTGAGGCTCCCACCTGCGTCGCCGCAGGCACCTAGAGCCGCCAGGGCCGCGACGAATAGAGCCATCAATCGGATTTTCATGCTGGCGAGGCTAACTCACCTATCAATTTGGTCACCCACTCGACCACCCCCGTCTTGGGAAGGTCTCGCTCGGGGACCAGCAACGTGGCTCCGTTGGCTCGCCACTCGGCGTCGGGCAACAGGCGTTGGAGCCGTACCTGGCGCGAGTCCTCGAGCTCGATCGGCCTGATCCGCAGCATCCCGGCCACCGTGGCAGCCTCGCCGATGCCATTTGCGATCATCAGGCGACGCAGCGCAGCGACCTCGAACAGGGCCTCCACCGGAGCCGGCAGCGGGCTGCCGTAACGATCGGAAAACTCCGCGCGCGCCTCGGTCATCTCCTCGGAATCGTGCGCCGACGCGATGCGCCGGTAGGCCTCGAGCCTCAGGTTCTCGTCGGCGATGTACTTCTTCGGGATGAAGGCCTCGAGCGGCAGGTCGATGCGAACCTCGACATCTTCGGTCCACGGTTCGCCCTTCGCCTCGTCAACCGCGGACGCGACCAGCTTGACGTAGAGGTCGAACCCCACCTCGGAGATGTGACCATGTTGCTCGCCCCCGAGAAGGTTGCCTGCGCCCCTGATCTCGAGGTCGCGCATCGCGATGCGAAAGCCTGAGCCCAAACCGGTGTGCTCCGAGATCGTCTTGAGGCGCTCGTGAGCCTGCTCGGTCAGCGATCGCTCGGGCGGGAAGAACAAGTACGCGTAGGCACGTTCGTGAGCCCGGCCCACACGTCCGCGCAACTGATACATCTGCGAAAGGCCGAGCAGGTCGGAGCGCTCGACGACCATGGTGTTGACGGTCGGGATGTCGAGTCCCGATTCGATGATGGTCGTGCACACGAGCACGTTGGTCTTGGCATCCCCGAACTCCAGCATGGCGCGCTCAAGCTCGTGTTCGTTCATCTGGCCGTGAGCCACTCCGACGCGCGCTTCGGGGACCAGGCTCGAGATGCGGAGGGCGATGTGGTTGATGGTCTCGACGCGGTGGTGGACGTAGAAGATCTGTCCGTCGCGCAAGAGCTCGCGGCGGATGGCCGAGATCACCACCTCTTCGTCGTACTCGCCCACGTAGGTCATGACCGGGTGCCGGTTCTCGGGAGGCGTGTCGACGATCGACATGTCGCGGATTCCGGACATGGCCATCTCGAGCGTGCGCGGAATCGGGGTCGCGGTCAACGTCAGCACGTCGACGCTGGCTCTCAGCGCCTTCAGCTTCTCTTTCTGCTCTACGCCGAAGCGCTGCTCCTCGTCGACGATGACGAGTCCGAGATCGTTGAACTTGACGTCGGCTTGCAGCAGCTTGTGAGTCCCCACGACCACGTCGACCTTGCCCGCGCTCAGATCCTCGATGACCTTGCGCGACTCGGCGGGCGACAGGAAGCGCGACAGCATCTCGACGCGCACGGGGAAGTTCCGAAACCGATCGGTGATCGTGGCGTGATGCTGCGTTGCAAGGATGGTGGTCGGTACGAGCACGGCAACCTGCTTGCCGGCGGCCACCGCCTTGAACGCGGCCCGTACCGCGATCTCCGTCTTGCCGTAGCCGACGTCTCCACACACCAGCCGGTCCATCGGTGTCTCGATCTCCATGTCGTCCTTGACCTCGTCGATGGCGCGCAACTGGTCGGGGGTTTCCTCGTAAGGAAACGAATCCTCGAGCTCGCGCTGCCAAGGAGTGTCGGCGCCGAAGGCGTGCCCCTTAGCCGCCTGGCGCTTGGCGTAGAGCACCACGAGCTCCTGCGCGATCTCTCGCGCCTTGCGACGAACCCGCGACTTGGTCTTGCCCCAGTCGGAAGATCCCAGCCGGTTGATCTTCGGTGCCTCTCCGCCGATGTACTTGCTGATGAGATCCACCTGATCGCTGGGAACGTAGAGGCGGTCTCCCTTCGAGTACTCGAGAATCAGGTACTCGCGGTGCACACCCAGCAGGTCGCGGTCGACCATTCCCGCGTAGCGTCCGATGCCGTGCACTTCGTGAACGACGAGGTCTCCGTCGGCGAGCTCGAGCGGGCCGGAGATCTGACGGCGCTTCGCTTGGATGCGACGGCGCGCCGCGCCCGAGCGCCGGCCGGTGAGATCCGACTCGGCCACGAGAGCCAGCTTGGCCCACGGCAGGACGAAGCCCCGATTGAGCTCGGCCACGACGACGTGACCACCGGGATCAGAGTCCGTCGACGGCGCTTCGTCCGAGCGCGCGAATTCGAGCCCGGCAGAGGCGAAGTTGGAGTGCAGCCGCGCCGCGGTATCGGGCAGCGAGGCCGCCACCACTGCCCGGTAGCCCTCTTTGATCAAGCGAGAAAGCCGCTCGATGACCATCTCGGGCTTGCCCGCGGTGTCGGTCCACGTATCGATTTCGAGCGGCGATGATGCAGGCGCGCTGAAAGAGGTCATCAACACGACGGAGTCGATCAACTCGAGGGTCTCGTTCAAGGGAGCGTAGTGACGATCGTCGATCGACTGGCTACGGCTCCACTCCTCGACCTGCTCGATGACCTCGTCGGCGCGGTCCCGGACCCGCTTGGGCTCGAGGATCACCGCGGGTGATCCCTCCGGCAGCAACGCGCCTAACGGCTGCAGCTCACCCACGAGGCGCGGCAGGAGCCGTTCGGCACCCTGCTCGATTACCCCCTCAGCGAGCTGCGCCAATACGTGGTCGGCATCATCGGACATGAGTTCGGCGGCGCGCCGTCTGGTCGCCTCGTCCGTAACGAGCTCGCGCGCGGCCCCCACTTCGAAGCTCTCGATCTCCTCGAGCGAACGCTGTGATGCAAGTGCGAACTGTCGCAACGAGGTGATCTCGTCGCCCCAGAACTCGGCGCGCACCGGCCGTTCGGCCGCCGGCGAGAAGACATCCAGGATCCCGCCGCGAATCGCGAACTCGCCGCGACGTTCAACTATGTAGTTGCGCTCGTAGCCCATTTCGACCAGTCGCTCGGCCAGCTCGTCGAGCTCCACCTCGACTCCCGTGGCCAGGCGGATGGGCTGGAGATCCTCCCTGATCGGGGCGACCAACTGGGTAGCTCCCTGGGCAGAGGTCACTATCACGAAGGCGCGCCCCGCCCTGAGCTTGTGGAGCACCTGCAGGCGCCGGCCCATGGTCTCGACCGAAGGTGACACCGGCTCGCCGGGTAGGACCTCCCATCCGGGAAAGACGTCCGCGCCCTCCCGGCCGAGAAACGCCTGCACGTCGCGGGCGACCTGCTCGGCCTCCTCGGCGCGGGCCGTAACCGCCAGAACCGGAAGGTCGAGATGGCGGACCAGGGCCGCGAGCAGATACGGGCGGGCCGCGTCCGGAACGGTTACGGGCGCGGTGGATGAGACCAGCGCGCGCACGCGCTCGTCGGGAAGAAGATCGAGCAAGGGAGCCAGAGATGCCACGGAGCACCGATTGTAGAGGCCACCCGACAGAAGAGCACCGAAGCGCTACATCAAGGCGCGAAAAGTTCTCCATCTTCCTGTCGGAGCCTTTCGCTAGTTTTGAACTGTGGAAAACCAATGGCCAACGGACTGGCGAATCCCTGATGCGATCGAGCCCATAGTCGCGTGGCGACGTTGGATCATCTGGTCGGTTGGATCTGATGATTCCGCAACTCGTCGGATCGGGTCCTGTCCGGCCTGGACAACGATATGGCCAGTGGGTAAAGCGCTGGCAGCCGAGTGCTACAAGTGGCCGAGCCATCATGAAGGTCCAGCCCCCGCGCCCAATTGCACCTGTGGCTACTACGGGCTGCGTCCGTTCGCCTTCGCCTCCTACCTCCAAAGCGGTAACCATTTCGCCGTCTATGGCTCGGTGAAGCTGTGGGGACGCGTCATTCGGGGGAGCAGAGGCTATCGGGCTCAATTTGCCTATCCAGATCGCCTCTTCGTTCCAACGGACTCCATGCCCACCGAGGACCAGGAGAGATTGAATCGAGATCTAGTCCCTTACAACGTCCCACTGCATACGGCCCCCATGGCTGAAATCCGAGCGCTTGTTCAAGACAAGGGCGGTTGATTGCGATCTGGTGGGGGCTTGACACCCTCCGCTGGTTCATGAGAGTCGCCTTAGAGGCCGGGGCCGGTCAGGCGCTTGTCGCCTTTGGTCGTCGCCACGAACACCTGCCAGTTGTAGATCGCGAAGTAGTGCCGGGTCCGTCGCTTCATGTCGCGCGCAAGTTTGAGCACCGCGCGCACGTACGCCGAGCTGTGGTTGTAGGCGTACAGGGCGCCCCGGAGTCCGCTCGGCCCATCCGTCGCTCCCGATGACTTCAGGTAGTTGGCCGCGCCCATGATGGCGTCGCGGTCGTCCTTGATATTGCCGCCCAAGCCGTAGGCGGCCCAGGTCGACGGCAGGAACTGCATCGGTCCTTGGGCACCGGCCGTGCTGGTGGATTTCACGCGACCGAACTTGGTCTCGACGTAGTTCACCGCCGCAAGGACCCGCCAGTCGACTCCGAAACGTCGCTGGGCCCTCTTGTAGAACCCCAGGAGCTCCGCGGCGGGCTTGAAACGACCCGTCTTGAAGACGAACCCCGGCTTGAGCGGCGTGACCAGCGAGCGAAGGAGCCTGAACGCGCTCACTATGTCTTGCGATGTGCGGGCGAGCATGCCATCGAGCCGGCGCAGCGTCTCGTTCCCCAGCTCGGAGCGCTTCGCCATCAACCGGTAGATGCGTTGTTGATACAGGGTCTGGAGCACGACCACCTTCGGTGGTCGGGGCTCGTTGCTCCGTCGCCACTTTCGTATCGACGCGTGCAGCGCGCCGGTGACCTTCTCGAGCTTCGCAGCGAGCGCGTCCGTGTTGCGTGGCAGTCGGGATCGAGGAGCGGGCGCAAACGGAGGCGCTGGCTCCGGTTCGTCGAGGCTCGGTTCGGGTTCGGGTGTGGGGGATGGAGCCGGCAAAGGCGAAGCTGAATCGGCTTGTCTCCCGTGGGTTTCGAGGTTCGCGTCGATGGCGCTGCACGCAGACATCACGAGCAGTACCGCCAGGAACAGTCGCGTCCGCATAGGACGGGAGCCTATGCCCACCCTCAGAACGTCATGCTCAGTTCCGGTCGGCGCGCGTGTTGGTTTCGTTCATGGCCCGCTCCAACCCGACCTCGATGATGCGCTCCACCGCATCGGCCGCGTCGGCGATGAGGAGGGGCAGCTGCTTGCGCTCGGCCGACGAGAAGGAGTCCAGCACGTGACCTACGGTGTCCTGCCGGCCGCGTGGGCGTCCCACGCCGACGCGCACCCGCACGAAGTCCTTGGTCCCCACATGGTTGACGATCGACTTGAGCCCGTTGTGCCCGGCGGTGCCCCCACCCCACTTGATGCGGACCTCGCCGAAAGGGATGTCGACCTCGTCCTGGACGACGATCAACGAAGAGGGCTCGACCTTGTAGAAGCGCATCAACTGACCGACAGGCCGACCCGACTCGTTCATGTAGGAGGTAGGACGCGCGAGCGTGACCTTGTTCTCGAACATCACCGTTTCTGCAATGAGGCAGCCGCTGCGGTGGCTCTTCAGCTTCGAGTGCGTCCGCTCGAGCAACTCGTCGATGACCATCGCGCCCGCGTTGTGGCGCGTCTGCGAGTAACGCTCGCCAGGGTTGCCGATGCCGACGACGATCCTGCGCTCGCCCTCATCATTGTGCGCGTCGTCGTGCGAGCGTCGAAACCTCAGCACGAGAGCTACTCGTCCTCTGAGGATTCCTCCGAAGGCTCCGCCTCGACCGGCTCCTCCGCGGGCTGCTCCTCGCCCTCGGCGAGCTCGACCTCTTCACCGACCATGTCGGGAGCTTCCTGCTCGACGCCGGCTTCGGCCTCCATGGCCTCGAGCTCCTCCTCGGAGATCGGGGCGGCAACCACCGCGACGGGGTCCTCGGGGTCGTTGAGGATCACGAAGTTCCGGTCCTCCGACAGGTCCGAGATGCGCAGCGTGTCACCGATCTCGAGTCGGGAGATGTCGGCATCGATGCCGTCCGGCACGTCGGTAACGGCACAGCGGACCTGAATCGTAAAACGAGGCTGCTCGAGCACGCCGCCGGCCTTCACCCCCACGGATTCGCCAACGAGGTGAACGGGTACCTCGGCCTCGATCTCTTGCTTGCGGTCGACGGCCACGAAGTCGGCGTGAAGGAGCGTGCCCCTGATCGGATCGCGTTGTAGCTCGCGCGCAATCGCGAGCGTGGTGTTCCCATCGATCTGGAGGTCCAGGAGGACGTTCATCCCCGCATCGGTGTGGAAGGCGGTGATCAGGTCCCGCCGGTTGACCTCGATCGACATCGGGTCCATACCGCGCCCGTAAAGGGTGGCGGGCACGCGACCCGCCAGCCGAGCCTGGCGCGCGGCCCCCTTGCCGATCTCTTGCCGCTTCTTTGCTTCGAGCTTGACCTCAGCCACCGGGGTCCTCCAAATCAGTTCTCGTTGATGCGCCGCCGCGCCAACTCGACTGCGTTGCGTGGGGGCGGCTCCGGCGAAAGGCTCGAGGGGGCCGGAGCAAGGGTCGATTATGCCACACGCCCTGCTCGGCAGCGCTTAGGGCTGGTTCTCGCCGTGGAACAGCTCCGAGACCGAGCCCTCCTCGAACACCGCCTTGATCGTGTTGGCGATGGTCGGTGCTATCGAGAGCACCGCAAGCTTGTCGAGCTCTTTGTCGTCGCTGATCGGCAGCGTGTTGGTGACGACCAGTTGCTGGAGGCGCGAGTTCTTGATGCGATCCACGGCCGGCTCGCTGAGCACCGCGTGAGTGGCCGCGGCGTAGACCTCCTTCGCCCCCGCCTCGAGCAGGGACTCGACTCCGTTCACCAGCGTTCCGCCGGTGTCGATGATGTCGTCGACGACAATGCAGGTCTTGCCTCTTACTTCACCGACGACCGCAAGCGTCTCGCTGACATTGCGCTTGTCTTTGCGTCGCTTCTTATGCAGGAAGCCGACCTGGCTCGAGATCCCGTGGAACTCGGCGAGGTGCTCCGACCACTTGTCGGCCCAGCGACCTCCACCGGCATCGGGCGACATGATCATGACCTCGTCGTCGACCACCAACTCGTTGAAATGGTGCGCGAGCAGCGGCAGAGCGGTGAGGTGGTCGAACGGAACGTCGAAGAAGCCCTGAATCTGTCCGGTGTGCAGGTCGACCGCCATTACCCGGTCGGCGCCGGCCGCCTCGTAGAAGTCCGCCATGAGCTTGGCCGTGATCGGCTCGCGGCCCCGCGCCTTGCGGTCCTGACGCGAGTACGGGTAGAAGGGGCAGACCGCGGTGATTCGCTTGGCCGACCCGCGCTTCAGCGCGTCGATCATGATCATCTGCTGCATCAGGTGATGGTCCACGGGATCGCACATCGACTGAATGACGAACGCGTCGATGCCGCGCACCGACTCGCCGAAGCGTACGTAGGTCTCGGAACTCGCAAAGGTCGAGATCTCCACGTCGCCTAGCTTCATCCCCAGACACTGTGCAACCTCCTGGGCGAGGGCGCGGTTCGCCGTCCCCGAAAAGAGCATCAGACGCTTATGCGTGGGCAGCTGCACAGTCGGTCCTCCGGCCTAAGGCGTTGGTCGCTTCGTCATTCTCCCCCGGGATCCGGGTTCGCCCTGCCTTTTGGCTCTGCGGTATCGCCAAGCCGATCCCGATCCTCTTCTGCGGTCTCGCCGAGCCGATCCCGCGGCTTCATGCGGTTTCCCTTTCCCTCGATGTTGCGAGCCGGAACCCCGACCGCAAGCGCATCGTCGGGAACATCCTCCCTGATCACGGCCCCCGCCCCCGTCGCGGCACGCTTTCCCACCCTCACGGGTGCCACCAGCATCGTGTCCGAGCCGATATAGGCCTCGTCGTCGATGACCGTCCGGTGCTTGTTCCGGCCGTCCCAATTCGTCGTGATGGTTCCCGCCCCCACGTTGACTCCCTCGCCCAGCTCGGCGTCACCCAAGTAGCTCAGGTGGTTGGCCTTGCTGCCCTCGCCCAAACGGGTCTTCTTGGCCTCGACGAAGGTGCCCAGCTTGGCGCCCCGCTCGAGCCGGGTCCCCGGCCGCAGCGACGCAAAGGGACCCACCGAGGACCCCGGGCCCAGCGAAGAACCGACCACTACCGCGAACGAAACTTCCGCGCCCTCTTCAACCTCGGAGTCGACCAGCCGGACCTGGGGGCCGATCTCCGCTCCCGACCTCACGACCGTCGTTCCCTCGATGAAGCTGAAGGGATGAATGACGACATCGGCCTCGATCGTCGCGGTCGCGTCCACGTAGGTGGTCGCAGGATCGACGATGGTGACGCCATCGTCCATCAGCCGTTCGCACTGGCGCCTGCGCAACTCAGCCGCAGCCACCGCGAGCTGCGATCGTGAGTTGACCCCCGCCACATCGGACTCCTTGGAGCGGAAGGCGGCCACCACGTGCCCTTCGTCGTGAAACAGTCCGATGACGTCGGTCAAATAGAACTCGCCCTGATCATTCGCGTCGTCGACCTTGCCGAGCGCGTCGCGCAGACGCTCGAGATCGAACACGTAGACGCTGGTGTTTATCTCGTCCACCCTGCGCTCTAGCTCGGTGGCGTCGCGATCCTCTACGACTTTGAGCACCCTGCCATCGGCGTCTCTAATCACCCGCCCGTAACCGGTCGGATCCTTGGCGCGCGCCGACATGATGCTGGCGGCCGCGCTGCGGGCCTCGTGCTCGAGCACCAGAGCCCCAAGGGAATGAACGTCCAGCAGTGGGGCGTCCCCAGGGATCACGAGAAGGGGGCCGGTCACCCCCTGAAGCTCCCCCAGCGCCACCCCGGTCGCATCCGCGGTACCGCGCGGCGGATCCTGAACGACGAACTCAACTCGTGAATCGCAACCCTCTTTCTCGAGGGCCGCGGAGATCTCATCGAGCCGGTTCGAGGTTACGACCACGGTGCGCTCCGCCTCGAGGGGGGCGACGGCCGCCAGCACATGACCGAGCAACGAGCGGCCGGCGGCCCGATGCAGGACCTTCGGCGTGGCCGACTTCATGCGTTTGCCCTCGCCCGCCGCCAGCACCACTATCGACAGACCCACTCGTTCACCCCTCTTCCTCTCTCTTTTCTCGGGCGCGATCGTCGAGACGATCGCTTGTGACTTGCTGCCCCGCGTGGACTCGAACCACGACCTAGGGAACCAAAATCCCTCGGGCTGCCATTACCCCACGGGGCACAGACGCGTCGTGCCGGTCGTTCCTGCGCCCTGTCATGCTAGTCCAGCCACTCGATGCACTCCGGCCTGCTGGAGGTCACCTCCACGCGATCGAACGCCGGCTCGACTCGTGCTGCAATGGCGACGGCGTGATCTGCGTCACGCGCCACGGCGAAGAGGGTCGGTCCCGAGCCCGCCATCAGGGCACCCGCGGCTCCGGCCTCGATCATCGCGGCCTTCTTGTCCTCCAGCTCGGGTCGAAGGCGAAACGCGGGTCGCTCGAGATCGTTGTGCATGAGGGTCGCGACCTTCTCGTTCTCGCCTCTCTCCAGAGCCTGCACAAGAGGGAGGCTTCGCGCGCCGGCCGCGTCGCTCGCCGGATCGAATGCTCCGTACACGTCGCTCGTGTACAGCGGGTGGTCGCTGAGCCCGAGGACGAACCATAGTGGAGCCGGCTGCGGCAGCGGACTGACCCGCTCGCCACGACCACTCGCAAGCGCCGTTCCTCCCGTCATGCAAAAGGGAATGTCGGCGCCCATCCCAGCGGCAAGCTCACCGAGCTCGCGGACGTCCAGACCGGCATCCCACAGGCGGTTGAGCGTCGCCAATGCACCCGCGGCGTTGCCGCTGCCTCCGCCGAGTCCGGCCCCTATCGGAATGCGTTTGACGATCTCGATGCAGACGCCCTCGGCGTTCGGCCGGTGGGCACCGAGCAATTCGGCGGCGCGATGAACGAGGTTTCCTTCCGGCGGCGGCATCTCCATTGGCCCGCCTTCGGAATGCATGTCGATCTCGACCTTGCCGGTCGTCGAGGGAGTAAAGGTGAGCGAATCGGCCAGTCCGATTGTGTGAAGGATCGTCTCGATCTCGTGATAGCCGTCGGATCTGCGGCCGAGGACGCTCAAAAAGAGGTTCACCTTTGCGTTGCTATGTAGCCGCGTCTTCATCACGGGGTTGTCTCCGAGTCCGCGGCGAGCGTCCTCGCGATCGACACCCATCCGTCGAGGTCGATCTCCTCCGGTCGTGCGGCAGGATCGATGTTCGCCACGGCCAGCAGGCGCTCCGCCGCCGCGGCTGATCCGGCCACGCGAGCCAGCGTGTTCCGAAGGGTCTTGCGCCGTTGTTCGAAGCTCGTCTTTACCGCTCGCTTGAGCAACTCGTAATCAGCGTTGGGCGGAGGTCGCCGGTCGATTCTCACTACGACGGAGTCCACCGTGGGAACCGGAAAGAAGGCGTTGCGGGAGATACGCGCCGCCACCGAGGCGACCGCCCAGTAGCCGACCAACACGCTCACCTGCCCGTATGCCTTTGAGCCGGGAACGGCCGCCAGCCTCTCGCCCACCTCTCTCTGCGTCATCACGGTCAGCGACAAGATCTGCCGGGCCTTCTCGAGCACCGCGATCACGAGCGGCACGGCGATGTTGAACGGAAGGTTGGCCACCACGCAGGTCGCATCGATTGAGGCGAAGTCGAGCTTCATGGCGTCGGCCTGCACGACGTCGACGTTTTCCACTCCGGTCAGTGACTCGCGCAGCGCGGGAACGACCCTCGAATCGAACTCCACCGCGGTGACTCGATCGGCCGAGGCCGCGAGGCCGAGCGTCAGCGATCCGGCCCCCGCCCCGATCTCGAGGACTGAGTCGCGCTCGGATATCCGCGCGACGTCCACCACCTTGCGGATGGTGTTTGGATCGATGACGAAGTTCTGCCCGAGCTCCTTCTGAGGGCGTATGCCGTGCGCCTCGAACAACTCGCGAATGCGGCGGGCGCCCAACAGAGGCGCGTTCACGGCTGCTCCGGTGCGAACAACCTGCGTGCGTTTTCGGTGGTTTGGCGGGCGACGTCCGAGACATCCACGCCGCGCGC
>JBOGWU010000088.1:0-7107 GCA_050693935.1 Actinomycetota bacterium | reverse complement strand
TCCGGTTGCCGTTCGACTCGTACATCGTCGGGACACCTCCACCTCCGCCACAGATCACCACGACGTCCTTTTCGATCAGCCACTGGATCGGACGGATCTCGAAGATGCGTTTGGGTTCGGGGGAGGGCACCACGCGGCGCCGGCTGTCCCCGTCCTGCTTGAACACCCACCCCTTCTCAGCGGCGAGGTCGTCGGCCTGCGCCTTGTCGTACACGGGGCCGACGAACTTCGTCGGGTCTTTGAATGCGGGGTCCGCAGGATCGACCTCGATCATCGTGAGGATGGTGGCGAAGGGCACCTCGATCGGCAGGAGGTTACCGAGCTCCTGCTCGAGGACGTAGCCGATCATTCCCTCGGTCTGCGCTCCCAGGACATCGAGTGGGTACGCCTCCACCTCCGTGTAGGCCGCCCCCTGCAGGGCCAGCAGACCCACCTGTGGGCCGTTCCCATGGGAGAGCACGAGTTGGTGTTTCTCGGCCACCGACGCCAGCGCGGGGGCAGCGACCCTCACGTTGTTCCGTTGCACGTCGGCGGTCATCGGTTCGCCCCTCTTCAGAAGAGCGTTGCCCCCCAACGCGATCACCACTCTCATGTCACCTCTCCGATCACTCGCCCAGCGTGGCGACCATCACTGCCTTGATCGTGTGCATCCGGTTCTCGGCTTCGTCGAAGACGAGGGAGTTCTCGGATTCGAAGACGTCGTCCGTCACTTCCATGCTCTCGAGGCCGTACTTCTCGTAGATCTCCTGGCCGACCTTGGTGTCGCGGTTGTGGAAGGCGGGGAGGCAGTGGAGGAACCCGACCTTGGGGTTGCCCGTACGACGGATCAACTCCCGGTTCACCTGGTAGGGCTTCAAGAGCTTGATGCGCTCCTCCCACACGCTCGCCTCCTCACCCATGGAGACCCACACGTCGGTGTAGAGGAAGTCGGCGTCCTTCACGCCCTCGTCGAGGTCGCTGGTCAGCGTGAGGCGGGCGCCGGTTTCCTCGGCGATTCCATGACATGTCTTGACGAGCTCGTCCTCCGGCCACAGAGACTCGGGGGCGCACAGCCGAACGTCCATGCCAAGCTTGCAACCGCCGACCATGAGGGAGTTCCCCATGTTGAAACGTGCGTCGCCCAGGTAGCAGTAGGCGATGTCGTGGAGATGCTTGTCGCTGTGCTCGGTCATCGTGAGGATGTCGGCGAGGAGCTGCGTCGGGTGCCATTCGTTCGTTAGCCCGTTCCAAACGGGAACGCCCGAGTACTTGGCGAGGATCTCGACGGTCTCTTGCGCGAATCCCCGGTACTCGATCCCGTCGAACGTCCGACCCAACACACGTGCGGTGTCCTTCATTGTCTCCTTGTGTCCGATCTGAGACCCCGACGGTTCGAGATACGTGACGTGCGCACCTTGATCGTGAGAAGCGACCTCAAAGGAGGTTCGGGTCCGGGTCGATGTCTTCTCGAAGATCAGCGCGATGTTTTTCCCGGCCAGCCGCGGCGTCTCGTAACCTCCGTACTTGGCAGCTTTCAGCTCGGCGGAGAGCTTTAGTAGGAAGCGCAGTTCCCCCGGCGTGAAGTCGAGTTCCTTGAGGAAACTACGGTTCCTGAGGTTGAAGGCCATGACTCATCTCCTCCTTCTAAGTGGTGACCGGTCTGGGTGCGACCGGCTCGACGGTGACTGCTGCTTTGACGTGAGTCTCTTCTCGTCGTCGGATCACTAACTTCACGAGCTCCTCCATGACCAGGAGGCTCGAGGCGAGACCGATGCAGATGCACCACTGGGCGAAGTCCAGCGAGGTCGTGCCGATCAGCCGCTGGAGGAAGTCGATGCCTGTGACCGCAAGGGTGAGCACCAGGGTAAGGCCGTAACGGCGCAGCTGTGTGGGACCAGGGATGGCGGCGCGACCGAAGATCGTGTTGCGCTGATCGCGCGCCATGAATCCGGCAACTATGTGGAACAGAGAGAGGGTGGTCAGCAGCATGGTCGAAGCCACCACGGCCCCCTCGTCCTCGCCGATCTGGTAGGCGATCAACGCGCCGACCGACATCAACAGCCCCAGGGCCGTCAGACGTATCCAGTTGTTGCGGGAGAGCACGGGCTCGCTCAATGGCCGGGGTTTCCGGTCCATGAGTCCCGGCGTCGGCTCATCGAATCCCAGGGCGACCGCGATCGGGATATCGATCACCATGTTCAACCACAGGATCTGCATGGGGTTGAGCGGCACTCCACCTGCGATGGCGAAGATGCCGGCTCCGAGGAACGTAGCGATGTACGCCACGAGGGTGGACATCTGGAAACGGAGGTACTTCAGCAGGTTGTCGTAGAGCGCTCGCCCGTATTCCACGGCGCTGACGATCGTGGCGAAATTGTCGTCCGTCAGGATCATCACGGCGGCCTCCTTGGAGACCTCCGTACCGGTGATGCCCATCGCCACGCCGATGTTTGCAGCCTTCAGCGCCGGTGCATCGTTAACGCCGTCGCCGGTCATCGCCACGATGTTGCTCTGTCGTTGTAGCAGCCGGACCAGCCGGATCTTGTCCTCCGGCGCCACTCGAGCGATGACCCCTATGTCGGGGAGCTGTTTCAGCAACTCCTCGTCCGTCATCGCGGAGAACTCTGCGCCGCTCAGCGCCCGGCCCTCGATCCCAAGCTCGGCGGCGATCGCGGCCGCAGTCGTCGCATGATCTCCGGTGATCATGCGCACGCGGATGCCCGCGCTCCTGCACTCTGCGATCGCCGCCTTCGCCTCGGACCTTGGCGGGTCGACGATCCCCACCATCGCCAGCAAGGTGAGCTGTTCCACGAGGCCGATGAGGTGGCCGGCGGGATCGAACGATCCCGGGTCCAGGTCACGCTGGGCAACGACCATCACACGCTGGCCGCTCTCGGCCAGGCGAGCGTTGCCATCCGTGGCGAGATGCCGGTTCTCATTGGTGACTGGGAGGAGTTCGCCCTCGGGCGTGCGGTACGTGGTGCCCTTGGCGATCAGCACGTCCGGAGCACCTTTGACATAACACCGCACGACGGGACGCCCGTCGGATCCCGTCATCTCGTGGAACGTCGCCATGAACTTGTAGTCCGAGTCGAAGGGAACCTCGGCGATGCGAGGAAACGTCTTCCTCGTCTCGTCGATATCGAGCCCGCCCTTGGCCCCGAGGACGATCAGTGCGCCCTCGGTAGGATCGCCGATCAGGTCCTCTCCTTCGAGCACCGCGTCCGCGCACAGGACCGTCGGCAGCAGGTAGGGGTCGAGATCGAAGTGAGAGCCACCGACATGCTTGATCTCACCCGATGTCGAGTAGCCCTCTCCCGTGATGTTGAAGCGATTCTGGCCCGGGATAACGAGCTCTCTGGCGGTCATCTTGTTGAGGGTCAGCGTCCCGGTCTTGTCCGAGCAGATCGCCGATGTGGACCCGAGTGTCTCCACGGCCGGCAGACGTTTGACGATCGCATTGCGACGAGCGATCTCGCGCGTGCCTATCGAGAGCAAAGCAGTGACGACGGCAGGGAGCCCCGTTGGGATCGCGGCCACCGCCAACGCAACCCCTGTGATGAAGAGCTCGTCGAAGGACTGGTCGCGGGCCAGCCCGAGCAGCATCACGAGGATTAGCGCGACCCCGGCGATCATCGCGATCACCTTCGAAAGCCCGTCGAGCTGTCGCTGCAGCGGGGTCTTCTCCGCTTCGGTGCCGGCCAGCAGTCCTGCGATGTGCCCGATCTCCGTGTCCATCCCCGTAGCCGTGACGATGAACTCCCCCCGCCCGCGGGTCACTGACGTATTCATGTAGGCCACACAGGTACGGTCGCCGAGAGCCACGTCTTCTCCGGGCACCGGGTCCGCCGATTTGGCGACAGGCAAACTCTCTCCGGTGAGCGCAGCTTCTTCGATCTCGAGCGTCGCCGCCACATAGATGCGCCCATCGGCGGGCACGCGGTTGCCCGCTTCTACGAGGACCACGTCTCCGGGGACGAGGCCCTCGGCCTCGATCTCGATCGCTTGGCTGTCTCGGCGAACGCGAGCGATGGTCTTCATCATCTGCGAGAGTGCCTTGACGCTTTCCTCTGCTTTGGCCTCCTGCCGTAGACCGATAAGCGCGTTGAACAAGGTCAGGCCGGCAAGGACGACGGAGGTCGCGACGTCCCCGGTTACAACGAGGTTGATCAGTGCTGCGGTCAGCAAGATGATCTGCATGAAGTCGCGGTACTGGCGAAGGAATGCCTGGATCGCAGACTCCTTCTTCTGGGCGGTAAGCCTGTTGGGGCCTCCCGATCGGAGCCGAGCTTCGGCCTCCGCGGCGGTGAGTCCCGTCTCTGTCGACACGCCGAACTCTTTCGCTGTTGTGTCCGCATCGACCGCATGCCATCCGTTCGCCTTCGGGAGGCGCGTCCGCCGAGGGGCGTTGGCGCTTGAGATCGTGTCGGCGACCCCGTCCGGTAGTTGGGCGCTACTCATCCGCTCCTCCAATCACTCACCGAAGAGGGTTCGTACTCACGACTTGATGCTTTCCGGGGCAGCCTTTTTGCGTCGTCACCCCCTCGGGTGATTCACCCAGGTGAGGTCGGCTGACGCGGGTCGGTGACGAGCGCTTTCGATTTACCCGGGTTAGCGCAAGTTCGGCGTGGCTGCGCGTGTCCTTCATAGCGACCTTGGGAGCGTTTCCATCCGAGGTCGGCGCCGACGCTGAGCAGCAGGATCACGCAGAGCGCTGCCGACGTAGCGAGCTCGTCCACCAGCGTTGTGAAGGCGAACGACACTACTGGCTACGTGTCGTTGACAGCCCACATTTGTAGACCTTCGCGCACCGTTGAGTGGCCGCCATCGCCCGTCGAGTCACTCACCCGGGTGAGACGTGCAAGCGGGTGAAGATGACTCGCGGTCGTGCGTAAAACCTTGAAGTGCGAACTGCACGATGGCTGTCCGACGCGCAGTAGCGGCGGATGCGGGAAACGGGAACCGCGGCCTGACAGCTGTTGCCCGTCGTCGTATGCCTGTGATTGGTGCCACAAAAGACAAGGAGGATAACGATGAGCGATGCCAGGCCCCCAGAGATGGATCGGTACCCGCTGATATCGGAACATGGATTGATCGGCAACCTGCAGACCGCAGCCCTCGTCACAACTGACGGGGCGATCGATTGGTTCTGCTGCCCCCGCTTCGACTCGTCCAGCGTTTTCGCCTCTCTGCAGGTGTACCTCTTCTGAGTGAATACACACACGAAGTCATACGAACGCGGCCCCCTCGACGCGCGGATGGTGATTCGCGCTGCCTTGTCCGTGTACCGATCGCACACCGGCCTCGTCATCGGTTTTGCGGTGCCGTTGTTCGGTCTGGCTGCGGTGATCGACACGATTGCAGACGCCGTAGCGAGTGAAAGGGTCCCGGGGCACGTCGACGCCCCGCTCCTCACACTCCTTGGCGGTCCGGTGAGTGCTTCCAGCGCGGCCCTCGTCTTCTTCGCGGGGACGATGGATCGGCTGATGGGCCATCACCTCTACGGCCACGTCCGGCCAAGGGTCTTCCACACGCTGCGAACCCTCCCGTTGCTGCGGCTGTTGAGCGCGGATGCGGGCTTCATTGCTGTGGTCGCCCTGGGCTGGGCCCTCGGGATTGTCCCGGGGCTCGTGCTCTTTACGCTTTGGTGCCTGATTGGGCCGGTGATCAACATTGAGGACCGAGGCGTGCTGCATTCCTTCGGTCGCTCGGCCGAGCTCGTCCGCCGCCACTTTTGGCTGACGTTGATTCTTGTAACGATTCCGGCTGTTCTCGAGAACATGCTGCTGCACGGATTTCACTTCATGGACGCCGACCGGCCCCTGGCTGCGGCTTTCGCGGTGAGCGCATTAATCGGCGTCACGGCCGGTGCCACGATTGGTCTCGTGGAGGTCGCTTTAGCCCACGCATTGATCGGGTCGGAATCAGGAGACCGCGGGGGTAAACGATCAGCCGGAGCCACTGTCAACGATCAGTCGGAACACCTGTAAACCGTAAGCGTTACCGCTGGTTCCCAGTTGGCAATGCGAAGAGTCAACCCAAGGCCATCCCCTCGGCGGAGCTCGATGGCGTGGGATCTGGCACGCCCATCATGCGAAAAGAGTTGATCAACCCCGCGAGGCCAGCGAGCAGCGGAACGAGCAATGCCACCTGAAGAGCAAGAGGTCTTGCATCGGTGTTGATGCGGATGATCTCGTCCTGAGTGTCCTCGGGTTCTCCGGCAAGCAGCTCTTCTAGCTGGGTGTTGCTCATCACTTCCGCGTCGTCCTCGAGCGCGTCGGCGACCCGCTGCTGATCCGCCGGGGGAAGCACCGTGTTCGTTTCTGCCATATTGGTGAAGGTGATCGAGAGTGTTGCCAGCATTATGGCGCCGGCGAAAGCCAACCCGAACGACAGCCCGAACGACCCCCCGGCAGAGTTCACGCCTGCAGCCTCGCTCACCTGCTCCTCCGAAATCGGAGCCAGCGTGTAGTTATTCAGCTGCGACACCAACAAGCCAAGCCCCGATCCCGCAATCACTAAGGGGGCCACGAGGTACCAGCCAGACTCAGCCCGAGGAACAAGCGGGATCAGCACCACTACTCCTACCGCCAGGAGCACGAATCCCAGCCGGATGATGCTGCTCGGGCGTCGTTCCCCCGCCTTCCTCCCCGCCAGGATTGCCACACCGAACATGCTGAGCGAAAGCGGGGCGAGGGACAAGCCCGCCTCCATCGCGTTGTACTCGAGCACCATCTGCAGGTAGATCGGCAACGCGATCATCGTGCCGCCCAGCGCGATCTGCTGGGTCATCTGCTGCGAGACCCCGAACCTGAAGCCCCGCGACTCGAACAGACCCGGGTCGATCAACGTCGCCTTGCCCTCGCGCTTGCGTCGCATCAGCCACCAGAAGAGGCCGCCCAGGCCTACAAGGCCGACCGCCAGGAGCGCCCCGACCGATTCGCCGCCCTCCTGCCACACGAGGATGCCCAACACGAGGCCGCCCATCCCCACGACCGACAGGGCGGCGCCGACCGGATCGATGCTCCGGTCTCCCGTGTAGGGCACGTCGCGGACGAGCTCGATGCCGGACAACACGATCGCGATTACGACCGCCTCGAGCAGGAACGCCACCCGCCACGACAGGTA
>JBOGWU010000087.1:0-10644 GCA_050693935.1 Actinomycetota bacterium | reverse complement strand
GTCCTCAGGCCTGCGGCTGGCCTATGTCGACCATCCAGCCGATGCCGAACTGGTCTACACACATGCCGAACTCATCGCCCCACATCTGCTTCTCGAGGGGAACCGACACCGTGCCGGCTTTGGACAGCTTCTCCCAGTAGCCGCGCAGCTCGTCGGCGTCGTCCCCGCTCAGGCTTACCGCGATGTTGGTCCCGGGGTTGTGCTCCATCCCAGGCGGGGTGTCGGCGCCCATGAGAGTGAATCCGCTGTCGGTCTCGAGCTGGCCGTGCATGATGTTGTCGGCTTCGGGCATGTCCGGGGGGCCGGATTCACCGAAGGTGCTCAGCGTCAAGGTGCCGCCGAGGACCTCCTTGTAGAACTCCATGGCCTGGCGCGCGTCGCCGCCGAAGCTTATGTATGGGTTGAGACGAGAGGTCATCGGATTCTCCCTTGCGCGAGACGACGGTCCGTCCTTGCAGACTAGCCTGGGGGCCCGGTCTAAGAGACGGGAAAACTCTTCTCGAACAGTGTGGAGCCCTCCCGCTCTACGACGCGCACCTTCAGCCGGCGCTGGGGCCCCTGGGGCTCGAGAAAGACCTCTGCGAAACCGTTCGCTTCCCCGTGGTTGATGAGCGTGTGCTCGGGATCGTAGTTGCCGGACTCGCCGTTCCCACCGAAGTCAGTCCCCGAAGAGTTGATCTCGTACAGCTCGCCAAACTCGAAGTGATGTATCAGTCGATGCCCATGCGCGTCCCCAGAAAGAATCACCACGGTTGCATCGAGCGAGCTAAAGAATTCAAGAAGCTCGTCACGCTCGACTCCGAACGTGTTGTGCCATCCTGGTTCGTTTTCCTTCTTGTTGCGAAACACCATCGACGTTGCCACGATCAGCACGGGCGCGTCGGAGCCGCTCATCCCGGCCTTGAGCCAGGCCTTCTGCTCCCCTCCGATCCTCGACTTCTCTGGGCCATCCGGCATGCTGGGATCGGTCGCGTACTTCCTGCAGTCGAGGCACCATATGTGGACATCGCCCCACCGCACGTCGAAGAACTCGTTGGAGGGGTTGGCGTTGAGTTCGTCGAAGGCCATCACGGCCATGGGATTGACCGTCTCGGCCCAGCCAAAGTCGGCGTCGTAGTCGTGATCGTCCTGCCAGAACATCAGCGGCGTCGTCTCGAGCAGCTCCGCGATCCCCTCGCAGCGCATCATCCTTATCCACCATGCCTGAAAGTGGTCGGCGCTCTTGCTGAGAGCGAACCCGTCGACGTACCCCCAATCGCCTGCGTGGAGATAGAAATCGGGATCGAGCCCCCGCGCGGTCAGAAACGACGGATAGCTCGTCTGGCCACCGGCGGTGCACGACGCGAACACGAATCGGACCGACTCGCCGGGTGCAGGAGGCGTTCTGAATTGCCTGACCGGGCCGGGCACTCTGACGCCCTCGCGCTTGGCAACCGGTCGCCAAAAGTACTCTCTGCCGCTCTCCAGGTCCCCGAGTTGCGCCTGCACCGACGAAAGACCGCCCTCGGGGGGAAACACTGCCGTACGCTCCTTGGTCTCGAAGGAAGCATCGGGGGATATCTCGAACGAGAGTGGCTCCTCCAACAGCGTGCGGGCGGTCACGTTGGCCTTGAAGCCGCGACCCTCGGGCACGACGCCTCCGGTAAACGCGTACACGAAATGCGGGCTGCGATCACTACGCTCGCGGCCGGCCTCGACTCGAAAGCGTCGAAACAACACTCGGTCGGTGACGTCTGAGCTCAGCGGAATGCCCAGCACACCGACGTGGCCCGCTTCAAGCGGTTGCGCGTCCCTCGCCTCGACCTTCACGCGCTCCGATCCTGACTGCGCGCTCCCGAGTAAGCGCGCACCGATCGCAGAGAGCGACAGCGACCACCAACCGTCGTGCGGGAGCGCGATGCGATCCAGAGTGATTCGCTCTGACGGCGAATAACGGCACAGCTGGAGCTCCCCGGGTGTAACAAAGAGCGCGTAGCAAGTATCGAACGAGCTGCGGACGATGACGCCTGCTCCGGAAGCGGCGCCACCGCGGACATCGCAGCGCACTGATACGTCGCTCGCCTGTATCGAGGTCACGATCACGGGGTAGGGCATGTAGAAGGCGTCGTCGAGAGCGTCCCTCACAGCCCGCTCCATCTCGAATCCCGCGCCACCAGCGAAAGCCTGCAGCGCGGTCTCGTATCGCAAGCTCAGCCACTCGGGTCCCCAGGACGTCGATAGGTCGGCGGCAAATACCCGCTCGCGGGGCACCGTCGGCGTGAGGGGCGAATCGTCATCGCACGCGGCCAGCATCCCTGCGCCGAGCAGCGAGCCGGCCGCCCACCTAACGAACTCGCGCCTGTCTATCGGGCGGTCGGTCATTGCGATGTGCCCGAGCGAGAACGAATCGTGGATACTGATGTAACCGTCATCGACAGTCTTTCTAGCTGAGGATGCTGCGGTCCTAATGTCTCGATCCGAGGGGAATGCCGATCAAGCGAGTGAGCGTACTGGTTGCAATAGTGGCCGCGATTGGATTGCTGACGGCCGCCTGCACGGAAAACGATACCGGTGGAGGAGGTGCTGGTAAGGGGGCAGGCTCGACGGGGAACGAACGGGCGGCTGGTGATTGGTTCGATATCGCCTGCGATGTGCCGCTGCGCACGCTTCGGATCGTGGACCGCGGCACGGTCGTCGGGCGATCACCGGACATCACCTTTCTTCCCAAGCGGCCGCACTTCACGGGCGGATTCGACTTCACCTCCCACTCAGGACCCGACGACTACCTCCAGGAAGTGCCCCTCACGCTCTACGGACCTGGCTTCATCCGCCGGCAGGGAACGATCGAGCTCGACCGGCAGCCGACGGTGGCGGACATCGCCCCGACGATTGCCGAGCTGATCGACTTCCCCTTCCCGACGGGACGCCCTGGGATCGCGGTCGAGGAGGCCCTGCTGCCTCCGGAGGAGCGGGCCGGTAAGCCCGCCTTGGTGATGGTCGTTGCCTGGGACGGGGGCGGCCTCAACGTCCTGGATGAATGGCCCGGCGCGTGGCCAAACCTCGTGAGATTCGGAGAGCTGGGGACCGCGGTGGACGGCGCCATCGTGGGCTCGTCGCCCTCGGTCACGCCGGCCGTCCACGCGACCATCGGGACGGGCGCCTTCCCCAACCGCCATAAGACCGTCGACATCTACATGCGAGTGGGTGACGGGATCGAGGAGGCGTGGGCGGATGTTTCTCCCAAGCTACTTCGTATGCCGACGCTCGCGGATCTCTACGACCGAGCGAACGACAACGAGCCAGAGATGGGAGTGGTCGCCGAGCACCCATGGCACTTTGGCATGCTCGGGCACGGTGCGGCGACTCCCGGTGGGGATCATGACATGGCCGCGCTCATCAATCATTCCGGCGAGACCGAAACCAACCCATCTCTCTATTCCCTTCCGTTCTCGGCGATCGACGTTCCCGGACTCGATGAAGCCATACGCAGCGTCGATGCCGACGATGGTGCGATCGACTCGCAGTGGATGGGGCATGAGCTAACGGGGAAGGCCAAGGGCACGCCGGCATGGATCAAGCACCAGTCCAACATCACCAAGAGCGTTCTCACCGGCGAAGGATTCGGGCAGGACGACATCCCCGATCTTTTCTTTACGAACTACAAGGTGCTCGATCTCGTCGGTCACGAATACAACATGGTCAATCCTGAGGTAAGAAGCGCGCTCGAGTACACGGACACCGAACTCGCAGTCTTGGAGGACTATCTGAATCAAAGCGTCGGCCGAAACAGATGGGTCATGATCGTGACGGCCGATCATGGTCAGCAGCCCGACGCCTCCGCAATCGACGCGTGGCCCATCGGCGTACAGGAGATGGCTGCAGATCTCGCGGCTCACTTCGATCTCGAGCAGGATGAGCTGGTGCAAGAGACGAGAGTGACGGGACTCTGGCTCGATCGAGAGGCCCTGGAGTCGGCCGGGGGCAGCGTCGACGAGGCGGCGGAGTTTCTGCTCGACTACACGATTGCCGACAACGCCCCAGGCGACATTCCCCCCGAGTACCGCTCGAGGCGGAACGAGAGACTCATCGAGACGATCCTGCCCAGCGAGCGACTAGCGGACATCATCGAGTGCGCAGAGAAGCCCGACCAGGGTTAGTCGGGCGTGTGTTCATGGGGACCCGGGTAGTGCGAGATCAGCCCACACCAGACGATGGTCCGAGCTCGGGAACGGGAACGTTCCGACCAGGCCGAACAGTGGGTCCGCCTGCAGCGGCCAGAAGACCGCGGCATCGCTGAGCTTTAGCGGCCTGCTCGGGAGCACGTAGTCGACCCGCAGGTTGCCCGGCTCCGAGTCCGCAAAGTCGGCGGTGTCGAAGGCCGGATCACTCACGTGGGTTTCGTTCGCTCCACCCTGGAGCTCCGCTTGCTCGGTCCCGCCGGGACTCGACGGTGTGATGTTGGTGCGCACCCAGGGCAACTCGATGAGCTGCTGGATGGCACCGGGCACGCTGTCCCCGTCGTTGGGATCGGAGTTGTAGTCGCCCATGATGACGAAGGGCTCTTCCCGTTCGATCCCGCCGCGGTCGCCCCCATCGTCGTAGATATAGCGACCCCCGCTCGGCGACACGTAGTCGCTCCAGAAACCGATCTCGTCGAAGTTGCGCAACCCGTTTCTGTCCTCGGGTCCGTCGAACACGGGTGGAGTTGGATGAGCAGCGAGAACGTGCACGGTGAGGTTTCCGATCTCGATGGGAACGTCCCAATGGCTCTTGGATGAAAGCCTCACGTCCTCGAGCTCCTCGGCCGAGTACCAATCTGCGGGCGCGGGTGTGGCGGGATCGTCGGGCAATCGTGCTCCCGGCATGTCGGCCCACAGGAAGTTCTGGAAGGTGCGGATGTCATCGAAGGCGATCGGATGGCGAGAGTAGAGCGCCATGCCGAACTGACCGGGAAAGAAGCCGAAGCCGAAGGCATCGTCGGGACCACCCACGGTGTCATCGTTGTTGAGATCGTGTCCCGAGGCGACGCCGGTGTTCGATGGGGCGGTGAAGGCATGCTCGTAGTGGATCGGCGCGGCCCCATTGTGCGGAACCGACAGGTAGTTGTCTTGGAACAGGCTCAACGCTCGGTGCTGAGCATCGAAATCGAACTCATTTATCAATACGACGTCGGGGCGGGTTCGCTGGATGATCTCGGCCACGGCCTGCGCCTGCGCGTTGTCGGGTGTACTCAAGTCCTCGATGAGCTGTCCCTCTGAGTTGCGGTTGAGAGAGGCATTGAAGGTGGCGAAGCGCACCTCCGTCTTACCGGCGGGCTTCGCCGCGGCCCCGCCCGGCAGGGCCGCCAGGGCGGCACTTAGAACCGCGATCCCCGCGATCACCTTGCGAACCTCTGACATGGTTTCCCTCCCCTAGTCGCGGCACCGTGCCGTCCTTGGCGCGATGGCTGCATCGGTCACCATATCCAGGTCTGCCGGTGGCTATTAGCCGGCCCGTTCGGAGGAATCCCGAGTACCGGCGGCCGGGCGTTACCCTGGAACTCCCCTTTTTCTTATTGGTGTCTGATTTCTTCCGAGATTGAGGTGTTTCAACATGGAACCAGGAGAGTTGATCTGGCAGGGCAGGATCGGCAAGACGTCGCTGAGGGTCGGCGTGTCTCATGCCGAGCGAATCGTTGCGGAGTGGGACTCGCCCACGGGGCCGCGCCACAAGATCTCGTCCTCGGTCGCCGAGTTCGAGCGCAGCGTGCTCTTCCAGCTGCTCCTCAACGCCGGAGCTACCGACGATTCGTCGACGAAGGAGGTCGTGGAGGCGATCGAGAAGGCGCAGGCTCAGCGTCCGGCGCCGCCTCCCGCTCCCCGGCGTCGCAAGAACGCCAAGGCGAAGTTTCACCGCCGCTCCCGGCGGGCCCCCCGGCGCCGATAGCCCCAATTCGAGCACGCGCTACCTACGGGCTTCCCTTTCGGGCCCAAAGATCAGTGATTCTGCGTATACAACCGGAGCGCCCCATTGCCGAGTATTGGAGCAGGGATAAAGAAGCTCCGATCACAAGGGGACGGAATGATGGGCACGAGGCAGCAGCAGGTCCAGGTCACGCGACGCTCCTCCGATAGGCGAGACGACCAACTGAGGGCGGCTCATAAGGAAGCCTTCGACAAGATCCTCGAAGCTCGCTCGACTCCCGGCTACCAGGAGACCGTCCACGACGCGGTCACCCAGCTGATCGAGGCCTGCGAGAACTACGTAGCCAAGCACTAACCAAGGTCACTTCCCAGACCCCAAACAGCCCCGTATCCCCCTACGGGGCTGTTTGCTGTTCACCTACAGGTAAAGGCGGCGCCAGGCGGTGAGCCAGTCGTCCCCGCGAGCAACTACCGTGCGGCCGCCGACGATCTCGCATCCCTCCCTGAAGCGGTACGGCTCGGTCCGATCGGGACCCGAGAGATCGACCGAGATCTCGCAATGCCTCCCGGGATCGTAGGCGCGGACCGATCCCAGATCGCCGAGCGCATTGCGGGCCCTCTCCTCGATAAGGCCCCTGGCCCGGCCTGGGGTCAGGTGTCGTGCGCTGTAACGACCCAGCCCCTGCTTCACGGGGACGGTGGTCACTCCGGTCCCAAGCAGATCGCGCGCCTCCTTGCACACCGCCGTGTCCCCCGACACGAGCAGAACCGGCGTGCCCCAGTGCCCGCACAGCGCCGCGTTGATCCCGGTCTCGCCGACCGGGTCTCCGTTGAAGCGAAGGTTGTACCAGTGCGTGCCGCTCACGGTGTGCGACATCACGCCCGTCGGACTGCCCGCCATGGCGTGCATCCCGATGAACAAAGCGGCGTCACAACCTTGCTCGAGTATCGCGGTGTACTCGGTCCACTCGTTCTGCACCACCCACTCGCAGCGGTCGTCGAGCCGCTCGGGAATGAGTGAGTTGAAGTCGCTATCACCCCCCGCCCCGTGGCAGTCCATGACCACGATCTCGTTGGCGCCGGCCGCGGCGGCTCCGGCCACGGCCGCATTGATCTCGTCGGTGTAGAGCTTGCGGCCCTCCTGGTAGAGGGCCTCACCGGCCGACACCTGCGCCCACTTCGTGATACCGGCCACACCCTCCATGTCGCTCACGATGAATACCCGCATGCCAGCCCCTTCTTCTTGAATTTCCTCCCGTTCGCCGGGGGCCAATATCGCGTGGATACTTCGTTGCCGTGGACGGTGCTCGAGTCGTCGAGGTCAATTCCCAGAAGGTTCGCCTGCTCGAGGTGGGTGAAGGCGAGCATGTCGTCGTTCTTCACGGCTGGGGCGGCCGCATCGAGTCGATGGCTCCGGTACTCAGGTGTCTTGGCCACGCCTTTCATGTCGTGGCTATCGACCTTCCGGGATTCGGCGAGTCGCCGGTTCCCGCCGGCGTTTGGGGAACCCCCGACTACGCGGAGTTCGTCCACGACGTGGTGTCGTCGCTGGGGATCGAGCGAGCCGCGTTCGTGGGTCACTCCTATGGAGCCAAGGCGTCGCTGTATCTGGCGGCGACCCACACGGACTTCGTCACCAAGTTGGTGGCCCAGGGCGCGTCCGGCCTGCGCAGTGCTCCATCGCTTGCGGCGCGGGGCAAGAGCCTCGTCGGCAAGGGCGCTCGCCTCGCCGGTTCGCTCGGCCCTCCGGGCCGAGTCCTCAAGCAATTCCTCTACGCCCGTATCGCGTCGCAGGACTACAAGGATGCGGGCGAGCTCCGGCCGATTCTGGTCAAGGTCGTCAACGAGGACATCGGCCATCTGCTTGGAAACATCGACGCGCCGACGCTGCTCGTGTGGGGGACCGAGGACGATGCCGCGCCGCTGTCCCACGGGAAACGCATGGAGCAACTGATCCGCGATGCGGCTCTTATCGAGTTCTCCGGCGCCGGGCACTTCGCGTACCTCGACGAGCGCGACCGCTTCTGCACGATCGTGCGTCACTTCCTCGGAGCGCCGGTGGAGGGACAGGGCCCGGCGCCAGAGCAGACGAGTGGGTAACCAGTTGGGGTTGCCCGATCCCTTCTACGGTTACTCCACTTTGCTGAGCATCATCATCTACGTCCTGCTTCCGCTGTTCGGCGTGCTGCAGTTCATTCGCCTCAGACGCGCGCTGCACGTCTTCCAACTCGAAGGCTACAAGCGGAGGAACTTTCTGAGTTGGGTGCGCGCGCACCGCGACCGTTCCCTGTGGATGCACACCAATCCCGCCAAGAAGCCGCTGGCGATGACGGGGCGCGCTTGGCGGATTCTCGTTCTGGCGGTGATCCTGTCGATACTCGCGGTGTTCGGATCGTGGGCGGGCGCGCACCTACTACTCGGAGGATGGCCGCTCGACGTGATCGCCTATCTACTCGCGGTCGCGCTCGTCTTCTATTTCTCGAGCGAGATCCTGACTGTGTCGGACTGGGCGCTTACGCCGGTGCAACTCACCATCAACCGCCGTTACCTCCGGGCCGCCCGGGCCAGGCTCGATGCATGGAGGCCTCTGGTCATCGGAGTCACCGGAAGCTACGGGAAGACCTCGACGAAGTTCTTCATCGAGAGTCTCGTGGCGCCCGATGGAGAGGCGCTGGCGACGCCGGGCTCCTACAACACGACGATGGGTGTGGTGCGAACGATCAACGAGAACCTGCACGAGGAGCACCGCTATCTGATCGTCGAGATGGGGGCCAAGCAACGCGGTGACATCGCCGAGCTCACCGGCTTCACTCGCCCGCAGATTGCGGTGTTGACCGCAATCGGCCCGGCTCACCTCGAGAGCTTTGGGTCGCTGGAAAACGTCCGGAAAGCAAAGTACGAGATCGTCGCGGGACTGCGCGAGGACGGAGTCGCGGTGATGAACACCGACGACCCCGAGGTCCGGGCTCTTGCCGACGACACCAAGCGCGTCAAGGTAATCCGCTATGGCCTCGATCCCGAGGGAGCTCCTCACGTGAGCGCGCACGGGATCGAGACCACGTTGGAGGGGACCTCGTTTCGCGTCGTCGACACTCGTTCGGGTGAGGACGTCGGCGCGACGACCACCCTTCTGGGGCGCCATTCGATCGGCAACGTGTTGGGGGCAGTGGCGGTGACGCTCGAGACGGGGCGTCCTCTGGCAGAGCTCGCCGGCCCGATCGGGCGACTTTCGGCGGTCGAGCACCGGCTGCAGATCATCAAGGGCGCCGGCGGCGTGACGGTGATCGACGATGCCTTCAACTCGAATCCCGAAGGCGCCGCCGCGGCCCTCGACGTCGTCGACGCGATGCCCGGGGGCCACAAGATCGTCGTCACCCCAGGAATGGTCGAGTTAGGCGAGTTCCAGGCCGAGGCCAACGAGCGCTTCGGCGAGCACGCGGGCCGGGTCGCAGACACGCTGATAGTCGTGGCCCGCGTGAACAGAGACGCCCTCGTGGCCGGCGCTGAGCGCTCGAGACGGGCCCGAGTCGTGGTCGTCGACACCCTGGCGCAGGCCCAGGAGGAGATGAAGAGCCTGCTCGGACCCGGCGACGTCGTGCTGTTCGAGAACGACCTCCCCGACCAATACGAGGGCTGACGGGGTCGTCGCGGGCGGCGTTTATGCTCGGCCACCATGGCAGGGCGCAGCGTTGGAGTGATATTTGGCGGTCGTTCGGTCGAGCACGATGTCTCGATCGTGACGGCTCACCAGGTCATGGCCGTGCTCGGCGATGACCACGACATCGTGCCCATTTACATCTCGCGCGAGGGTCGCTGGTACGTCGGCGAAGGTCTCAACGACCTCGACGTCTACGAGCGGCAGAGCTGGGCGCAGGCCGGCGAAGAGGGCTTCATTCCGCCCGCCGCCGGGTACCAGGGAGTGTTCGTGCCTGCGTCGGGACGTTTCGGCAAGGCCCGCCGTATTCCGCTGGACGTGGTCGTCCCCTCGGTTCACGGCACCTTCGGTGAGGACGGAACCCTGCAGGGTCTGCTGGAGCTCGCCGGCATCCCCTACGTGGGCTCGGGCGTGACGGGTTCGGCCGCCGGGATGGACAAGATCACCATGAAGGCCACCTTCACCGCCGCGGGGCTACCCGTCGTGCGAGACATGGTGGTCGAGACCGACCGGCTCGCCGCCGACGAGAACGCGGTCGTAGACGAGATCGAGCGGACCATCGGGTACCCGGCCTTCGTCAAGCCGTCGCGGCTGGGCTCGAGCGTCGGAATCGGCAAGGCCGTCGACCGGCCCGGCCTCGCCGCGGCGCTCGACGTGGCCAGGCGCTACGACAACCGCCTGCTGGTCGAGGTCGCGATGGAGGGCTGCAGCGAGATCAACTGCTCGGTCCTCGGCGGGAGCGGGGTCGAGCCGCGCGTCTCGGTCTGCGAGCAGCCGGTGGCGTTGGAGGAGTTTCTGACCTTCTCCGACAAGTACCTGCGCGGTGGGAAAGGTGGGTCCGACAAGGCCGGTGAGGGGATGGCCTCCTTGGACCGGCGCATTCCGGCTCCGATCCCGGACGACTTGACCAAGCAGGTCCAGCACAACGCCCTGACCGATTTCAGAGCGATCGACGCTTCCGGGGTGGCCCGCGTCGACTCCTTCGTGAAGGAGGACACCGGCGAGACTTGGGTCATGGAGATCAACACCGTGCCGGGGAGCTTCGCCTTCTATCTCTGGGAGGCGTCGGGCGTGAACTTCAGGCAACTCATGGACCAGTTGATCGAC
>JBOGWU010000086.1:0-27415 GCA_050693935.1 Actinomycetota bacterium | reverse complement strand
GGTCGGCTCTCCGCCGGCGCGCGACTTGTCGATGTAGGTGGGCTTGGCGAACGAGAGCTTGCTCTTGGGGGCCGGGCAGTGCTCGCGCCCGGCTCCCGCGCTGCCCACGAGGACCACGGCTCCCGAGACGGCGACCGTCAGCGCGCCGAGACCCGCTATCGCGCGTTTGGTCCATGAGAAACTCCGCATGTTTGCTCCCCTTCGTTGTCTCCGTCCGACTACCGATGTCTCACTGCTGGGGGGTTCGGCGCCGGAGGGGCCATCCCTCTATCGGGTGGGGAAATCAGCCCGTGCGGGAGGTGCGACGAGCCGCGCTCCTGCGCTGGAGACGTTCGGCGGCGATTGCGATGAGGGCGAACGCGACCCACATGACCGTCATCTCTCCGACAGCCAGAAGGCGGGTCGCGATGGCGGTGGTGCAGCCCGGGTCGAGGGGCCCGAAGCGTTCGATGTTGAACGAGCCGCAGCCGATCTGGTCCGGCAGGAAGGCGTCCAGCCAGCCGGCGACCACCACCATCACCGCGAGCAGGACGGGAACCACCACACGGGCAGGGGAACCACGGTCGTGGATCTTGGCCAGCCGAAAGCCGCCGAGCGCGAGCGGAACGATGGTGACGATCGCGACGAGCCCCAGGCGAGGAGGCAGCGTCTGACCGGCCTCGGCCAGGCCCGCGCTCGCTCTCGCATCGGTCGGGTACAAGGCCCACGCGATCCCGATGATGGCAAGCATCACGAGGTAGCAGATCGCCCAGGTGACCCAGAATTTTCTGTCCACTCGACCGCCAACTCTAGAGGGAGAATGTCGTGCCAAAGGAGGATGGCCATCACCAGGATCTTTCTCGTCCGGCACGGCGAGACCGAGTGGAACGCAACGCGGCGCGCCCAGGGACAGGCAGACATCCCGCTGAACGACGCCGGACGCCGCCAGGCCGCCGACGCCGTCGCACAGCTCGACGGCGTCGAGCTCGCGGCCGTGTACTCGAGCGATCTCAGTCGTGCGGTAGACACCGCCCGCCCGATCGCCGAGGCGCGCGGGCTCTCAGTCGTGATCGATCCCGCCTTCCGTGAGGTCGACCAGGGTGAGTGGGAGGGCCTCATGAACAAGGAGATCCGTCGTCGCTGGCCCGACCTCTGGGGGCCGGCGCGACACTGGAGCCGGCGGCCCGGCGGAGAGTCGCCGGAGCAGGTGCAGAAGCGCGCGCTGGAGGGTCTCGCCCGCATCGTGGGGCGCTTCCCGAAGGGAGGGGTCGCGGTGGTGAGCCACGGCGGGACCATTCGTTGGCTGGCCGCGCACGCTCTCGGCTACGACCTGGCCGGCTCGGCGCGCATCAGGGGACTGAGCAACGGCGGAGCGGTGGCCGTAGACGCTCTCCTCGACGACGGCGCTCTGAAGCTCGGCAATCTCACTCGCCTCGACGGCAAGGACGCAGACATCGACGACCCGAACGCGTGAGGGGGCTCCCGCGGGAGCCCCCTCAGCCTTGGGTTGTGGCCCCTCCTAGTCGACTGTTACCGACCCTCGCATGAAGCGGTGGATGATGCAGAGGTACCTGAACGGCTTGCCGGGATCGCTTCGCTCCTTGAACTTCAGCTTGTAGGGGACCAAGCCCTCGCTGGGCGGGGCCGGCATGCTGGGCCCGCGTTCGCCCGAGCTCTCGAAGTCCTTGTAGCCCTTCACGTTCCCGTTGCCCTTGAGCAAGTAGGCGGCGCGATTGCGGTCGACCTCCGGTTCCGTGCCCGCGGGACAGCTGAACGGATCCGCGGGATTGGTCGGGGGTACGTCGGGCAGCGGCCCGCCGTCTCCGTCGGGATCACACGAGGGTTGGAAGTCGGCGTTGCCCTCCTCTTTCGACCTGCTCCTGGGCATGCTCACGGTATGCGTCTCGAACTTCAACTCCTCGAAGTGCCACTTGACCTTGTCGCCCTTGCGGACCTCGAGCTGCCTCGGGTACATCGCCAGCAGCGAGATGTGACCCCTGTCAACTCCCGGATAGGCGTCCCAGATGCGCCTTCCGTTCCTGACCGTCTTGGTGTGCCTGTTCGAGAACCTCTTGTGGACGTTCTGCGCCTTTTCCTTGTCCTTCGCAATCTTTTCGGCGGTATCCGCGTCGATGTCGTCCTGGCTCTGAATTGCTGTGGCGTCGGCCACGACGTTGATCGTCATGCGCATGGGGCTGTGAATCACGCAGAACAGATCGAGGGTGGTGCCCGGCGCAACGTCGAGCGTGGCGCTGAAGTCGAGGGGCCCGAAGATCGGCAGCCCCGAGTTCATGACGTCGGTCCCGTCCACGCTGCAGGGATTGTCTGGAGTCCCACAGGAGTCGTCCGTCGGCAGGAACGCGGTGAGCCCGAACTTGGCCGCCTTCGGGCCTTCGTCGGGATCGGCGACCGTCGCGGCGAAGGGATCGTCGAACGCGGTCGCGTTATCGGCGACCCACTGATCCGGATCCACGTTCGCCAGCATGAAGGTCGCAGAGTGGAAGCTATCCGACGTGAAGTGAAGCGTGTCCCCCTGGTGCGCGTCCATCACCCGCGGGAAGTAGCGCATCGATTCGGCCGGAAGCCTGCTGGGGTTGCCCGGAAACGCCCCCACTTGAATGTCGAAGGTCACCGGCGCCGCGGATGCCTGAGGGCCGACCGCTACCAATCCCGCCACCAGCGCCAGCGCCGTCAGCAGGGACCACCTGCGTCTCTTCATGAGCACTCCCCTTCTGGCTCTTCCCCTGAAGACCCGTATGCACTTCACTCCTCAGCAACAGAGGTGTCCAGAGGCTTTCCGAAAGGTCGTCTATCCGTAATTCGAGGGCTTCGTAGAGTCCGCGGCGGGTTGTGAGGTCTACGGTCGGCGGCCGCGCGGCTGCTAGGTTGCCTCAATGGAGTTCAGGCGCATCGATCGCTTTCCGCCCTACGTCTTCTCTATCGTTAACGACTTGAAGCTGCAGGCGCGGCGCGCGGGCGAAGACGTAATCGATCTCGGCATGGGCAATCCGGACATCCCGACGCCCGAGCCAGTGGTCAGCAAGTTGAAGGAAGCGGTCGACAACGGCCGCAACCATCGCTACTCGGCCAGCAAGGGCATTCCCAAGCTGCGCCGTGCGATCTGCGATCACTACGAGCGCGCCTGGGGGGTGACGCTCGACCCCGACACCGAGGCGATCGCCACCATCGGAGCGAAAGAGGGCCTCAGTCATCTCGCCTGGGTGCTCTGCGAGCCGGGCGACAGCGTCCTGGTGCCCGAGCCCACCTATCCGATCCACACCTACGCGATGCTGCTATCGGGCGCCAACGTGACCACCGTCGAGCTCACGCACGAGTCAGACTTCTTCGCCGACATGGTCGCGGCCTACGAGCACTCCTCGCCCAAGCCGCGGGTCGTGCTCTGCTCGTTTCCTCACAATCCCACCACGGCGGTGGTGGGGCTCGACTTCTTCGAGCAGCTCGTCGACTTCGCGAGAGCGCGCGACATCATGGTGATCCACGATCTCGCGTACGCGGACATGGTCTTCGATGAAGAGCGCGCTCCCAGCTTGTTGCAGGTACCCGGCGCCAAGGAGGTCGGAGTCGAGTTCTTCTCCATGAGCAAGAGCTACTCGATGCCCGGCTGGCGGCTGGCCTTCTGCGTGGGCAACACGCAGATGGTCGGCGCGCTGACCAAGATCAAGAGCTACCTGGATTACGGGGTGTTTCAGCCGATTCAGATCGCCGGGATCATCGCGCTCAACGAGTGTGACAACGTGCCCAAGGAGATAAGGGAGATCTATCGTGGCCGGCGCGACTGCCTGAGCGACGGCATGGAACGAATCGGATGGGAGATGGTCCGTCCGCCGGCCACCATGTTCGCCTGGGCTCGCATCCCCGAGGAGTTTCGTCACATGAACAGTCTCGAGTTCTCCAAGTTCTTGCTGCACGAGGGCAACGTCGCCGTGAGCCCCGGCATCGGCTTCGGCCCCGCGGGAGACGAGTTCGTGCGCTTCGCACTGGTCGAGAACGAGCACCGCATCCGCCAAGCCGTCCGCGGCATGAAGCGCGCGCTCGAACTCGGACCACCAACCTAGGTCGTGCAGGAACCTCGCAACCGGCTGAGCCCCAAGGTCAAGCGGCTGTGGATCGCAGCATCCGCGGTGGTCGATGCCGTGCTGCTCGCAATCGTTGCCGTGGTGATCCTTATCCTCGATCTGCCGGTTTGGATCATCCCGGCGGCCCTGCTGCTTGCCGTCGCCGACCTCGCGCTGGTGCCCGCCCTTCGTTATCGCCGCTGGCGCTACGAGATTCGCAGCGACGACCTCTACTTCTCCAAGGGAGCGATCTTTCTGGTCAGGACGCTGGTGCCGTTCGACCGCATTCAGTACGTCGAGACTCGCCAGGGCCCTCTCGATCGTTTCTTCGGGCTGCATCAGCTGGTGGTCTACACGGGGGCGGGGAGGGCCGGCTCGATTCCGGGACTCGAGTCCGCCGAGGCTCAGTCACTTAGAGACGAGCTTTCCAGGGTGAGCGGTGCAGTCTCCCTCTGAGTCCCGCCGCCTCCATCCCGCGGCAGTAGCGGTGTGGTTCATCGAGGACGTTCGGCGCCTGGTCCTCGGGCTGGTGCCCCTGCTTATCGCGCGCCGCGAGCTGTGGCTGGTGGCGGCCGGGGTGATCGTGGTGCTCGCGGTCTACGAGATCTTTCGCTGGTTACGGTTCGGCTACCGGATCGAGGGCGCCACGCTCGTGGTGGAGGGTGGTCTTGTCTCCCGCTATCGCAGAGCCCTTCCCTTTGCGCGGATACAAAGCGTCGACGTCGTCGAGAAGCTCCGTCATCGCGCTTTCGGCGTGATCGAGCTGCGCGTCGAGACGGCGGGTGGATCGGAGACCGAGGGGTCCCTCGTCGCTCTCGAGCCGCCCGAGGTCGACTGGCTGCGACCGCTGTTGCTCGGTGAGGACGAAGTGCCACAAGGCGCGGCTCCCGATTCGCCGCTGGTTGTGCTGGGCCCGGGGGATCTGGTCATGGCCGCGCTAACGGGGGGCAGGGTTGCAGTCGTCGCGATCATCTTCGGCTATGCGCAGGAGGTGCTGGGCGATGAGCTGTTCGACTCGATATGGCAGCGCGCCGAGAGCGCGCTTCGCTCGGCTCTGCTGCTTACCGTGATCGCGGTGCTAGCGGTGGTGGTCTTGGTGCTTGCCACATCGGTAGCCGCGACCATCCTCGTGTACTGGAACTTCACCGTTAGGCGCCAGGGGAGGCGCCTGACCGTAGAACGAGGTCTGCTCGAACGACGGCGTGCGAGCCTGCCGCTGACGAGGGTGCAGGCGGTTCAGCTGAACGAGAACATCCTGAGACGGTTGCTCGGTAAGGCCTCGCTCTCGGTGGTGACCGCCGGCTACTCGCCGCGCGGCGACGAGCGCGAGGAGACCGCGATGTTGCTTCCAATCGGCGATCGTTCCCGGGCCCTGTGGCTCGCCGGCCTCGCGCTCGACCTCCCCACCCCGCCCGAGCCGCGCCTCGAGCGAACCCGAAGCGCCCTGGTGCACCGCATGGCCGAAGCGCTCGCCCTGGCGCTCCCTCCAATAGTCGTCGCGTTGCTCCTCTTCGGTGCGCGCGGCCTCTGGTCGCTGGTGCTGCCGGTCCTTTTTGCTCTGGTCGCATGGCTGTCGTATCTGGGTCTCGGCTTTCAGCTCGCGCCCGGCTACGTTGCCGTGCGAACCGGGGTGTTCAACCGCCGCACGACGATCGTGCCGCGCTCGAACGTGCAGCACGTCGTGCTGACTCGGGGGCCGGTTCAGCGCGCCTTCGGCCTCGCCACCCTGCGGGTCGGAGTGCCCAAGGCCAGGCCCCGTGCCACCGACGTCGAGCGCCCCATAGCGGAGCGAACCCTGACGGAGCTCTACGGCACTCCCTGATCATCCAAGCTGC
Source organism: Actinomycetota bacterium (assembly GCA_050693935.1). Lineage (GTDB taxonomy): Bacteria > Actinomycetota > CADDZG01 > CADDZG01 > WHSQ01 > WHSV01. The sequence goes on along the minus strand of JBOGWU010000086.1, from coordinate 21,525 downwards.
GACGGGTAGAGACCCCAAAACCCGGGCATCGAAGAGGGGACTCCGGATGGCGGGGCCTGGCAGAGCCCGCTCGAGTTGAAGCGGTGGCCCATCTCTGACCACCAAAGGGGGGCCATGCACCCGTTTCGGGGTCAGAAAAACCACCGACACCTTCTTGGACCCTCAAGGGTGCGTTCAGCGACACCTGAGGGTCCAGAAACCTCAATAGCTCCTTCGCGCCGCCCCGGGCCGACACCAACTCGTCCCTTGACTGCCTTTTACGACCGGCGAAACCCAATTGGCCCCTTAGAGGGCCGAGCCGGTCAGCACTCCGTGGAGGCAAAAGGCGACCGCTTCGTCCGCGAGCTGGGGACGGTCGGCGGTCTGCTGGGTGTCGTTGCCGAAGTAGGTCTCCACGAAGTGGAAGACGGTGCCGAGGATTCCGTGCGCCATTAGGTCGGGATCGCCGTGACGGATGGTGCCCTGCGCCTGACCCTCCTTGACGTGCACAGCGACATCGGAGACGACGATCTCTTGACCGTGGGCAACCAGCGCGGCGAACTCCTCATAGCGGGCCGCCGTACGGATCAGCGAGAGGAACGCGGGGGTGTCGCGGAAGAAGTCGATTGATGCCCGGATGCCGTGCTCGATGCGCGCGACGGGCTGCGTGACCTTTTCTATCTCCTGTCGCTGGGCCCGCCTCAGCTTGAGCAGGCACTCCTGGAGCAGCTCAGTGAACAGCGCCTCCTTGGACTCGAAGTACCAGTAGAAGACCCCCTTGCCGACGCCGAGCGTGTCGCAGATGTCACCCACCGTGGTGCCGTGGTAGCCCTGGTCGGCGAACAAGCGAAGCGCCGTGTCCATGACCTGATCCCGCCGCTTCGTGCCCCGCTTGGTGAGTTTTCGATTGGCCATGGCTGGTACTTTACGCTCGCCTCGCGGCCGGTGCTCGGCTCTCGGCTCCTGTACCATGCGTGCTCTCTAGAGGGGAGTGCAATGGTCGAGGGCAGCAGGCGCAGGGTCATTATCGTCGGCGCGGCGGGGCGAGACTTCCACAACTTCAACACCACCTTTCGCCGCGACGCCGCCCACGAGGTCGTCGCCTTCACGGCGACCCAGATTCCCGGGATCGAGGACCGGGTCTACCCTGCGGAGCTGGCCGGCAAGCTGTATCCCGACGGCATCCCCATAGTCGCGGAGGACGAGCTCGAGAGTCTCTGCGAGGCGCACGCGATCGATGAGGTCGTGTTCGCCTACTCGGACACCAGCCACAACCACGTTATGCATGTCGCCTCACGCGCGCTCGCCGCGGGAGCCGACTACCGCTTGTTGGGCCCGCGCTCCACGATGATCGCTTCAACCAAACCGGTGGTTGCCGTGTGTGCGGTGCGAACCGGCTCGGGAAAGTCGCAGACCACGCGTCACGTCGCGCAGTGTCTCAAGGACCTCGGCCAAAGAGTTGTGGTAGTGCGCCATCCGATGCCCTACGGCAACCTGGTCGAACAAGCGGTACAGCGTTTCGAGACCTTTGACGACCTGCTGGCCGCCAATTGCACCATCGAGGAGCGTGAGGAGTACGAGCCTCATCTCATTCGCGGATCGATCGTCTACGCTGGCATCGACTACGGCGCGATTCTCGAGCGGGCGCAGGACGACGCCGACGTGGTGCTCTGGGACGGGGGCAACAACGACCTCCCGTTCTACCGCCCGGACGTCCACATAACGGTTGCCGATCCTCTGCGGGCAGGCCACGAGACGAGCTATCACCCCGGCGAGGCCAACCTGCGAATGGCCGACGTGGTGGTCATCAACAAGGTCGACTCGGCCCAAGAAGGCGATCTCGCCACGCTGCGCAAGACCATCGGCGAGCTCAACCCCACGGCCCTCCTCGTCGAGGCGCGCTCTCCGATCACCGTCGAGGACGAGGAAGTGCTGCGTGGCAAGCGGGTGATGGTGGTAGAGGACGGACCGACTCTGACCCATGGTGGGATGCGCTACGGCGCCGGAGTGGTGGCCGCCAAGCGCGCCGGCGCGGCCGCGCTGGTCGACGCTCGTCCCTTTGCCAGCGGATCCATCCAGGACGTCTATGCCGCCTACCCCCACATCGGCGAGGAACTGCTCCCGGCCATGGGCTACTCCGAGCAGCAACGACGAGATCTCAGCGACACCATCAACGCGTCTGACGCGGATGTGGTGTTGATCGCCACGCCGATCGACCTGCGCAAGGTCTGCACCCTCGACAAGCCCGCGGTGAGGGCGACCTACGAGCTCGAGCCAACCACGACCCCCGACCTCGCGACCATCCTCAAGGAGCGCCTCAGGCTCTGAGCATCGGGCAATTGATTCAAGAGCGACTAGTCGTGGCTACCTTGTCGCGCGTTGAAGCTCCTCAGGCGCGAGGCGTTCGACCAGCTCTCGTACGAACAGGCTCAGGTCCGTGATGATCCCAATGGATTGCCACGAGCCCCGGTCCATGAGCTTGGTAACCGTCGCCTGGTTGATGTCCACACACACCAGCGGTACCGAGGCCGGCAGGCAGTTCCCCGTGGCGATGCCGTGCAGCATCGTGCCGACGACTATGCAGTAGCCGACCAGGTCGTCTCCGTTCTCGCCCCAGATGAGCTCTCGGAGCCTCCGCTGGACTTCGTTCATGTCGATCACGGTCTCGGGCATGGGACCGTCGTCACGCACGCTTCCGCCGAACAGATAGTCGCAGTCGTGCTTGACGAGGTGATAGACGATGCCGTCGCCGAACGCTCCGGCGTCGATGGCGGCTCTAAACGAGCCGTGGCGCCGGCATTCGTTGATGGCTCTGATGTGGTGCTCGTGGCCGTGCTCGGCGGCAACTCCGGCGTCGAGGTGGACGCCGAGCGAGGTCCCGAACATGTTCGACTCGATGTCGTGAGCGGCGACGCCGTTGCCTGCGAACAGAGCGTTGACGTAACCCGCGCGAATGAGTGCGGAGACATCGGGCGCGGTTCCCGTATGGATCAGCGCGGGCCCGGCGACCCACATGATGCGCTTGCCGGATTTCTTGACGGCTCGCATCTGCGCGGCGACCTTGTCGAGCATCAAACCCTTGGGCTTCTCCGACGAGATGTCCGAGGTCATGAACTCGAACTCGGAGCGGATGCCTCCGCGCGGCTTCTCGAGTGGAAGCGCCCGTATCCCGAGGCCGCGCATGACGATGAGCATGCCTTTGCGGACCTCGCCCATCGGGATCGTCCGGGCGGTATCACCCTCTACGACGATGGCGCAGTCCATCTCGGGATGCCTCACACGAATCCACTGGTCGTGGATGCGCACGTGGGTGTCGAGATTGGTCGACGAATAGAAGTCCGGCGGTAGCGCCCCATCGACGTCGGCTTCGGCGAGGGTGGCATCCTCAACGGTCTCAGGGTTGGCGCCGTGGACGCGCAGTTGATCGAGGAGGGAGACGAGGTCCTCATCGGTTTCGGTCGTGACCGTGATGCGCGCGATCGAGGCGTCCGCGTTGGTCTGTCCGACCGTCAACTCGATGATGTCGTAGCTGTTGCCCGAGTTGACGATCTCATCGAGCACTCTCGGCAGCAGCAGCGAATCGATGATGTGACCCTCGAGGGTCACCGTCTCGGACGGCATCAGCTTCTCTCCCTGATGAACTCGTAGGTCTGCTCGAAGACTTTGGCGCGATCCACGTCGAGCGTGAGCACGTGATAGCTGTCGTCCAGCCACACGATGTGTTTGTCGGCCGAGGCGGCTCGTTCGTAGATCTCGGTGGCGTTGTCGGGGTGCACGGTGTGATCGTTGTGAGAATGCATGACCAGCAGGGGACAGGTCACCTTTGGAAGCGAGAGCCGGGCGCCTTTGAGGAACTGCAGCATGTAGTAAGCCGCGGTGGTGGGGAGGCGGTCGTAGGCGAGCTCGCGCATGTCCGGGTCGGCGATGTCGCCGCCGACGCCGGGGATCGACTTGGCGAAGCGCCGGATCAGAGGAGAGAGGAACCGCCGGGGGTCCTTCGTCAAAACGAAGCCGGCGAGCGACACGAGCCCGGCGACTTTTTCCGGATGCCGAGCCGCAAAGTCGATGGCCAGCGCGGAACCGAACGAAAGCGACATGATAAAGACCTTGTCGCGGCCCTGCGCGACCTTGGCGAAACCCTGCTCGACCGCCTCCACCCATTCGTGGGGGCGGCGCATGTCGAGGTCTTGCCACGTGGTCCCGTGGCCCGGCAGCCGGATTCCCTCGGCGGCGATGTCGGCCTCGGCGAGGTACTCACCGAGGCCGCGCATTCCCTGGGGACTCCCGGTGAAGCCGTGGATCAGCAGCGCGCCCACGCTTCCGCCGCGGAAACTGAACTCCTCGGCTCCCGAAAGAATCTCCGACTCCACTGAATTGCCCTCCTCTTCGGCAACGTTGACGAGACGAGCAAAGCGGGCGAAGGCACCTAAAGTCTGCATATCCGAGTTTGACACCCGCCCGGGGTGTGAACTCTCTAACATGGGGGCGGGAGCGTGATTGGCACGAGGACTCAGCGACAGTGGCTGTAAACAAGCGTCCACTGGCCGACAAGGCTGGCCTTTCGGCCATTCGCAAAGCCATTCGTGCAGATCTGGGCAGGGCGAACGCCGATCCGTCGCTGGCCTTCGATTGTCTGGTCGCCGTCACCGAGGCGTGTACCAACGCGCTGCTGCACGGCCACCGCACCGACGACCCGCCCCCCGAGATCCTGTGGGAGGTAGACGGAGCCGCGGCCCGCTTCTACATCCAGGACTATTCGACCCAGCAGTGGTCGAAGGCATCGCATCCGTCGCGTGACGCCGAGGCCGAGCTCGAGGAGCGCATCGGCGGCTATGGGCTCGATCTGATGCGCGGCCTGATGGACGAGGTCGACATCCAGATGGGCCCCGAGGGCACGATCGTGTGCCTTGTGAAAACCCTGGCCCAGGCGAAGGCCATTTAGCCCCGACGGCCTGGCTAGTTCTTGAGCACGATCGTGGCGTCGACCCAGCCGATGCCGCTGAGCCCGATCGCCTGCGCGGCCCCCTGCGACAGGTCGAGGATGCGGTCGCCGACGTAGGGTCCACGGTCGTTGATGCGCACGACTACGCCACGCCCGTTGTATTTCACGAACAGAAGCGTGTTGAAGGGAAGCTCCTTGCTCGCGGCGGTCATGCCCATGGGGTCGAAGATCTCACCGTTGGCGGTCGAGTTGCCGGCAAAACCGGGTCCGTACCAGGACGCGACCCCGCCGAAGTGCACGCCGGTCGAGGCATAGCCGTCCGGCAACCCGGCCGTGGAGGCCGCGGGCAGGGTCTGCTGGATGGTCGTCGGCACCGGCGAGGTCTCGGCCGCGCGCCGGGCCGCTCGCTCCAGCTCCCTTACCTCGTCGGTAAGCTCCGCTAGCAGCGAGCGCCGGTCGTCGAGCGTCGCTACGATCTCGGTGCCGACCGCCTCGAGTTCGGCACGCGCCTCGATCTGCTCCTGCTTGTGCGCGTCGAGTGTGTCCTGAGCCCCCTCGATGTCGAGGCGGGCGTCCTCCAGTTCCTGGAGTCTCCGGCCGTCGATCGACACCGCCACGCTGTTGATCTCGGCCACCGTCATCAGCTCGGAGATGGACTCGGCCGCCAGCAGCATCTCGAGCCTCATGCCCGTGGTTCCACTCTTGTAGGACTCGATGGCCCTCTCGACGTAGAGGTCGCGCGCCTCGGTGAGCTTGCGCTCGATGTCGTGGATCTCCGCTTCCAGCGAGCCGATCTGGCCGCTCAACTCGACGATGCGTTGGTCGAGTCCCTCCCTTCGCTGCCGCAGGTCGTCCATGCGGCGCTCGAGGGCGGTGACCTCGTCGGCGACGCTCTGGGCGCGCGCCCTCACGGTTTCGAGATCGGCGGCGCTGGCGCTCTGGGCGCTGGCGGACGCGATCAGACCGGCGACCAGACAGGCCGCCAGCAGCAGGCGCGCCAGCATCGAGCGGGATCTGCTCATATTGGATACATCGGTTGGGGGACCGCCTCGATTGAGCGCCTCCACTCAGGCGGTTAAATAGGGCGCGCGGCCATGAAACCAAGTCGAGCCTTGAGGAGGGCCTGTGGCGCGGATCGGCATCTTGACCGGCGGGGGAGACTGCCCCGGTCTCAACGCCGTCATCAGGGCGGTGGTCCGAAAGGGCGTCAACCGCTACGGCCACGCCATCGTGGGCTACAAGGATGGCTGGCGAGGCGTGCTCGAAAACCAGCGGATCAACCTGACGCCGGACAACACCTCGGGCATTCTGCACCGCGGCGGCACCATCCTGGGTTCGTCGCGCACCAATCCCTTCAAGGAGGAGCGCGGCGTAGAGCGAGTCCAGGCGAGCCTCTCCGAGGAGCGCATCGACTGCTTGATAGCGGTGGGTGGCGAGGACACTCTCGGAGTGGCGGACAAGCTGAATGCGGAGGGGGTGCACGTGGTAGGCGTGCCCAAGACCATCGATAACGACCTCAGTGCCACCGACTTCACCTTTGGCTTCAACACCGCGGTGCAGATCTGCACCGACGCCATCGACCGGCTCCATTCGACCGCCGAGTCGCATAACCGCGTCATGGTGGTCGAGGTCATGGGACGCCATGCCGGTTGGATCGCGACCTACTCCGGCATCGCGGGGGGAGCCGACGCCATCTTGGTTCCCGAACGACCCTTCGACATCGAGCAGATCTGCGAGCACATCCGCCATCGCCACCAGGCGGGCCGAACCTTCTCGATAGTGGTCGTGGCCGAGGGCGCGACCCTGGTCGAGAGCGACGACGTGGTGGCGGAGCAGACCGCCACCGACTCGTTCGGCCACGTTCGCCTCGGCGGTATCGGCGTCATGCTCGAGAAGGAGATCGAGCGCCGCACCGGATACGAGACACGCGCAACGATTCTCGGTCACATTCAACGAGGCGGAACGCCCACCGCCTACGATCGGGTGCTCGCGACCCGCTTCGGGATCGCGGCGATCGACTGCGCCAGCGACCGCGACTACGGGCAGATGGTGGCGCTTCGGGGGCCGAACATCGAGCGGGTTCCGCTCACCGACGCGGTGGGCGAGCTCAAGACCATCGACGCCGAGATCTACGAGACGGCCGAGGTGTTCTTCGGGTGAGCGGCTACCCTGGATGCCATGACTGACTTCATCGATCTTCGTTCCGACACCGTTACGCGACCCACGCCCGAGATGCGCCGTGCCATGGCCGAAGCCGAGGTCGGCGACGACGTCTTCGGCGACGACCCGACCGTCAACTCCCTGCAGGACTACGCGGCCGAACTGCTCGGCAAGGAGGCCGGGCTGTACGTCCCCACCGGCTCGATGGGTAACCAGGTTTCACTCGGATCGCTGGCGCGGCCCGGCGACGAAGTGGTGTGCGAGGCGGGCGCGCACTTCCTTCACTACGAGGGCGGTTCGGCTTCCGTGCATCTCGGCCTCATGATGCGACCCCTGGTCGGAAGCAACGGCGTAATCTCGGCCGATCAGGTTAGCGACGCGATCCGCGTCGGAACCGAGCACAACCCCCATACCGCGGTTGTGGCGATGGAAAATACCCACAACTCGGCGGGGGGCCGGGTCTTTCCCATCGACGAGGCGCGCGCCGTTTCGAAGGTTACGCGCGAGCGCGGAGTCGCGTTGCACATGGACGGCGCGCGCATCTTCAACGCGCAGGCCGCCACGGGCACCCCCGCGGCCGAGTGGGCCGCGTGCGTCGACACGCTGACGTTCTGTTTCTCCAAGGGACTGGGCGCGCCGGTCGGCTCCATGGTTGTGGGCTCGACTGAAGTCATCGCCGAGGCCCACCGGCTTCGCAAGCGACTCGGCGGTGGGATGCGACAAGCAGGGGTGATCGCAGCCGCGGCGCGCGTCGCGCTCGAGACGGGACCGGCGCGGCTCGCGGACGACCACGCCAATGCCCGGCGACTCGCCGAGGTCCTGGCCGACCTGAATCCCGATTCGGTCGACCTCGACGCGGTCGAGACCAACATGATCTACGTGAATCTCGGCGCATTCGATACGAACGGCAGCGAGGTCAGTGACGCACTCCGCTCCGAAGGGGTGCTGACGCTGGGCGGACCCACGACCATGATGCGCCTCGTCACCCATCGAGACGTCTCATCGGACGACATCGAGGCTGCCTGCCGGGCCCTTGTCAAGGTGCTGAAGACTCCCTAGACGGCTCCAGCGGGCAGCGGCTCCGGTTTTGACCCGCGAGGTGCGGGAAGGCTCCAAGTATGGAGTTCGCCTTCTCATTGACGCTGCCACGCGAGGCGCTGAGCATTCCTGTTGCCAGGCGCATCCTGGGATCGACCATGCTCGATCTCGGAATCGACAAGCGCTGCGTGGAAGACGTCGAGATCGTGGTGACCGAGGCCTGCACCAATGTCCTCAAACATGCCGAACCCCACTCGGCCGACTACGAGGTAGAAGTTTCCATCACTCACGATCGTGCCGACATAAAGATCAAGGACCGGGGCCCCGGTTTCCCCGATGGGTCGCAAAACCAGGCGAGAGCTCTCGACCCGACGGAGGAGGGGGGCCGGGGCATCCTGTTGATGCGAGCGTTCGTCGATCGGGTCGAATTCCTCAACGACCCCGAGTCGGGAACCGTCGTCCATCTCTCGAAGAATCTGGTGCTTGCAGATGGATCGCTACTCGATCATCAGGGCCCCAAGCCGAACCTAACGGCGCCGAAGCGCAGTTAATACGGATAGCGGCGAGCTTCCTATACTGGGAGCAACGATCACCGGGGAGTCCGGAGCACCGGGCTGAGAGGTGAGCCAGCGCTCACGACCCGCACTTACCTGATCCGGTTCATGCCGGCGTAGGGAGGCCTGCTTCATGACCGCACCAGATACCGTCGTCGTCGGCGGAGGAGTAATCGGAGCTTCGATCGCGTGGCGCGCGGCCGAGCGCGGTCTTGCGATCGCGATGGTGGACCCTCATCCGGGCCGTGGCGCGTCGTGGGCTGCGGCCGGCATGCTGGCTCCCGTCACCGAGGTTCATTACGGCGAGGAGGACCTGCTCGCGCTCAATCTCGAGTCCAGCGCCTCCTACCGGCAGTTCGTTGCGGAGCTATCCGAGGCTTCGGGTCGCGATCCCGGCTACGCCGAATGCGGGACCCTCACGGTGGCACGCGACGCAGACGACAACGCTGCGCTGGAGAGCTTGTTCGAGTTTCAGAGAGGGCTCGGTTTGGAGGTCGAACGTCTGCGCGGCCGGGAGTGTCGCAGACTCGAGCCCGCGCTCGCGCCGTCCACGCGCGGTGGCATTCTGGTGAGCGGCGACCACCAGATCGACAACCGCGCGCTGGTGGACGCTCTTCTGATCGCGGCCGAGCGCAGCGGTGTTCACGTCGTTCGCCGGCGTGCAGTAGGCCTGGAACTGGAACACGAGCGCGTCGCCGGGGTGCGGCTGGCCGACGGCGAGCGCATCGGCTGTTCGTCGGTGGTGCTGGCCGCGGGCGCGATCGCGACCCCCATCGAAGGGCTTCCGCCCGGCGTTGCCCCGCCGGTGCGTCCGGTCAAGGGACAGCTGCTACACCTACGGGGACCCGCCGAGGCTCGTCTCGCCACCCGTAACGTGCGCGGACTCGATGCGTACATCGTGACGCGACCTGATGGGCGCGTGGTGATCGGAGCCACCGTGGAGGAGCGCGGTTTCGACGAGCGCGTGACCGCGGGCGGAGTCCACGACCTTCTGCGCGCCGGATTCGAGCTGCTGCCCGGAGTCACCGAGCTCGAATTGGTCGAGACTTCGGTCGGGCTGAGGCCGGGGACTCCGGACAACGCGCCGATTCTGGGCAAGACCGAGGTCGAGGGACTGGTGATCGCAACCGGGCACTACCGCAACGGCGTGCTACTGACTCCCATCACGAGCGCGGCCATTGCCGAGCTTCTGGTTACCGGCGAGGCCCCCAAACTGATCGAGGCTTTCTCGCCGCGCCGCTTCAGCAAGGAGCGCGTCGCTTGAAGGTCAAGCTGAACGGGCGCGACGCGGTGCTCGAGGATGGTACGACGGTGCGTGCGGTGGTGGAGGCGCAGACGCGCAACGGGCGAAGGGCCGGAATCGCGGTGGCGATCAACGGCGAGGTCGTGTCGCGCTCTAGCTGGGACGACACCGAACTGACTAACGGAGACCGGGTAGAGGTGCTGGGTGCGATCGGCGGAGGAGCACAACGGAGGGCCCGATGGATGATCCGCTGACCATCGGGGGCCGCGAGTTTCACTCTCGCCTTCTGATCGGCACGGGGGGAGCGAGCAGCATCGAGGCCATCGAGGCCGCCCTCGTCGCGTCGGGGGCGGAGATGGCGACCGTCGCGCTGCGCCGGATCACCCCCGACGCACGCGGCTCGGTCCTCGACGTCTTGGAGCGCAACGACATCAAGCTGCTTCCCAACACCGCAGGCTGCTTCACGGCCCACGATGCGGTGCTGACGGCCCAACTCGCGCGCGAGGCCTTCGGGACCGATTGGATCAAGCTCGAGGTCATCGGCGACGACAAGACGCTTCTGCCCGACGGTCCCGAGCTCATCGACGCGACCGAGCAACTGGTCGACGACGATTTCACGGTGCTCGCCTACACGACCGACGAGCCCGTTCTGGCTCGCCGGCTCGAGGACGCAGGCTGCGCTGCAGTCATGCCGCTCGGATCACCCATCGGATCGGGCATGGGCATCCTCAACCCCTACAACCTGTCGATCATCGTGGAACGGGCCTCCGTACCCATCATCCTCGACGCGGGTGTCGGTACGGCCTCGGACGCGGCGCTGGCCATGGAACTCGGTTGCGACGGCGTGCTGCTCGCGAGCGCGGTGACTCGGGCGCGCGACCCCGCCGGCATGGCCGAGGCGATGCGAAAGGCGGTCGAGGCAGGCCGGCTTGCCGCGCGGTCGGGCCGCATTCCCAAGCGCCTCTACGCGGAGCCGTCGACCACCTTCGAGGGAAGGCCGGACCTCGGATAGGGGTTCCGGCGGACGGCCCGGCGGCGGCCGCAGAACTCTGGCGCCACCGGGCGAACCGCGTGCGCTGCGTACGATCCGTCTCCGGCGGTCCCGCGAGGCCCGCCGAAGAGACGGATCGTTCCCCCTTTGAGCCCCCGCGGCCACAGGGAGAGCTGTGTGCTGCTTGGATTGTGGGTTTCCCACATGCGAAGCAAGCAAACCAGATGAGTCGGGAAATTATCCTGGCAACCGGCCGGACCCCTACGCTCCATCGGAGGCGGAAGACGAGGCTGCGATGACGATACTGCTCGGCACCTCTGGGTGGCACTACAAAGACTGGCGCGGGCGCTTCTACCCGGACGGTGTCCCTCAGCGAGCCTGGCTCGAGTTCTACGCGCAGCGGTTTGTGACGGTCGAGTCCAACAACGCCTTCTACCGCCTCCCCGAGCCCGATCGCTTCGCCGCGTGGAAGCACTCGACTCCCGACGACTTCGTGATGGCGGTCAAGATGAGCCGCTACCTCACTCACATAAAGCGGCTTCGGGACCCGGCCGAGCCGGTCGACCGCTTCCTCGGCAGGGTCGAGTACCTCGGCGACAAGCTGGGTCCGGTCCTGCTGCAGCTCCCGCCCACGCTGCGTGCCGACCACGAGCTGCTCGATCGAGTCCTGAAGCGCTTTCCCAACGAGGTGCGGGTCGCCGTCGAGTTCCGGCACGATTCGTGGTGGACCGCGTCAACGCGCGGTCTGCTCGAGAAGCGCGGGGCCGCGCTATGTCTTGCCGACCGCGGCTCGCGGCCCGCGAGCGAGCTGTGGCGTACCGCCGACTGGACCTACCTTCGGCTTCATGCCGGCGCCGCGTCGCCGGCACCCTGTTACGGGCGCTCGGCCCTCGCTACCTGGGCAGAGCGCCTCGGCGACGACTTCGCGGGCCTCGACGCCTACGTCTACTTCAACAACGATCCCGGGGGCTGCGCGCTGCGAGACGCGCGCTGGTTCGCGCAAGAAGCGCGCAAGCGTTCGTTAGCCGTAACCCGAACGCCGGTCGAGCCGGTCACACCGTCCTAGACTCAGCTTCATGGGTGAGATCCTGATCGGCACCGCGTCGTGGACGGACAAGACTCTCATCGAGTCGGGTTGGTATCCGGACGAGGCCAAGACGGCAGAGAAGCGACTTCAGTACTACGCGTCGCAGTTTCCTTTGGTCGAGGTCGACTCGACTTACTACTTCCCGCCGAGCGAGGCCAACTCCCAACGCTGGGCCGAGCGCACGCCCGACGGCTTCACCTTCAACATCAAGGCGTTTTCGTTGCTGACCCAGCACCCAACGAAGACCGACGCTCTGTACAAGGACCTTGAGGTCAACAGCGACAAACGCAACCTCTACCCCGGCGACCTGGACGACAAGACCGTTGATGTCGTGTGGGACCGTTTCCTCTCGGCTCTGCAGCCACTGGACGAGGCCGGAAAGCTGGGGCTGCTGCTGTTCCAGTTCCCGCCCTGGTTCGTGATCTCGCGCGCCAACAAGAACTACGTCCTCGAGTGCGCCAAGCGAGCGGCTCCCTACCGCATCTGCGTCGAGCTTCGCAACGAGACCTGGATGCGCGGAGACAATCTGCAGGAGACCATCGAGTTCCTGGAGGGCCACGGACTGCCTCTGGTGTGCGTCGACATGCCCCAGGGCTTCAAGTCATCGATGCCGGCGGTGACCGCGGCGACCTCGGATGTGGCGGTGGTCCGGTTTCACGGCCGCAACGCCGACGATTGGGAGAGCAAGTCGGTGTCCAAGCGCTTCCGGTACGACTACGAAACGAAGGAGCTCGAGGAGTGGGTGCCGCGCATCGAGGCCCTCGGCAAGGACACCGACCGGACTCACATCCTGATGAACAATTGCTATCGCGACTACGCACAACGCAACGCCAAGGAGTTGGCAGAGCTTCTGAACGCGTGAAGTCGGTTCGAATAAGTCGAGCACACCGTAGACAGGCGTCGGAGCTACGACTTAACGATGGATCTGGTGGACGTGATCGCCAACTAGCCGACCGGCGATCGTGTGGAGCTTGCGGGTCGTTCGCGATCAGTTTTCCTCCACACGATTACATCGGTGGTCGACGGCCCCGTCGCCCGGGCCCTAGCGTCTCCGGTAGCGAGGGCCGAGGCGCCGCCTCCGCACCTCCTCGAGCCGGAACCGGCGAAGGAATCTGGCGACCTCGCGGCGCCGCGCGCTACGCCTGCGCCGCTCCACCCACACCCCGAGGCCCACGCCACCGGCGAACAGGCTTGCGCCGCCCAGGCCCGCGGGGACTCCGATGAGCAGCGCCCGGCGCCGGGTTCGGAGCTCGTGAATGGGCCAGCCGCGCGTCAGCGCGATCCGGCGCAGGTTGTGCTCGGGATTGACGGCGTGAGGGTGACCGACCGCCTCGAGCAGCGGCAGATCGTTTCTGGAGTCCGAGTAGGCGTGGCAGTTCTGAAGGTCGATATCGAGCTCAGTGGCCTTGGCGACGACCGCCGCGGCCTTCTCGGGCCCGTGCATGACCGGCCCCACCAGTCGTCCGGTGTAGAAGCCGTCGCGATCGACCTCCGAGAGGGTGGCGATCGCTCCCGCCATGTCGAGCGAATTGGCGATCCGGCTGGCGAGCTCGATCGGCGAGGCGGTGACCAGGAAGGTGAGGTCGCCGCGGTCGTGGTGTCCCTTGATCACGCGCACGATGTCCTCGTACACGCGGGGCAGAATTCGCTCGTCGGCGATCGCCTCACCCATCTCGATGAGCTCGGTCTGACTCTTGCCGGTAACGAACTCGAGCGTCGATTCGCGCGACAGATCCATACCGCTCTGGTTCTCGCCGCGCAGGCGGAACATCATTTGCCCCCAGCCGAAGCGCAGGATGTCGCGAACGCGAAACAGATCCTGCTCGTAGGCGCCGCGCGCCATCAGGAAGAGGCTCGAGCCGGGGATGAGAGTGCGGTCGAGGTCGAAGAAAGCGGCGCGCTGCGCGCCGGACTTGGGCCGCTCGTTCACCAGCCCCTCCACTCGGTTATGTCGGCGGCATCGGTGCGCCGAGTGAGCGGGCGATCCCCACCGGGTTCGGGATACCCGACGTAGACGTACCCGGCCACGAGGTCGCCCTCCTTTAGGCCGAGGTAGTCGTGTACCTCGGGGATGTGGGCCGCCGGGCCGGTGCGCAGCATGGCGCCGAGTCCCATGTCGTGAGCCGCCAGGAGCATGTTCTGCATGGCCGCGCCGACGGCGTGGTGCTCCTCGACCTCCTGAACCTTGGGGAGATGGTGCTTGGGGGTTTCGACGATCACGACGATGACCGGCGCGCGCCGGGACTTGGCGCGGGCCGACTCGGGGTCCTTGCCTTCGCGCTCGGCCCCCCTGGCCCAGGCCTCACCAAACTCCTCGAGGGCAACGCCGGTAAGCACCAGGAAGCGCCACGGTTGCGTGAGGTGGTGAGTCGGAGCGCGCACTCCGGCCTCCAGCAGTCGCCGCACGCTCGCTTTGTCGGGCACCTCGTCGGTCAGCTTGGGGACCGAGCGGCGCGTGATGATTGCTTCGTAGGTCTCCATTGACGCCGAGGATACCTATGCAACGGTGTGCCACACTCGTCAGCATGCAAGTAGGCGCAATGAACTTTCCCGGTCGCTCGGTGCTGAAAGAGATTCACCGAATCGCCGAGGACAACTTCGACTTCATCGATCTCACCCTCGAGCCGCCCGCGGCCTGGTTGCCGGACGGCAAAGAGGTCGGACAGTTGATCGGCGACCTGGGGCTTGGGGCCGTGGGCCACACCGCCTACTACCTTCCGATCGCCTCGCCCTTCAAGGAGCTCCGCAAACAGGCTCACGACCTCTACAAGCGGGGCCTCGACTGCTTCGCCGACGCGGGGGTCGAGCTGGTCAACGTGCACCCCGACAATCGTGTCCCGCTGCACGGCCCCGAGCAGATGCGCGCCCGCAACGCCGACGCGATCGCGGAGCTGGCCGAGGTCGCCGCGGCGCGCGACATCCGGCTGATGGTCGAGAACATCGACCGTGGCTTCGCTCGCGTCGACGACTTCCTGCCCATATTCGAGAAGGTTCCGGAGGCCCGATTCCATCTGGACGTCGCCCACGCCAACCTCCGCCTCGGCCTCGGGCAGTCCAACCAAACCCCCGAGTTTCTCGCCGCCTTCTCGGACCGGCTGAGCCACGTCCACGTAAGCGACAACCGGGGGGGCGAGGCTGATCTGCACCTGCCGCTGGGGGCGGGGGTCATCGACTGGCGGGGCGCGATCCGGGCCATCAAGCGGGCGGGCTACGACGGCACCGTCACCCTGGAGGTGTTCTCGCGCGAGCGGGAGTACCTGCGCGCCTCCCGGCGTCTGTGGCTGGAGTGGTGGTCGGAGGCGGCGTAGCCGCCTGGTGGCAGTTGTTGCCGGTGTTGCTGGTGTTACTAGCGTTGTTTCAGTAGCCTAGCGGGATGGCACACCGCTACCTGGGTCCGAGCGAAGAGGTCATCCGGGTGACGCGCAGGCACCCCTTGGTGCTGGCACGCCCCGCCTTCTCGACGCTGGCGCTACTCGCCGGCCTAGGCGCTCTCGGCTTCCTAACCGGTCCTCATTCAGGCGTCGACACCGTGGATCGGGTCTGCGGCGCCGCCGCGGTGCTGGTGCTCCTTCGCTTCCTGCTAAGGCTGCGGCGCTGGTGGAGCGAGCGCCTGGTCGTCACCGACCAGCGCATCGTCGAGGTCGACGGCCTGATCGCCAAGAGGGTGTCGTCGTGGCCCTACACACGGATCCACGACCTCGGCTACCGGCGCTCGATTCCCGGGCGGCTGCTCGGCTTCGGTTCGTTGAGCATCGAGCCGACGGCGCCCGACTCACCGGTGAAGGTGCTCGAGCGGGTCCCCGACCCCGACGGCTTCTACCGGGACGTCATGGAGGTGATCATGGGGGAGCCGCTCCCCGCCATGATCGAGGTCGACGAAGAGGAACTGGACCCTGAGTGGGACGACTGGTATGCGGAAATAAGAGAAGAGTTCAGGCCCGACGAGGCCGATACGGGCCCCCTCCCACGCGTGGGCTAGGCGCCATTCGGACAATTCCGCCCTTGAAATACCTCGAGAGGCGGTTGCATTGAGGCACCCAGGCGATAGGTTTCATCGTCTAAACGGTTGAGAGTTCAACCAGCGCCTAGGTGGGAGACAGTTTGCTGGCCAGACGCCTATCGTTTCTGCTTGCGTTCGCCCTATTGGGCTCGCTTTGCGCGCTCGCCCCCGCCTCCGCCGGCCCCCCGGTTTTCGAGGTGGCCCCGACCCAGACCACCGCTCCACGCCCCTCCGTCGCGCCGCTCCAATGCACCGAGCAGGCGCCCCTCCACCGCGCCCAGAAGCTGAGAGAGCTGAAGCTCGAGGGCAAGGTGCGTTGGTGCGGGGGCCAGGTAAGGGTCGACGACGTCGGGGGCCCCAACAACGGGATAGTCAAGTCATTCGACGGGAGCGCCGCGCTCGATGTCGACGTCACCCTGCCACGCAGGGGGAGTGGTCCCTTCCCGCTGATCGTGATGCTGCACGGCCTCGGAGGGTCTCGTGAGAGCTTTTGGAGAGAGCCCGCGCAGTACGCGGCGCGCGGCTTCGCGGTGCTTGACTACACGGCGCGCGGTTACCACGGCAGCGAGGCGACCTGCCTGGACAAGGAGACGCCGTCGACAACGATGAAGGGTGTCCCCTCAGAGGTCTACGAGGGTTACGGGCCCAGCCTCGCCTGCCGCACGCAACTGGCGAGTCGCCGTTACGAGGTGAAGGACACGCAATATCTTGTGGGTCGATTGGTGGACGGGACGCTCGTGGACGGCGTTACCGTCAAGCCGGGGATCGGTGTCTTCGGCCTTTCCTATGGCGGCGGGCAAACATGGATGCTCACCCGGGACAACACCTGGAAGTCCCCGGCGGGAAAGGCAGTGCGCGTCAAGGCGGCCGTCCCCGTCATCGGCTGGAGTGACCTTCTGGATGCTCTGTTTCCGAACGGAAGGGCCGGCGACACCGGGTTCCTCCAGAGGAAGACGAACGAGCGTCTCAACGAGAGGCTGGCGGAACCGGTAGGCGTGGCAAAGGAGAGCTACATCTCCTCTTTCTTTGCCGGCATCCAGGCCGCTTCGCCCGGCAGCCTTCCCGGCTACTTGAGCGCGTGGCGCGACGCGGTGTTCGCCGGCGAGCCCTACGACGCGACCAACCCGGCGATGATGGATGCCGCAGACAAGCTCCTATCGGAGCGATCGGCGCTCTACATGCGCAAGGACCGGGGCAATCCGGCGATCTTGGCGGTGCAGGGTCTCACCGACTCCGTCTTTCCCGCAGCGCAGTCGCTCAACCTGTACAACCTGCTCAACAAGAACCGCAAGGCGCCCTATCCGATGAACCTGTACTTCGGTGACTTCGGCCACCCAGTCGCCCAGAACAAGAGCGACGAAGCCGCATACGTAAACAAGCTTGTCGACCGGTGGTTCGACCACTACCTCGGGGGCGAAGGCAAGGCGCCCAAGCGGCGAGTCGAGGCGCGCACCACCCGTTGTGACGACAGCGGTCTCCCCGGCGCGCTGTTCAGGGCCAAGACCTGGTCCGGCCTGCAATCCGGTGACCTGCCGGTGGAGCTGACGACGAGTGGGTCGACGCTCGACACCGCGGTCGACGACACCCGGGCCGCGGTCATCAATCCCATCGAAGCCCAGAGCGGGCCCTCGAGCGACCAGTGCCGCGTAACCAGCGAGCCGCTGGCCGAGGGGAACGTCGCCGCGACCTCCGGGGTATTGACCGAGTCGGTGACGATGCTCGGCCTTCCGACGGTGTCGTTTACAGCCGATCCCGCCGCCCCCGACATGTACGTCTCGGCGCGGCTCTGGGACGTCGACGAGAACGGCGCCCACACGCTGGTGGACCGTGGCGTGTTCCGCTTGTTGAGCGCCGACTCACAGAGCGCGCTGTTCAAGCTGTTCGGCAATGCCTACACGTTCGGCGAGGGCCACACCATCGAGCTCGAGCTCACCGCCAACGACACGCGAAGCTTTCTCGCCCCCAGCGCCGAGGGAACCATTGAGGTCTCCGACATCACTCTGTCGCTGCCCCTCGCGAACCGTGAAGCGGCGGTCGTCGGAGGCCAGCGGTAGCCCGTCGAGGCTCACCGGGGATCTCGCTAATCTGAGGGCATGACCTCCGGCATCATCGCCTCGTTCTTGGCCGTGCTCGCGCTCGCCTTCGCGGAGGGCCTCGGCCGCTTCTATCCCGCTCGCAGGACCTGGCTTCGGTTGCGAAGCCAGCACGGCCGCCGCGCGGTGCGGGCGATGAGGGAGCGATTCGAGGCAGTGGCCCGGAGCCGGGTGCCTCGTGTGCTGGCGATAGTCCTGCTCGGGCTGGTGCTCGGCTGGATCGCCAGCGCAAGTCTGCTCGACAAGAGGTGGTACGAGGTCCTCATGGACGTGTTTCCCTACGGCTTCATCGCGATCGCCATGCTGCGCACTCCGGCGATCATGAACAGCATCGTGGAGCGCATGAAGGAACACGAGCGCAGCAGCGGGGAGGACCCCGATGTCCCGATCACCGACCAGGATGGAGACGGTCCCACCGCCATCGCCCTATGACGTTCCCATGACGTTCGATCCCTTCCTGTACCTGGTGGCACCCGCTCGACTGGAGGCCGGCGGCCTCGCCGAGCTGGTGCCCGAGCTCGTCGATGCGGGCGTGGAACTGATCCAGCTGCGCGAGAAGGAGGCCGAGGCCGGCGACCTGCTCAGGCTCGCGGATCCGATCCTGGCTGCGTGCCGCGAGTCAGGAGTTCCTTTCGTGCTCAACGACCGGCCCGACGTTGCGCTGGCCCTGGGGGCGGATGGAGTGCACGTGGGCCAGAACGACCTTCCCATCGAGTTCACCCGGCGCTTCTTCGGCGAGGGAATCGTGGGCCTATCGACCCACGCTGCCGGTGAGGTCGAC
Organism: Actinomycetota bacterium; assembly: GCA_050693935.1. Lineage (GTDB taxonomy): Bacteria > Actinomycetota > CADDZG01 > CADDZG01 > WHSQ01 > WHSV01. Next base: position 2,657 of record JBOGWU010000086.1, on the reverse strand, counting down.
CGGGCGCTCGACCGCTCGGATCTCATCGACTACCTCGCGGTGGGCCCCTGCTACGAGACCCCCACCAAGCCCGGCCGCCCCGCCGCGGGCCTCGAGCTCGTTCGCTACGCCGCCGAGCAGCACACCTCGCTGCCGTGGTTCGCGATCGGGGGCATCAACGGCTCCAACCTCGACGAGGTCATGGCCGCTGGGGCCCGCCGGATCGTGGTGGTAAGGGCGATAACTCAGGCGGCCGATCCTCCGGCCGCCGCAGCGCTGCTCAGGCAACGCCTGCACGGAGCTTCATGAACCTCGAAACGCAGGCAAGATCGATCGATCTCGAGGGGGAGACCCTCGTCGTGGTTTGGGCCGACGAGCACTCCTCGCGATTCGAGCTCGTCGAGTTGCGACGGAGCTGCAGCTGTGCACAGTGCCGCGAGCTGCGGGCGCGGGGGGAAGCGGTCTGGCCTCACCCTGGAGCGCCGGCGATACTCGAGGTGACGGGCGCAGAGCTCGTGGGCGCCTGGGGATTGTCGTTGCGCTGGAACGACAGACACGAGACGGGGATCTACCGGTGGGAGACGCTGCGGTCGTCGTGCGGCTGCGAGCTCTGCTCTCCCACTTGAGGCGCCGCTAATCCTGCGAAGCGATGTTAACGACGGGAAGCGGAATGCGGCGCGGACTCATCTCGAGCAGCTTGCCGGCGATCGAGTCGATGGCGCGCGCCGCCTCGGAGTCGGGTTCTGCGACGAGGATGGGATTTCCAACGTCTCCTCCCTCCCGCAGCGCCGGAACGAGCGGGATCTCACCAAGTAGGGGGACGCCCAACTCCTGCGCCAGGAGCTCACCCCCTCCGGAGCCGAAGATTTCGTACCGGAAGCCGTCACGTCCGGTGAACCAGCTCATGTTCTCGATCACTCCTGCGACCGAGAGATTCACCTTGCGGGCCATGTATGCGGCGCGCTGCGCAACGCGCTGAGCCGCGGGCTGAGGAGTGGTCACCACCACTACCTCCGCGGCCGGTAGGAATTGCGACATCGTGAGTGACACATCGCCGGTTCCGGGCGGCATATCGATGATCACGATGTCGGGCTCGTCCCAGTAGACGTCGGTCACGAATTGGGTGAGCGCCTTGTGCAGCATCGGTCCTCGCCAGATAACCGGATCGTTCTCGGTGGCGAAGAAGCCGATCGAGATCACCGCCACGCCGTGTGCTTCGGGCGGCACGATCATCCGATCGATGATCACCGGCTTTCGATCGATGCCGATCATGCGCGGAATCGAGAATCCGTAGACGTCGGCGTCGATGATCGCGGTGCGCAGGCCGCGCCGGGCCAGGGCCACCCCGAGGTTGGTGCTGACCGACGACTTACCCACCCCACCCTTGCCAGAGGCCACGGCGATGACCCTCGACGACTTGAAAACGTCGCCGACGGAGCCGGCCCTGTCGCCGTGAAGCCGGCGCCGCAGCCCGGCGCGCTGGTCGTCGGTCATAGTCGTGAAGTCGACGTACACCTGTTCGGCACCCAATTTTCTCACCGCGGCCAAAACCTGGTCGTGGATTTTGTCTTTGAGAGGGTGGTCCTCCACGGTGAGTGCTATCGACACGCGAACCCCGCCGGGCGCGACTACGACGCCCCGGACCATGTCGAGCTCGGTGATGGGCCGGCGGAGTTCGGGCTCATCCACCGAGCCCAGGGCCCTGCGGACGTTCTCCTCGGTGATTGCGATTGCCTGCGGCAAGTGACTCCTCCCGGTCGCCCCAGCCGGTCTCGAGCAAAGCAAGACAACAGGTTAGAACGAGATTCTCAGCTTCACACATCTCCTGGACGGGTCCATCACCGGGTAGTACTTTCTAACCAGTCCACCAGTTGAGCACGCCCTCACAGGCTTGCGGGGGCGAGGATCGGGGGTCGTATGGAGTTGACTCGTCGGGACTTCTTCAAGCTTTCCGCTGCCGGCACGGCAGGCGCGGCGTGGGCGGCTTACGGCTTTGATCTCGAGCCTGCTTTCGCGCAAGCGAGCGAGCTGAAGATCAGCCGCGCCAAGGAGATCCGGTCGGTGTGTCCCTACTGTGGCGTCGGCTGCTCCATGATCGCCTATGTCGCGGGTCATGGTGAGACCACTTCGTTCAACACGAAGCCCTATCTCGTCCACATCGAAGGCGATCCCGACAGTCCGATCAACGGGGGTTCGTTGTGCCCGAAGGGCGCGAGCTCCATGCAGCTCGCGGTCAGCGAGAAGCGCGTACAGGCGCCGATGCACCGGGAGCCGGGCGCGACCGAGTGGTCGGAGATCTCGTGGGACGAAGCGCTCAATCGGCTTGCCCGGCTCATGAAGGACGCGCGCGACGAACGCTTCATCGAAACCGACGACGACGGCAATCTCGTGAACCGCAACGAGGGCTTCGCCTGGGGCGGGGGCGCCACGATCTCGAACGAAGAGGGCTATCTCACGACCAAGATCTTCCGGGCCCTCGGGGCGGTGGGCATCGAGCAACAAGCCCGGGTTTGACACGGTCCCACGGTGGCCAGTTTGGCCGCCTCGTTTGGCCGGGGAGCCATGACCAATCACTGGGTCGACTTCAAGAACTCGGACGCGTTCCTGGTAATCGGCGCCAACCCCGCCGAGAATCTTCCCTGCGGGTGGAAGTGGGCGCACGTCGCACGCGACACGCG